>NZ_CP109150.1:3353784-3658674 GCF_035920365.1 Micromonospora sp. NBC_01740 | reverse complement strand
GCGATCATGCACGGGCTGGGCAAGATCGGCTTCACCCAGTCGTACACGTACTTCACCTGGCGCACGTCGGCGGCGGAGATGCGGGCGTACTGCGAGGAGCTGGTCGAGGCGGCCGACTACATGCGGCCCAACTTCTGGCCGAACACGCCGGACATCCTGCACGAGTCGTTGCAGCACGGCGGCCCGCCGATGTTCAAGATCCGGGCGGTGCTGGCCGCGCTGCTCTCCCCCTCCTGGGGCATGTACGCCGGCTACGAGCTGTTCGAGCACGTCGCCCGCCCCGGCGCGGAGGAGTACCTGGACAACGAGAAGTACGAGCTGCGCCCCCGGGACTGGGCCGGCGCGCAGGCGCAGGGCCGCTCCCTCGCGCCGTTCATCGCGGTGCTCAACCGCGTACGCCGGGAGAACCCGGCCCTGCACCAGCTGCGCAACCTGGTCTTCCACGACATCGACAACCCGGCGCTGCTCTGCTGGTCCAAGCACGACCCGGAGACGGGCAACACCGTGCTCGTGGTCTGCTCGTTCGACTCGCGTGAGGTGCAGTGGGGCAACACCACGCTGGACATGCCCGCGCTCGGCCTCGACTGGCACGACCGGTTCACGGTGCGCGACGAGCTGACCGGCGCCAGCTACGACTGGGGGCAGCGCAACGCCGTGCGCCTCGACCCGTACCTGCAACCGGCGCACGTGCTGACGGTGCGGCGACCCGCCCCCGGTGTCGGCCCCGCGCCGGCGCAGGCGGCGCCGGACCTGACCGTCGAAGACGTCCCCGACGACCTCTCGGGCGGCACCGCCCCCACCGCTCCCGCCCAGAAGGACGACGCCCGATGGACCAGTTGATCGCCGGCGCCACGCACGACCCGCACGCCGTCCTCGGCGCGCACCCGGCCGACGGGCGGACGGTCGTCCGGACGCTGCGCCGGGGCGCCGCCGACGTCGCCCTCGTCGTCGACGGCGAGCGGCACCGGATGCGGCGGGTGCACGACGTCGGCGTCTTCGAGGCGGAGGTCGCGGGCGAGGTGCTCGACTACCGCGTCGAGGTCGACGGCCGGATCCACGACGACCCGTACCGCTACCCGCCCACGCTGGGCGAGCTGGACCTGCACCTGATCGGCGAGGGCCGGCACGAGCGGCTCTGGGAGGCCCTCGGCGCGCGGGTCTTCGACGAGGGCGTGGCGTTCACCGTCTGGGCGCCGAACGCGCGCGGCGTGCGGGTGGTCGGGGACTTCGCGGGCTGGGCGCCGGACGACGGCTGGCCGATGCGCTCGCTCGGCGGCAGCGGGGTGTGGGAGCTGTTCGTCCCGGGCGTCGGGGCGGGGGCCCGCTACAAGTACCGGATCCTGGGCGCCGACGGGCAGTGGCGGGACAAGGCCGACCCCCTGGCGGCGTACGCGGAGGTGCCGCCGGCCACCGCGTCGGTGGTGCACCACTCGACGTACGAGTGGGGCGACGCCGACTGGCTGGCGCGGCGGGCCCGGCGGCAGCCGCACCAGGAGCCGATGAGCGTCTACGAGGTGCACCTCGGCTCGTGGCGCCCCGGGCTGAGCTACCGGGAGCTGGCCGAGCAGCTGACCGCGTACGTCACGGAGCTGGGCTTCACCCACGTGGAGTTGCTGCCCGTGATGGAGCACCCGTTCGGCGGGTCCTGGGGCTACCAGGTCACCGGCTACTACGCGCCGACGTCCCGCTTCGGCGATCCCGACGAGTTCCGGCACCTCGTGGACGCGCTGCACGCCGCCGGCATCGGCGTGATCTTGGACTGGGTGCCGGCGCACTTCCCCAAGGACGAGTGGGCCCTCGGTCGCTTCGACGGCACCGCCCTCTACGAGCACCCCGACCCGCGCCGGGGCGAGCACCCCGACTGGGGCACGTACGTCTTCGACTTCGGCCGCCCGGAGGTGCGCAACTTCCTGGTCGCCAACGCGCTCTACTGGTGCGACCAGTTCCACGTCGACGGGCTGCGGGTGGACGCGGTCGCCTCGATGCTCTACCTGGACTACTCGCGCCAGGAGGGGCAGTGGCTGCCCAACCGGCACGGCGGCCGGGAGAACCTGGAGGCCATCGCCTTCATGCAGGAGGTCAACGCGACGGTCTACAAGCACCACGCCGGGGTGACGATGATCGCCGAGGAGTCCACCGCATGGCCGGGGGTCACCCGCGCCACGGCCGACGGCGGGCTCGGCTTCGGGTTCAAGTGGAACATGGGCTGGATGCACGACACCCTGCTCTACACGTCGAAGGACCCGGTCCACCGGCAGCACCACCACCATCAGCTCACGTTCTCCCTGGCGTACGCCTGGAGCGAGAACTACGTGCTGCCGATCAGCCACGACGAGGTGGTGCACGGCAAGGGCTCCCTGGCCGGCAAGATGCCCGGCGACACCTGGCAGCGGCTGGCCAACGTACGCGCGCTGCTGGCGTACATGTGGGCGCATCCCGGCAAGCAGTTGCTCTTCATGGGCTGCGAGCTGGCCGACGACCGGGAGTGGAGCGAGGAGCGGGGCCTCGACTGGTACCTGCTGCACGACCCGGCCCGCGCCGGGGTGCAGCGGCTCGTCGGCGACCTGAACCGCGTCTACCGGGACACCCCCGCGCTGTGGGCGCAGGACACCGAGCCGGCCGGCTTCCGCTGGATCGCCGGCGACGACGTCGCCAACAACACCGTCTCGTTCGTCCGGATCGCCCCCGACGGCGCGACCCTGGTCTGCGTGGCGAACTTCTCCGCCCTGCCACTCGAGGACTACCGGATCGGGCTGCCGGCCGGCGGCACGTGGGCGGAGGTGCTCAACACCGACGCCCACCACTACGGCGGCTCGGGGGTGGGTAACCTGGGCGCCGTGCACGCCGAGGACGTGCCGTGGCACGGGCTGCCCGCCTCGGCCGCGCTGCGGGTGCCCCCGCTCGGCGTGCTCTGGCTGCGCCGCGACTGACCGTACGCCGGAGACGCCTCGGCCGTCCTCCTCGCTGCAAGGCTCAGCCGATCGCGGGATGGACCGTCATCTCCCTCTGTTCGACGTCGATCCCGAAGCCCGGAACGACGACTTCGGGGACGAAGGGGAGATCCGTGACCCTGTCCTGCCCCGTGCGCGCGTCGAGGATCAGCGGCCCGTTGCTGGTGGATCCGTAGACCACGCCACGTCGGGCGGCCGTGATTTTGGGCGCCTCCCGCCCGGAATCCTTCCCGGGCACCTGCCACAGTCGCTCGTGGGACGTGGTGTCGTACGCGACCATGGTTCCGGTCCGGCTGACGAGGTGCTGCGAGCAGACGACGACGCTCTCGTCGTCGTATCGGCAGACGCTGGCGCCACCTCCCGTCTCCAGGCGGATGACCTCGCGACCGGTCCTGATGTCGACGATCCCGTTGGGCCCGTCGCCGCGGCGGCCCACCGGGTACACCTGGAGCAGCCCGCCGCCGAGTGGGCCGTTGATCAGGTTGCCGGCGGGCTTCGTCTCCTCGTGGGCCCACACCTGGGAACCGTCCGAGGCGGCGAGCCCGATCGTCGAACTCGGGACCCTGTGCGCATCCGCTCCGGAAGTCATGCCGGCGACGACGTCGCCGTCGAGGGCTCGGGCCTGGAAGGCGGGCTTCGTCCACCGGACCTTGCCGGTCCTGGCGTCGAGAACGGCGGTGAAGTCGCCGCTGACGCCCGTGTCGTACGAGTCGGTGGACAGCACGACATGGTCGGAGCTGGCCGCCACCACCTTGTCGACCCCGAGGCTGCCGTCCTCGGGGATGCCCCTGTCGTCCACATCCGACTGCCAGCCGGGCGCGCCATCGGCCAGCCCGAAGCTCGCCACCCGCAGCACGGTGCGGGCGGGAACCGTTCCGCTGCCTACGATATCCACCCGATAGGTCACGAAGGCGGTCGGCTTGCCGTCCACCTCCGCGATCATCGGCCCGGTGTTGCCCAGCCTGACCGGCGGACCGGCCAGCGGCGCACTCCAGCGACGCGCACCCGTGGCCAGGTCGTACGCGGCGAGGGCGTTCTTGCCGTCCAGCAGATACGCGGCCCCGTCCCGGAGCTGGAACATCCTGCTGGGCAGCGGTATCCGGACCGGCTTCGCGGCGAAGGCCAGCGGAGGGTCGAGTGCCGACGACTCGGAAGGGCTCGCGGTGGCGGTGGTCTTCGGCGGAGGCGGTGGCGTGTCGTCACTACATCCCGAGACACCTACGGCCAGCGCCAGCACGGCTGCCGAACCGGCGGCAACACGTCGGCGCATGAGCCCTCCCGCGGTCACGGAAACGTATTTGTCGGCCCGACTCTAGCGTTGGCCGGCCCGTTCCCCGGGGCGGCGGGACGCCCCGGGGAACGGGCATGCTCAGAGGCGGGTGATCCGGACGGCGTCGGCGACGACGTACCCCTGGGTGCTGGTCCAGCGGCTGACCCCGACGACCTGACGCGTCCCCGCGGCAAGGTCGTAGGTGCCGAGCACCCGCCACTGCCCGCCGCCGCTGCGCTGGTCGACGGTGGCGGTCACGTTCCCGTTCGCCGTCGCCACCAGGTGCGGGGTGGCGCTGTTGTAGCCGGGGTCGGCCGGGTACCAGACCTCGACCCGGTACGAGCCCGCAGCGGGCAGCGTCGCGGTGAACCAGGCCGGGTCGCTGACCGCCTGCGGGCTGGCGAACCGGTAGTTGGCCCCGTAGCGCGCCGGGAGGTACGACGACGTGCCCCAGGTGGTGGCGGCCGTGAAGCCGCCGGCCGTGGCGTTGTCCACGATCACGCTGAACGTACCGCCGGTGCCGGTAACCACCCGCGCGTTGCTGGCCGCGCTCTCGTGGTGCAGCCGGTCCAGGGCGGTCACCAGGTAGCGGTACGTCGAGCCGGCCGCGGCGGTGGCGTCGGTGAACGTCCCGGTGCCGCCCGAGGCGCGGACCGTGCCGAGCAGGTTGCGGGCGTCGGCCAGGTCGCAGGCGTCGACCGCACCGTCGCCGGGCAGCCGGTACACCGCGTACGCGGCGGTGCTGCCGGTGGCGCCGCGCTGCCAGTTCAGGGTCACGCCGCCGGTGCCGTGTACCGCCGAGGTGAGGTTCGGGGCGGCGGGCGCGGCGCCGCCCACCCCGGCCGGCGCCAGCGCGGGCCGGCGGTAGTGGTCGGTCGCCGTCCGGGAGACGGCGCCGATGCGGTCCGCGCGGACATCCTTGGCGCTGAAGTGGATGTCGCCGACGATCCTCGGGTAGCTGCGGTTCAGCGTGAGGTGGTCGGTCAGCTCGGCCGGATCCTGCCAGGCGGCGTCCTGCCCGGACGCGCCCGCGCGGTAGGTGGCCTGCCCCACGAGCAACTGCACGTCGGTGCCGGCCACGGTCTCGGACCACCAGCGGACCAGCTCCGCGTAGTCGGCCGCCGGGTGGCCGATGTGCCAGTAGATCTGGGGGGCGATGTAGTCGACCCACCCCTGCCGCACCCAGCGCCGGGTGTCGGCGTAGATCGCGTCGTACGACTGGAGGCCCTTGGTGCGCGAACCGAGCGGGTCGGTGCCGGCGTTGCGCCAGATGCCGAACGGGCTGACGCCCAGCTTCACCCACGGCTTGGCCGCCCGGATCTTGTCACGCATCTCCCGGACCAGCAGGTTGACGTTGTTGCGCCGCCAGTCGCCGATGGTGCTGAAACCGGCGCCGTACTGGGCGTAGGTGGCCTGGTCGGGGAACGCCACCCCGCTGACCGGGTACGGGTAGAAGTAGTCGTCCCAGTGCACCGCGTCGATGTCGTAGCGCTTGACGGCGTCCATCATCGCGTCCTGCACGAAGGCGCGGACGGCGGGAATGCCGGGGTTGTAGTAGATGTGCCCGCCGTAGGTGACGGTCCAGCCCGGGTTTTTGCGGGCCGGGTGGCTGGCCGCCAGCTTGGTCAGGTCGGTGTGGTTCGCCACCCGGTACGGGTTGAACCAGGCGTGGAACTCCAGGTTGCGGGCGTGCGCCTCGGCCACCATGAAGGCCAGCGGGTCGTAGCCGGGGTTGCCGCCCTGGGTGCCGGTCAGCCACTGCGACCACGGCTCGTACGTCGACGGCCAGAACGCGTCGGCGGCCGGGCGGATCTGCACGACGACGGCGTTCATCCGACGCTGCTTGGCCAGGTCGAGCCAGCCCCGGTACTCCGCCTGCTGGGCGGCGGGCGTGAGCCCCGTGCGGCTGGGCCAGTCGATGTTGGCCACGCTGGCGATCCACATGCCGCGCAGCTGCCGCTTCGGGGTGGCCGGGTCGGTCACGCAGGCCGCCTGGGCGGCGACGGGCACGGTCTCCGGCGTGGCGGGACGGGAGGCGGGGGCGCCCGTGGGGACGGCCGCGCCGAGGGCCAGCGCCGCCACCAGCGCCAGCCCGGACAGGTATCGACCATAATCTCTACGCACGAAAAGATATTCAGCGTTGCCGCGGCGCTTTGCAAGTATCCTTCACGATTTTCACCGACCGGGGTCACGTCGGCACCCGACGGTGCGGCTGCCGGCCCAGCCTGTGGGCGATCGCAGGCCGTTGGCCCCCGACCACCCTGCCGCCGATCGAGCGGCATCGAGCGGCGGAGTGGGCCCCCTACTCACAGCGGAGGAATCGGACGGTATAACCCTGGTCAGGATCACCGTCGTAGCCAAAAAGCCCGATATCGCCGTCAACTGTGCGAACTTTGAGCTCGGCAGACCTTGCATTCGCCGACGAGCCGAGCACCTCGAATTCCAGATCGAGGCTGGGCGATCGGGCAGCATCATCATAGGACCAACGGCCATGTCCGCCCGCAGGCCGCCTGCCACCGAAATCCCGATCCAGCACATACCCTTCGGCGAACTCGTCATCATCGTGAAGAACGGTGAAGAAGTCATGCGACAACTTCGTGAGAACGAATTCACCTTCCTTCTTCACCGTCAACAGGTCTCCGCTTCCGGAACACCAGGTCCCCGGCACGTCATCGGCCTTGATCGGCGGTGGCTCCGTCTGCCCGCAGGCACCGAGAAGGACGCTCGCGATCAAGCAGACCCCTGCCATGAGCAGAGCGTTGACGCCGCGAGAGTCGCGCCGGACCTTCTGCACTGCCGTCAACTGGCGACCACCTCGAACCAGTGGAGGTTTCTGCTGATGCTGGAGATCGACCCCGGTGCCGCCCCGGGCGCCCCGCCCGGCTGGCCGAGGTGGCCCCGCAGCAGGCCACCGTCGAACTGCCCGACCACGGCCCAAGGTGCTACAAAAGCCGCACCCCCAAGGGGACAACGGGGTTCAGGCTGAACATGATCATCATGAATCCCGAACAGCAGCCACAGCGTCAGGCCACCTGCCCAGTTCGTCCTGTTCCTCATCCGCTTCTTAGCAGGAGAAGGACACCCACGACCACGTCGCAGCAGGCTGCGTGAATGCGTTGAGCCGGCCTCACGCCGCTACCGCCCTTTCGTACCCGCCACCGTCACGCAGCGACCACTTGCGGGCCACAAGGGTGGCACCCGTGACGGCGGCAGCGACGAGCGCGGCCTCGATGGCCATGATGAGCGGGTGGGTGCTGTAGCCGACCGCCCTGGCGAACCCCATGGTGACCGGCATGGCGATCGCGCCGCCGATCGGCAGCAGCACGATCATGGCGTTCGCGGTCTGCCGGATCCGTGGCAGATGCCCCAGCCGCGCCCGTACCGCGATGACCGCGCCGCCGACGGCGAGCGCGGCTGCGGTGCCGTAGTAGAGCAGGACCGCCAGCACGGTCGGCATCCGGAACCCGCGCGGCACGTCGATCCACGCGACCAGGATCGGGTACACGAGGACAAGCGCGATCGCACCGACGCAGGCACCGAGCACGGCGCCGGTCAGGGCGGTCCGCGTCAGGCGGGCGTACTCGTGTCGAACGCGCTGCACTCCGGCCTCGTCGGCCAACTGTCGCGCGAACCCCCGAAGGTCGGAGCCCAGGAGTTGCTCCGGCGTGACACCGTCGGCGGCGGCTGAGCGCAACTCCAGCCGGAGATCGGCAGCGAGCACCGCGCGGTCCCGGCGACGAATGCCGCATGCCCGCCATTCCCGTTCAGCAGCCACCATGGCCTCGTCGATGGCGTCCACAATCAACTCCTTGCGCTGTCGGAGGTGGAGTCGGTCAGAGCGGTGTTCACGGTGTGGACGAACCGCGTCCACTGCCGCCGCCACGCGTCCAGACGCTCCTGGCCGGCGTCGGTGACCGCGTAGACCTTGCGGGGCGGCCCTGTCGGGCTGGCTTGCACCTCGTCGACGACGAGGCCGAGACGACGCATCCGGGTCAGCAGCGGGTAGATCGTGCCGTAGCCGACGCCCTCGATGCCGATCGCCTCAAGTCGGCCGACCAGCTCGTAGCCATGCGTCGCCCGCCTGGCGAGCAGGGCCAACAGGCACATGTCGAGGGCGCCACGCAGCAACTGCGTCTGCCTGTCGCCGTCGTCGGAGGCCCCGGAGCCGGCCGCTATCATGCGGCACACACTACCTCGACTATTATGCGTTGCCAAGTAGTTGCAGTCGGCGGGGCCATGAGTGCGATGCGAGCGGTACCTGCCCGCGGGGCAGGCTCGATGCCGTGCGGCCCCGGCGGGGCCCGGTCAGAAACAGGCTCGGAGGGCTGCCGGTCGGCGGTCCGTCAGACCAGGCCGGCGTCGCGCAGCAGCTTCCAGAGCCCTGCGCCGTCGGGCGCGGAGAGCCACTTCTGCCCCACCGGCCCCGCCGACGACTCGCCGGCCGGGGTGGGCAGGCTACCGGCCAGCACCGCCTGCGTGGGCGAGAGCCGGCGGATACCCACGCCGGCCACGTTCTCCGGGTGGGCGGCGGCGAACTCGCGGTAGATCTCCGGGTCGTGCTGCCCGTCGTCGCCGACCAGCAGCCACTTCACGTCCGGGAACTCCTTGGCCAGCCGGGCCAGGGTGACCCGCTTGTGCTCCCGCCCGCTGCGAAACCAGCGGTCGGCGGTCGGCCCCCAGTCGGTCAGCAGCAGCGGGCCGGCCGGGTAGAGGTGCCGGGACAGGAACCGGGTCAGCGTCGGCGCCACGTTCCAGGCGCCCGTGGAGAGGTAGAAGACCGGAGCGCCCGGGTGCGCGGTGACCAGCCGCTCGTAGAGCACCGCCATGCCGGGCACGGCGTTGCGGGCGTGCTCGTCGAGGACGAACGTGTTCCAGGCGGCGAGCAGCGGCCGGGGCAGCGCGGTGACCATGACCGTGTCGTCGATGTCGGAGAGGATGCCGAAGCGCACCTCCGGGTCGAGGATGCGCACCGGCGCCTCGACCGGCTCGGCGTCCGGCAGGCTGATCCGCACCGAGCCCCAGCCGGGCGGCAGGTCCGCCTCGACCACGGCGTCGACGAACCCGCTGCGGTCGGCCCGCGCCTCGTGCCGTTCCCCGCCGGCCTCGATGGTGACCGTGACGTGCTTGGCTGGCAGCGTGGTGAAGCTGCGCCACCCGCGCACCTTCTCCAGCCGGCCGCGCTGGCGGGTGTCCGGCCGACCCAGCAGCACCCGGCACATCACCCGCACCCAGCCGGGCGCGCCGTAGCCGGTGTACGCGATGACGTTCGTCCGCCAGCCGGTGCGCCGCAGCCGGCGCTCGACCAGCGAGTGCACGGCGTCCTCGATCCGCGCGGCCCGGTGCAGGTTCGGTACGGCCAACTGGCCGGCGGCAGTGGGTGGCACGCCAGCAACCCTGCCACAACCCGGCCACCTCGGCCACGCGAGGCGATCTTCCCCGGCCGTCGGGAAGCCCGACGTCATGCCCGCCGTGGTCCGGCGGATCGTCCGCGCTGCGCCGATCCGCCCCGGCCGGCCCCGACGGCGTGAAACACTCCGGTCGGGACGACGACGGGGGCGTTGGTCGTGTCGCAACCAGTGCGCAAGCGTGGGCGGTGGCGCCCGCAGCTAGACCGGCCGGCGCTCGTGGCGCTGCTGCTCGGGCTCGCCGGGGTCGGCTACCGGCTGGTCCTGACCCTGCACACGGTGCCCGTCTCCAACAGCGACGAGGCGACGTTCGGGCTGGCCGCGCTGCACATCGCGCAGGGCCGCGAGCTGCCGGTCTTCCTCTACGGGCAGCGCTACATGGGGGTGCTGGAGTCGTACCTGGCCGCGCCGCTGATCGCGGTGGCGGGGCCGGGCTGGCCGCTGCTGCGCCTGCCGCTGCTGCTGCTCTACGCCCTCTTCCTCTGGCTGATCCACCGGCTGACCCGGCGGATCGGCTCGCCCTGGTTCGCCACCGGGATCGTCGGCCTGCTGGCGCTCGGCGGGGAACGGGTCGTCCGGGACCAGCTGACCGTGGTCGGCGGCCGCCCGGAGGTCAAGGTCGCGGTGCTGGCGATGCTGCTGATCGCGGTGGGCCTCGCCCGGGGAACGGTGCGGCACCGCCGGCTGGCCGTCGGGCTCTTCGGCCTGCTCGCCGGGGTGTCCGTCTGGTCGGACTGGCTGATCCTGCCCTACCTGGCGGTGGCCGCGCTGGTGCTGGCGTGGGTGGCCCGCCGGGAGCTGCTCGGTTGGGCCGGGGTGCTGCTGCTGGCCGGGTTCGCCGTCGGGATCGCGCCGATGATCCGGGACAACCTGCTCGCCCCGCCCGGCGAGGACTCGCTGTCGGTGTTCCGCGAGATCAGCACCAAGGCCGGGCCGACGCCGCCGTGGTCGCGGCGCCTCGACGGCGGACTGTTGGAGGGGGTGCCGCTCGCCGCCGGCCTCTGCCCGATCGACGGCTGCGCTCGTTGGCAGGGCTGGTTCGGGCTGCTCTACCCCGTGCTGCTGGTGGTCGCCGCCGCGCTCGCCGTCCTCGCGTACCGCCGGGCCGCGGGCGCCCCGCGCGGCGAGCGGGTCGGCCCGGTGGTGCACCTCTCGCTGGTCGTCGGCGCGGCGTTGACCCTGCTGTCGTACGTGCGCAGCCCTCTCGCGGCCACCAGCCCGCTGGACAACGCCCGCTACCTGTCGGTGCTCCAGCTCTCCCTGCCGGCGGTGCTGTGGCCGCTCTGGGTGGCGGCGGTCGCCTGCTGGCGGGGCACGGTCGGCGCGCTCGGCCGCCTGGCCGGCGCGCTGGCCACCGCCGTGCTCGCCGCGCTGGCCGCGACCACGCTGGTGGTCACCGTGCTGTTCGCGGCCACCGGCACCGGGGCGTCCCGGATCGAGGAGCGGCAGGCCCGCGAACTGGCCGACACGCTCCGCACGGGCGGCCCCCGCGAGGTGTACGGGGACTACTGGACCTGCAACCGGCTGATCTTCAACACGGCCGAGGCGGTGGTGTGCGCGGTGCTCGACGGCGACCTCACCCCCGGGCAGAACCGCTATCCCGCGTACTGGCGGCAGGTGGGGCGGGCCGACCGGCCCGGGTACGTGCTGGCGGCCGACTCGGCGGCGGAACGGCGGCTGCGCCGGCTGCTGGGCGACCAGGCCGACGCCGCGCTGGTCGCCGACGTGGGCGGGTATCGCGTGTACCACCCCCAGACGCCGGTGCGGCCGTGGCGGTAGGGCCGGCCCGTACGCTGGCCGGACCGGCGCGCGGACGCCGCGCCAAGCCGAGGAGTCACCGATGCTCATCCTGCTGCCGCCCTCCGAGGGGAAGGCCGACGCCGGCACCGGCCGGCGGCTCGACCTCGCCGGGCTCTCCCTGCCGGAGCTGACCGGCGCCCGGGAGGAGGTGCTGACGGCGCTGGTCGCGCTCAGCGCCGACGGCGACGAGGGGGCGGCCCTGGCGGCGCTGGGGATCAGCGAGGGCCAGCGCGGCGAGTTGCGCCGCAACGCCCGGCTGCGGGCGGCGGCCACCGCGCCCGCCGGCCGCGTCTACACCGGGGTGCTCTACGAGGCGCTCGATCTCGCCTCGCTGCCGGCGACCGCGCAGCGGGCCGCCCGCCGGTCGGTGCTGATCAGCTCGGGGCTCTGGGGCGCGGTACGCCTCACCGACCGGATCCCGCCCTACCGGTGCCCGATCGGGGCGCGGCTGCCGGGGCTCGGCGCGCTGTCGGCGTACTGGCGGCGGGCGCTCGCGCCGGCGATGGCCGCGGCGGCCGGCGACGGGCCGGTGCTCGACCTGCGCTCCGGCGCGTACGCGGCCACCTGGGCGCCGCGCGGCGAGGTGGCCGACCGCACCGTGACCGTCCGGGTGCTGCACGAACGCGAGGTCGACGGCGTGCCCGTCCGGTCGGTGGTGAGCCACTTCAACAAGGCGACCAAGGGCCGGCTGGTCCGCGACCTGCTGACGGCGGGCATCCGGCCGCGTACCGTCGGCGGGCTGCTGACCGCGCTGCGCGACCTGAAGTATCCGGTGCTGGAGCAGCCCGCCCCGCCCGGTCGGCCACGCCAGGTCGACGTGATCGTCACGGAGCTGTAGGACAGCCGCAAGATTTCCTCAAGGCTGGGGCCGATCGGTTTCCCCGGCGGCGTCGAGCGACCACGGTAGAGGGACCCCGACGCCGACAAGGAGTGCCCAAGTTGGCTCCCGAACAGATCCTGCTCGATCGGCCGCGCCTGCCCGCGACGCCGCCGCCGTTGGACTGGTCCACCCTGGCGGACGCGTTCGAGGCCGCCTGCCTGCTGCGCTGCACGCCCCCGCCGGCCGTCGTCGGCACCCGCCGGCCGGCGGCGGAGCACCGCCCCCCGTCGGTGGAGTTCAACCGGGAGGAGGCGGCGCACCGCATGCGTCAGCTCCTCCACCGGCTGGACGTCCCCATCGAGCACGAGGTGACCGTGGGCGGCCTGCGCCGCCGCTTCGAGCTGCACCGGCTCTCCGTGCCGCACCAGCACCGGCCGGCGTACGCGAGGACGCTGGAGGCCGGCTGGCGGCAGGGCCGGCGCGAGCTGCTGGGCGGGCCGGTCCCGGGCGCGTCGACCGTACGGCGGGCGTGGCGGCCCCGGCTGGCCGCCGCCGCCTGGCGGGCCGCCCTGCTCGCCGGTGGGCGGCACGTCCGCCGGCACATCCTCGGCGTCCGGATCACCGACCGGGAACTGGCCGCCATCCTGGTACGCGGGGCCGCCCTGCTGGACGTTCCGGCGCTGCTGCGCCCCGGCACCGGCTGTTACCTGGTCTGTGTCGCCGACGGCCCGGACCGCCAGCGGATCCTGCACAGCACCGCGCTGGATCCCGCCCACCTGCGCGAGCGGTCGTGATTGCCGGGTGAGCACGTTCGGCGGCGCTGCGGACCGGTCGCGTACCGCAGCGAGCTGACCATCGTCACCGACACCCGCCGGGTTCCTAGCCCGGTCGGTGGGCGGCGGGTTGCGGCGACGGCCCGCACGGCGCAGAGTGCAGCGCGTGAGTCGCACCGGGTTCCGCCGTGTCCGCCCGCGCCGTGTCCACCCGCCGGCGCTGCTGGCGCTGCTGCTGGTGGTGGCGTTGCCCGGCGTCGCCGGCTGCCAGGACGCTCCCGAGCCACCGGTACGGATCCGGATCGCGACCGGCAGCCCGACGGCGGTCTACCACGCCTTCGGGCAGTCCCTGGCCGCCGTGCTCAACCGGGAGCTGCCGGACGTCCGGGCCAGCGTGGTGGTGACCGCCGCCTCGGCGGAGAACGTCCGGCTGGTCGGCTCCGGCCAGGCCGAGCTGGGTTTCACCCAGGCCGACGTGCTGCCGGCGGCGCCGGCGACGCACCCGTCCGTGGTCGCGGTCGCCCGGGTCTACGACGATCTGCTGCACCTGGTCACCACCGCCGGCGGTCCCGTCCGCACCCTGAACGACCTGCGCGGGCGGCGGGTGTCCGTGGGCGCGCCCGGCTCCGGCACCGAGATCACCGCCGTCCGGCTGCTGGAGGTGGCCCGCCTCGGTGGTGACCGGGTACGCCAGGAGCACCTCGGCCTCGACGACTCGGTCGCGGCGCTGCGGGCCGGCACGATCGACGCGTTCTTCTTCTCCGGCGGGCTGCCGGTCAGGGCGCTGGAGCAGCTCACGGACGACAGCGCGACCCGGATCGTCGACCTCGGCGAGTGGACCGGGCCGCTCCGCGAGAGCAACCCGGAGGTCTACGTCTCCCGCGACATCCCCCGCTCGGTGTACGGCACCGACCCGGTGACCACGGTGGCCAACCCGAACTTCCTGATCGTCCGGGCCGACCTGCCGACGCCCCTGATCCGGGAGGTGACCCGGCTGCTGATGGAACGCCGCCAGGAGTTGGCCGCCGCGCATCCGGCCGCCGGCCGGATGAGCCCCCGCTCGGCCATCGCCACCGCGCCCCTGCCGCTGCACCCCGGCGCCGCCGACTGGTACCGCGCCGCCAAGCCCTGACCCGCCGCCGCTACACCCCGACGCCGCTGTCGAGCTGCCCGGTGGCGCGGGGCGACGCGGGAGCGCCGTCGCGGCCCGACGCGGCGGGAGCGGCGTCGGCGGGGGCGGGGAACCAGAGGCCGGCGACCAGGCCGCGCGGCTCGCCCCCGCGCATGGTGAGCCGCCCGTCCGAGGCGTCGACCAGCACGGCGACGATGGTGAGGCCCAGCCCGGCCCCGTCGATGTTCTGCACCTCCGGGGCCCGCCAGAACCGCTCGGTCGCCTGTCCGAGCTGGCTCGCCGTCATGCCCGGCCCGGTGTCCCGGACCTCCAGCGCGGTGCCGTCGCCGTCGTGCCGGACGGTCACCGTCACCTCGCCACCGGCGTCGCTGAACTTGACCCCGTTGTCAATCAGCGCGTCCAGGGCCTGGTCGATGGCGGTCGGCACGGTCCGCGCGTACGCCGGGGCGTCCCCGGCCACCAGCCGGAGGGTGATGCGGTGGTGCCGGGCGAGCGGCTCCCAGGCGGCCACCCGGGACGCGGCGACGGCCGCCGCGTCGACGGTGACCCGCTGGTTCTCCCGCCGCTCCGCGCGGGCCAGGGTCAGCAGCGCGTCCAGCACGAGGGCCAGCCGGTCGGTCTCCTCCAGGGCCAGTTGGTGCTCGGCACGCCCGTCCGCGTCGGTGAGGCTCGGCCCCAGCTCCTCCACGCGCAGCCGCAGCGCGGTCAGCGGGTTGCGCAGTTGGTGGCTGGCGTGTGCGACGAACGCCCGCTGCCGGTCCATCACGTCGGAGACGACGTCGGCCATGTGGTTGAAGCTGGTCGCCAGGCGACGCAGTTCCGGCGGGCCGAGCCGGTGCTGCACCCGTGCGCCACGGTCCCCCTCGGCGATCTCATGGGTGACCGCGTCCAGCTCGGTGACCGGGCGCAATACCCAGCCGGCCAGCCCGAACGCGGTCAGCACGCAGGCCAGCACGGCGAGCAGCCCCGTTCCGGCCAGCGCCAGCCACCAGACGGTCACGGCCCGCCGGACCGGATCGGCGGGGGTGGTGATGACCACCGCCCCGAGCACCTCGCCACCGTCGTTGATCGGCACCGCCACGACGATCGGCCCGTCGACCCACGGCCAGACCGAGTCCGGCCCGCTGGCCTGCTGGCCGGAGAGCGCCATGTCCAACGCCTCGCGGGAACCCGGGGCCATCCGCCAGCTCCCGGAGGCCGCCACCGTCCGACGCTCCCGGTCGACCACCGCCGCACCGATGTCGTACAGGGCGTCGTAGCTGCGCAGCTCGTTGGCGAGCGGGCCGGGGGTGCCGCCGCGCAGCGCCGGACCAGCCAGCGAGGCGAACCGGGTGGCGTCGGCGAGCCGGTCGGCGCGTACCCGGTCGGTCTCCCGGTTCGCCAGGGTGATCGCCAGCGGGGTCTCCAACGCGATCAGCACCAGCACCATCAACAGCAGATAGCTGATCACCAGCCGACGTCGCACGGCGTCCCCTCACTCGCCGCGCAGGCGGTAGCCGACCCCGCGTACGGTCTCCACCAGGCCGGGGTCGCCCAGCTTGCCACGCAGCGAGCCGACGTGCACCTCGACCGTGTGCCCGTCGCCCCAGGTCGAGCCCCAGGCGTCGAGCAGGATCCGTTCCCGGGCCACCGCCACGCCGGGCTGCCGGGCCAGGGAGAGCAGGACGTCGAACTCCTTGCGGGTCAGCGCCACCGGCCGGCCCCCGACGGTGACCGTCCGGGCGGCCACGTCGACGCGTACGGGCCCCACCTCGATCAGGTTGCGCTCCGGCACGGCGTGCGCCGCGCGGCGCAGCACCGCCTCGATGCGCGCCTGGAGTTCGGTCATGGAGAACGGCTTGACCACGTAGTCGTCCGCGCCGAGCCGCAGGCCGAGCACCCGGTCCCGTTCCTCGCCCCGGGCGGTCACCGCGATGATGCCGAGCTGGCTGCTGCGCCGCCGCAGCTCCCGGCACAGGTCGGTGCCGTCGCCGTCGGGCAGGGTCAGGTCCAGCAGCACCAGGTCGCAGGGGGCGGCACAGAGGGCCGCGGCGACGGTCGCGGCGTGCTCCACCTCGTACCCCCGGCGGGTGAGGGCGGAGGAGAGCGCGGCGGCCACCCGGCGGTCGTCCTCGACCAGCAGGATGCGCACCCGGGGCCCCCATTCGTCGGCTTGTCGACCCGAATGGTGGCAGAAACCCGCTCGCGGCGGGAGGGCCGGTCCCACGCCGACCGCTCCCCGGTCGGAGGTGCGGCCCGCCCCCGGCGGGGCAGGCCGGCCGGATCAGAGACCGAAGACCTCGTCGGCCGTGGCGTCGCGGACCCCGTCGACGAAGCCCCGGAAGCCGGGGTCGTGGTGGCTGGCGGGCACGCTGGTGACGATCTCGCCGGTGGCCTGGGTGACCGCGTCGACCAGGGGTGGATAGTCGATCTCGGCGTCCGGGAGGGTGTCGTCGTCCGCCTGGCCGAGGTTGATCACGTGCTGCACGTCCTCGGTCGGGGTGTCCGGGTCGCCGGCCCACTCGCCGCCCGCCCGGTGGCACTCGTCGTACAGCGCCCGCTGGCTGTCGGTCCAGTCCTCGTCGTAGCTCTCCATCGCCATCCCTCCGCGGCCCGCTGCCCCGAGCATGCCGGGCGGCGGCGGGCACCGGGGCGGTACCGGGAAACCGGGACGGCCGCCGGCGGGACCGGCCGCGCGTAGGCTGCCGGGGTGATCTACAAGCTCCTCACCACCACCGAGTGGGACGACGCGCTGGCCGCCGGCCACCTCGACGGTACGGCGCTGGACCGGCAGTCCGGGTTCATCCACCTCTCCGGCGCCGACCAGGTGGTCGGTACGGCCCGGCGGTACTTCGCGGGCGCCACCGGGCTGACCCTGCTGACGGTGGACCCGGACCGGCTGGGCGACGCGCTGCGCTGGGAGCCGTCGCGCGACGGGGCGCTCTTCCCGCACCTGTACGGCCCGCTGCCGGTGCCCGCCGTGATGGCCGCCGACGCGCTGCCGGCGGACCTGCCGGTCGCCGACGCGGTGGCGGCGCTGCTCGCCTGACGGGTCGCTATGCTACGCCGAGTCCGCTCCCCCGGCCTCGCCCGCGCGCCCCGGGGCGGGTGTGGCAGAACCGATCCGCGCGATCGACGCCCGCCCGGCGTACGCCGACGCGGATCACCGACGGCGCGACGCCGCGCCCCGAGCCATGCGAGTTGAAGGATGACTGACAGCAGTTCCCTGCCCCCCTCCGTCTTCGTCCACCCGACGGCCGACGTCGAGGAGGGTGCCCGCGTCGGCGACGGCACGAAGGTCTGGCACCTTGCCCACATCCGGTCCTCGGCGCAGGTCGGCGCCGGCTGCGTCATCGGCCGCAACGTGTACGTCGACGCCGGCGTGACGGTCGGCGACCTGGTCAAGATCCAGAACAACGTCTCGGTGTACCAGGGCGTCACCATCGAGGACGAGGTCTTCGTCGGCCCGTGCGCGGTCTTCACCAACGACTTCCGGCCCCGGGCGCAGAATCCGGACTGGACGATCACGCCGACCCTGGTCCGCCGGGGCGCCTCGATCGGCGCCAACGCCACTCTCGTCTGCGGCATCGAGGTCGGCGAGTACGCGATGATCGCGGCCGGCTCCGTGGTGACCCGGGACGTGGCGCCGTACCAGCTGGTCGCCGGCAACCCGGCGCGCCCGAAGGGCTGGGTCGACGAGCGCGGCGAGGTCGTCTCGCGGGACGTGGAGAACCCGCCGCAGCGGGGCTGAACGGACGACGCGGGGGCGGTGACCGGCACCACCGGACACCGCCCCCGCGTCGACGCGTCAGCCGCAGAGCCGGTCGACCTCCGCCCGGAACCGGTCCATCGCGTTCGGCTCGTCCGGGCCCAGCAGGTACGTCTTCAGCTCCCGACGCGCCTCGGTCATCGGGTCGTCACCGGCCCGGGTCACCGCGACGATCTTCGGCAGCTCCCCGCAGTCCGCACCGAGCAGGTACGCGGCCCGCGCGGTGGGGTACCGGCGGCGGAACTCGTCCTCGGGCACCCCGGCCGGGTTCGCCACGACGTACGGCCGCTGGCTCTGCATGAAGTCCGAGACGACGCTGGAGATGTCGCTGACCAGCAGGTCGGTCTGGTTGAAGCAGTCGAACAGCCCCGGCGCCCGGCCGCTGACCACGAGGTGCGCGTCGCCGGCCAGCGAGGTCGCGTCGCTCTGCCCGCCGGCGGCCCGGATCCGACGGATGATCCGGTCGTTGGCCGACCGGGCCTTCGCCGACCGGCTGCCGGTGAGCGGGTGCGGCTTGTAGATCACCCGCACCCCGGGGGTCGCCAGCAGGCCGGCGACGATCCGCTCGCCCATCAGCACCACGGAGGTGTGGTAGACCTCCTCCTCCAGCCAGCCCTCCCAGGTCGGGGCGTAGAGCACGGTGAACGGTCGCTCCGTGGCCGTCGAGCCGAAGGTGTGCACGCCGGCCAGCTGCGGCCGGCCGATCTCGACGATGTCGCGGTCGAGCACGCCGACGCCGCTGAGGGCGTAGCGTTCCCGCCCCGCCGGACCGGCCACCCAGACCTCGTCGTACACCTTGCTGTAGGGGTTGACGCTGGCCTGCTTGTCGCTGTCGCCGTGGCCGACGAAGACGTGCTTCACGCCCGGCTCGCGCAGCAGGTGGATGTTGGCGCCGACGTTCGCCACGTAGAGGGCGGCCCGGAGGCTGCCCAGTTCGAGGTTCATGAAGTCGGTGCCGGCGGGTACGCAGACCACCGGCAGGCGGGTGTCGGCGAGCGCCCGGAACGCCTCCTCCTGGCGCATCAGCACCACCGCCCGCCGGCCGGTCGCCTCGACCGGGGCGAGCCACATGTTGGCCTGGTAGACGTCCTTGACGGGGCCGGCGAAGTAGAGCGCCAGGTCCGGCTGCTCGCGGGCGAGCCAGCTCTGCACGGCCGGCAGCGCCGAGGTGGCCCGGCCGCGCCCGCGCAGCCAGGTCAGCGCGAGCACGGCGGCGACCAGCGCCCCCGCCACCAGGGTGACCGCCGCGGTGAGCACCACCGGCGCCACGTCGTCGGCCAGCACCGCGACCACGGCCGCCGGCACCAGCAGCAGGTTGAGCAGGGGCAGCAGGTCGCCCTCGAGGGCGACGGCCCAGGCCGGCGGTCGGGGCGCCCCGGAGGACCGCCCGACCTCGATGTTGCGGACGAAGGCGACGGCGGCGGCGCCCCGCTCGCCGAGGCGCGCCAGCACCCCCGTGCCGAGGGCGAGCGCCAGCAGCGCCGCAGGCAGCAGCAGCACCAGGACCAGCGCCGTCGGGCCGGGGCGGACCGTCGTCACGATCAGCAGGACGACCGCCAGGTCCCGGGCCAGGTGCCGGTACAGGCTCCCGATCCCGGCCTTGTCCAGCAGTACCCCGCCCGCCGGGCGGCGCAGCAGGGTGAGTTCACCGGCGGCCACGGCCAGGCCGGCGACCGCGAAGGGGATCATCCAGCCGAGGGCCCCGGCCAGCACCATGACGGCGTACGACAGCAGTAGCGCGCCGATGAGGCCGGCGTCCGGCTGCCTGCGCAGTTTGCTGAACAAAGACACACTCCCCTATCGATCACCGGCGAATCCGGGCAGGTGCGACCTTAACGTGGCATGTCCTTCGAGTATTGCCGGGGTGTCGCGCAGCCCACCAGCGGGCCACGGCGGCACCCCGCTCGACGCGACGGGGCCCCGGCCGTTGTCGACCGGGGCCCCGTGACGCGACGGCGGATCAGCCGCCGATGACCACCCGCCGCACGCCGGCCCAGCGGGCCGCGTCGGTGACCCGGCGGCCGTCGACCAGGACGGTCACGCCGGGCAGGTCGGCCGGGCTGAGGGTGCGGTACTCCGCGTGGTCCGCCTGCACGACGGCCGCGCCGAGCGGCTCACCGTCGTACGGCGGCAGGCCGTGCGCGGTGAGTTCCTCGGCGGTGTACATCGGGTCCGAGACGTACGGCCGGGCACCGCGCCGCCGCAGCGCGTCCACGGTCGGGAAGACACCGGAGAAGGCCGTCTCCTTGACGCCGCCCCGGTAGGCGGCGCCCAGCACCAGCACCCCGACGTCGGTCAGGTCGCCGTAGGCGGCGGCGAGCAGGTCCACCGCGTACTCCGGCATGGCCGCGTTGGCCTCGCGGGCCGAGCGGACGACGGTGGCCGCCGGGTCGTTCCACAGGTACATCCGGGGGTAGATCGGGATGCAGTGCCCGCCGACCGCGATGCCCGGCTGGTGGATGTGGCTGTACGGCTGGGTGTTGCACGCCGCGATGACCTTGGTGACGTCCACGCCGACGGTGTCGGCGAACCGGGCGAACTGGTTGGCCAGCCCGATGTTGACGTCTCGGTAGGTGGTCTCGGCCAGCTTGGCCAGCTCGGACGCCTCGGCGGAGCCGAGGTCCCAGACGCCGTTGGGCTGCGCCAGGTCGGGCCGCTCGTCGAAGTCCAGCACCGCCTCGTAGAAGCGCACGCCGTGCTCCGCCGACGCCTCGTCGACGCCGCCGACCAGCTTCGGGTAGCGGCGCAGGTCGGCGAAGACCCGGCCGGTGAGCACCCGCTCGGGGCTGAAGACCAGGTGGAAGTCCTTGCCCGCGGTCAGCCCCGAGCCCTCCTCGAGCATCGGCGCCCAGCGGTTGCGGGTGGTGCCGACCGGCAGGGTGGTCTCGTAGCTGACCAGGGTGCCCGGCTTGAGGCCGGCGGCGATGGCGCGGGTCGCGTCGTCCATCCAGCCGAAGTCCGGCACGCCCTCGGCGTCCACGAAGAGCGGCACGACCACCACGACCGCCTCGGACTCGGCGACCGCGGCGGCGGTGTCGGTGGTGGCGGTCAGCAGCCCGGCGGCGACGGTCTCCTTGAGCTTGACGTCCAGGTCGGTCTCGCCCGGGAAGGGCACCGCCCCGTCGTTGACCAGCCCGACGACCCGCTCGGAGACGTCGGCACCGATCACCCGGTGGCCCTTCGTGGCGAACTGCACGGCGAGCGGCAGACCGATCTTCCCCAGCGCGACGACGCAGATGTTCATGGAACTACTTTCCTCCTAGTGGAAGCCTGCGCCGCAGGCGGGCCACCACCCGGCGCAGCGTCACCGGCGAGACGGCGATCACCAGGTGGCCCTTGTGGTTCGTGGTCGTGGTGAACACGTACAGCTGTCCGCCGTGTCGGTGGAGCACCCGCTGCCGGACCGGCGGACGTGGCCCGCGCAGCGGGGTGGAACCGCTCTCCCCGGCCGCCACGGCGGTGACCCGGACGGTCCGGGTCCGCCCTCCGGGCGGGAGGCCGGCGAGCAGGTCGACGGCCCGGAACGTGACCCGGACGGTGGTCCCCAGCGGGTCCTCCGTCAGGCCGGTGACCGTGCCGGCGGCCGAACCCACCTTGAAGGTGAGCCCGCCGTCGGCGAGCTCGGCGAGCTCCGGCCAGGGGCTGCGCGCGGCGACCGTCAGCGTCCTCTCCCCGCCCCGGTCGGGGGACCAGGTCGCGGAGACCGCTTCCAGCCGGGCGAGCCACTTGGGGTCGGACCGGCTGACCTCGAACCACTCCTCGGACAGGGCGGAACGGGGGTCGCCGAAGCCAGGGTACAGGGCGTACCAGCGCTCGTCCTGCACCACCGTGGGCGGCAGCCCCTCCTCGACGTCCTGCCTGATCACCGCCCGCAGGTCGGCGAGCGACCCGAGCCAGGCGGCGCCGATGCGCACCCGGGCGGTGACGCCCAGCCGGTCCCGGATGGGATCCGTGAGGTGCTTGCGGGCCAGGTTGGCCACGCCCGCGCGGACCTGTTCCTGGACGTCGGGCTCCAGCGTCAGGAAGTCGTCCTGGAGCAGCTTGGCGATCTCCCAGGTGAAGTGCCGGTACAGCACCGCGTCGCGCCGCTCGCCGGGCTCGATCAGCTCCGCCACCACCTCGACGACGCGCTCGACGCCGCGCAGCCGGGCGAGGTGGTTGCTGCGGTAGGTGATGTTGCCGGCGTTGAGCCGCTTGACCGCGTAGTAGTAGTCGTAGTCGGCGAGCACCGAGATGCGCCCGGCCCGCAGGCACGCCTCCAGGGTGAACGGCTGGTCGCTGCCGACCGGCATGTCCTCCGGGTAGCGCAGCGCGTACTTCTCGATCAGGTCGCGCCGGAACAGCTTGGTGTTGGACAGGGCGAACGGCAGCGCGGAGGCGAAGAGGTCCACCTCGGCCCGGGTGCTCTCGAAGATCGCCTGGTGGACGTAGCGTTCGTTGACCCCGACCATCCGGCCGAGCAGCACGTCGGAGCCCCACTCGTCGGCCGCGGCGACCATCCGGGCCAGCGCCTCCGGCCCGAGGTGGTCGTCGGCGCCGATGAACAGGACGTAGCGGCCGGTGGCGTGCTCCAGCGCACGGTTGCTGGGGGCGGCGGGGCCGCCCGAGTTCGCCTGGTGCAGCACCTTCACGGTGCCCGGGTACGCCGCCGCGAAGCGGTCCAGCTCGGCGCCGCTGCCGTCGGTGGAGCCGTCGTCGACCGCGACGACCTCCAGCCGGTCCAGCCCGATGGTCTGCTCCACCAGGGAGGTCAGGCACCGGGTCAGGTCCGGCATCGTGTTGTAGACGGCCGTCACCACCGTCACGTCGGGCGTGGTCACGCGCCGACCCGCAGGGCTGGCGGCTCGGCGCCCGGGGTGGTGTCGTCACCGCCGGCACCGCGGCCGGCGGGCAGCAGCCGGGAGTAGACACCGTCGAGCACCCGCGCCTGCGCCTCCCACGTCCACGACTCCAACAAACCCGGACGCTCGTACGCCTCCCGATAACGCCCCGGATCCCCCAACACCGCACGCACCACCCGCACGAAGTCCCCCACATCCTCCGCCCGGAACACCTCACCCTGCCCCGTCGACCGCACCGCCTCCGCCATCGTCCGCACATCACTGACCACCAACGGCAACCGCGCATGCGAATACTCGAAGAACTTCGTGATCAACGCGATCTCATGATTCGGCCAATGATGAATCGGAATGACCCCCACCGAAGCCCCCGACAAGAACGGCACCACCTGATGATGCGGCACGTACGACAACACGTGCACCCGCTCGGCCACCCCCAACTCACCCGCCCGCACCACCAACCCCTTCACGTACGCGGAGTCGGGCTTGTTGACCACGAAGGCGGCGTGCGCCCCGGGCAGTTGCGGCAGCGCCTCGACCATGACGTCGAGGCCCCGCCGCGCGGCGGCGACGCCGCTGTAGACCAGCAGCGGCACGTCCGGCCCGATCCCGCAGAGCTGGCGGATGTCCGGCGCGGGCTCGTCGCCCGGGCCGGGCAGCTCGGCCAGCGAGGGGGCGTTGAGCACGACCTCCGGCCGTTCGGCCAGGCCGTGCTCCTGCTGCAACAGGTCGGCCAGCCCGCCGGAGACGGTCGTCGCCGCGTCCGCGTACGGCACGAACTCCCGCTCGTGCGCCATGTTGCCGGGCAGCCACCGGACGTTGTCGCGCCACGCCTGCACGCCGGGGAGGTACTCGTGGGCGTCCCAGACGACCGCGACCCGCCGGCCCTTGGCGGCGGCCCGCAGCTTGGCCCGGGCGGCCACCCCGAGCATGCGGAAGTCGTTGGCGTGGATCAGGTCCGGCCGCAGTTCGTCGACCGTCGGGCCGTAGGCCAGCTCGTAGTCCCACAGCCCCGGCTCCAGCCGCCGCCAGGCGCCGTCGCCCTGCACGGCCTGCCAGAACCTGGTGTACGCCCGGTCCAGCGGCCCGTCCAGCTTCTTCCGGTCGCGCCGGGACCGGGTGAGCTGCCAGTGGCGGAACGAGACCCAGCGGCGGGTCGCCCCGGCGACCAGCTCCTCCGCGCGCAGCGCGTGCCACCGCAGGGGTGACGGGCGGCCGGCGCCACCGGCGCGCGCGGCCACCGTCAGGGCGGCCCGCCGGAAGGTCAGGTCCGCACGCCAGGCCTTCATCGCCTGGCTGCGGTGCGCGGCGATCCCGGTGGGCGGGTACGCCAGCGGCCAGCGCAGCCAGCCACGGCGGAACTCGTGCCGGCGCTTGGCCAGCGGCTCGGGCATCGGCAGCAGGCGCACCTCGGCGTCGCCGAGGTGCCAGCTCTGTTCGCGCCCGGCGGATGTGCGGCCGAGCAGGACGACCTCCCAGCCGGCGTCGGCGGCCGAACGGGCGGCCTTCTGTACCCGGGAGTCACCGTTGACCCCGTTGTCGACCAGCATGACAACACGCCCCCGGGCGCCGGCGCCGCCGTTCAGCCCCATCGTCTGCTACTCCGCCTCTGCCCGGTGCTGTCCGGCCGGGTCACCCGGCCCGGATCCCGAGCGATTGTACGAGACCGCCGGCCGGCGCCCTCGCACCATGGATGTGGGAAAGCGCGGGTCGACTTCGCCTCCGCGCGCCCCGGAGCGTACCCTCCCCGCTGTCCGTCCCGGCGCCGACCGCGTCGATGCGCGCTCCGCGCGAGGAAACTGTCAGCCGGATACCTTCCGCCGGAAGTAGGGCGAGATGTCGAGTAGCCAAAACCTCGGTGGCGCGCCGGTGACCGCGCCGGACGCCCGCCGGGCCCGCCTCCGGCTGGTGCTCGGCCTGCTCGCCGCCGCCGCGCTCGGCAGCCTGCTGTGGGTGGGCCGCTGGGAGACCGCGCCGCAGCACGCCTACCCGGACACCTACTGGTACGCCCGGCAGGCGGTCACCGCGACCGGCACGCCGTCCGCCGAGGCGGACCGATTCGCCGCCCGGCTGGTCTGCCGCCAGGGCATGCCGAGCCCGCGCCCGGGTATCTCCTGCGTCGCCGGCACCCGGCAGTGGGCCGCCAGCATGCCCCCGCGCTACCAGCGGATCTTCACCACCCGGCCCGGCTACTCGCTGACCGTGGCACCGTTCGTGCTGGCCTTCGGGGAGCGGGGAATGGTGCTGGCCACCGCCGCGCTCGCCGTGCTGGCCGGCGTGTTGGCGGCCCTGGCGGTCCGGCTGCTCGGTGGCGGCCTGGTCAGCTCGCTCGCGGCCACCGCGCTGCTCTTCCTCCTGCCCACCGGGTTCTGGCTGAGCCGGCTGCTGGCCGAGGCCGGCGCGACGGCGTTCGCGTTGGCCGCGCTCTGCGCCGCCATACCCCTGCTGCGGCCGGGCGGCTCGACGCGCGGCCGGCTGCTGCTCGGCGGCGCGGTGCTGGCCGCGCTGCTCGGCTCGACCGTCACCCGGCCGGCGACCGGCCTGCTGCTGTCGGGCGCGCTGACGGCGGTGCTCGGCGCGCTGACCCTGGCCCGCCGCCGCCGGGCCGGCTGGGAGCCGGGGCTGGTCGTGCTCACCGCCGCCTGCGGCGTGGCCACGGCGGTCTGGCTCGGCCTCAGCGCCGCGCTGGACATCCCCGGCGCGGCGGAGACGCTCCAGGACAAGTTCACCGTGCACTTCACCCGGCCGGACGTGCCCGACCCGTGGCCCCGCCTGGTGGAGCTGAACCGGGACTTCTGGCCCGCCCAGCTCAACGCCTGGTGGAACGGGGGCGCGCCGCTGGCCGCCTCGCCGTTCCTGGCCCTGCTGCTGGTCGGCTTCGCCGCCCTGTTCCGGGCGCTGCCCGGCCGGGCCGCGCTGCTCTTCGCCACGGCCGGGGCGACCGGACTGCTCACGCTGGTGGCCCACCCCAAGGAGTCCGAGGCGGACCGGCTGGTCCTGGTCATCTGGCTGCCGGTGGTGGTCGGCCTCGCCATGCTGCTGGGCAGACCCGCCCGGCCCGCCCCGGCGCCCGCCCCGGACACCGCGGTCGGACCGGGGCAGCAGCCCCCGGAGTAGGAACCGCCCGGGCGGTCAGCGGGTCAGCGGGCGGACGTCCCAGAGCCAGACGTCGTCGACGCGGCGGCCCGGACCGAAGCACGCGTCCAGCACCGCGCGGAGCGCCTCGGCGCGGGGATGCCGGGGCAGCGCCACGGCGTCCGCCCGCCAGTGCCGCACGTCCAGCTCCGCCTGCGCGCGTTCCGCGGGGGTGATGGTGACCGGCGCCGGGCGTTCCCCGGTGGCCACCTGGGTCAGCAGGACCGCGGTGGGCCGGGGATCCACCCCCCACCGGCCGGTGTCGTCGGTGGGCGAGGTCGGTCCGAGGAAGTAGCCCTGTGGCACGGCGAAGCCGGCACCCGCGGCGGCGCCCCAGCGCACCGAGGTCATGTTCTCCACCGGCACCGGCACGAGCGTCCGCCCGGGCGCGACGTGGTCCCGCCACCCGCCGGCGGTGACGAAGTCGGGCACCTCCGGGCGACCCACGGCCGGCAGCGGGGTCGGCAGCAGCGGCACCAGGGCGACGGCCAGCGCCACCGCGACCAGCGGCCGGACCGGCACGACGCCCACCCGGGCCGGGACCCGGCCGGAGAGCAACCGGTCCACCACGATCGCCATGAGCACCCCGAGGGCGGCCGTGGTGATCAGGGCGAAGCGGGCCACCACCATCGCGTCGACCACCGGCAGGCCGTTCAACAGCCGGAACGGCCCGGGGACCCCGGGCCCGCGGACCGCCCAGTTGATCGTGTTGCCCAGCGAGAAGAGCGCCGCCAGCACCGCGGTGAAGCCCAGCACCCGGACCAGGTGCTCCCGGCGCAGCCAGGCCATCGCGGCGACCGCCACCAGCACCAGCGGCCAGCCGTAGAAGCTGGCCTCCTCGGTCACGTTGGCGGCCAGCCGGCGGTCACCCTGCGGGCCGCCGCCGAGCGACTCGGTCGCGTAGCTGAAGTAGGAGGCGAGCCGCAGGGCGTACTTGTCGGGGTCGGTGGGGTGTCCGCTGCGGTGCTGCGGGCCGAGGAACTGCATCCAGAGCGGGTACGCCGTCACCAGCAGGGTCAGCGCGCCGGCGACACCCAGCACGGCCAGCGCCCGGGGGGCCGCGGCCAGCGCCGCCCGGGGCCGGAACAGCACGTGGCCCAGCAGCGCCATCACGCAGGCCAGGGCGAGGATGAAGAGGATCTCGACGCTGACGAAGAACTGCGCGGAGACCAGCGCGCCGAGGATGAGCCCGTCGCGCAGCGGGCGCCCGCCGCGGGTGAGTCGGGCCACCCGCCACACGATGAGCGGGACCAGCCACTGCGCGGTGACGTGCGGGTGACCGTTGCTGTGCGAGATGAGGGCCGGCGCGAAGGCGCAGCAGGCGGCGCCGACCAGCGCCGCCGCGCGGTTGCCGACCACGTGCCGGGAGAGCACCCAGTACCAGGCGAAGCCGGTGCCAGCGAGGTTGAGGGTCATCAGCACCAGGTAGGACAGCGAGGCGCCGCCGAGCAGGGTGACCGGCGCGAGCAGGATGCCGGGCAACTGGATGCCCACGTTGGTCATCAGGTTCACGCCGTCCGGCGCGTTCTGCAACGTCGTGAAGAACGGGTTCTCCAGGTTGGCCACCGCGTGCGCCGCGTGGGCCAGCATCCACTCGTTGAAGTCCTGGTCCGCCGGCTGCGCGCCGAGCACCCGGCCGTGCACGTCGCGCCAGCCCCGGGCGGTCACCCAGAGCGCGCCGGCGAGAAGGACGAACACGGCGACGAGGTCCGGCCGGCGCCGGCGGGACTCCCGGGGCGGATCAGCCGGCGCGCGCTCCTCGGCGGCGTCGGTGGAGAGGTCTGTCGCCGGGGGATGCGCTGCGGTCACGGTGCCCGATCCTACTCATGGGGACACGCTCCACGGTGCCTCCGCTCCGGCCGCATCGCCGCCCACCGCGCCCCGTCGCCGCCGACGGCCGGGCACGCGGTCAGACCCCCGACCTGCCGGGGCCGCTCAAGGGCGGGGCCGTGCGATCAGACCCCCACCTGCCGGGGCGAGTCGGGCGCGGACCCGGCCGCCGGGCGGTGCGCCGGAGCGGGCGGGTGGTCGGGCAGCAGTCGGGAGTAGACACCGTCGAGCACCCGCGCCTGCGCCTCCCACGTCCACGACTCCAACAAACCCGGACGCTCGTACGCCTCCCGATAACGCCCCGGATCCCCCAACACACCCCGCACCACCCGCACGAAGTCCCCCACATCCTCCGCCCGGAACACCTCACCCTGCCCCGTCGACCGCACCGCCTCCGCCATCGTCCGCACATCACTGACCACCAACGGCAACCGCGCATGCGAATACTCGAAGAACTTCGTGATCAACGCGATCTCATGATTCGGCCAATGATGAATCGGAATGACCCCCACCGAAGCCCCCGACAAGAACGGCACCACCTGATGATGCGGCACGTACGACAACACGTGCACCCGCTCGGCCACCCCCAACTCACCCGCCCGCACCACCAACCCCTTCACGTACGGGGCGGCGGGGCGGGGCACCACCAGCGCCACGTGCGCGCCGGGCAGCTCGGTGAGCGCCTCGACCATGATGCCGAGGCCCCGCTGTTCCGCGGCGGCACCGCTGTAGACCAGCAGCGGCACGTCCGGCCCGATCCCGCAGAGCTGGCGGATGTCGGGCACCCCGTCGCCGCCGCCCGCCGCGTCCGCGCTGCTCGGGGTGTTGAGCACGACGGTGGGCTGCTCGGGCAGGTGGTGCCGCTCGCGCAGCAGGTCCGCCAGCCCGTCGGAGACGGTGAGCACCGCGTCGGCGTACGGGGCGTACTCCCGCTCGTGGGCCGTGTTGGCCGGCAGCCACCGGGGGCTGTCGTTCCAGCGCCGGATGCCGGGCAGGAACTCGTGGGCGTCCCAGACCAGCGCGACGCGCCGGCCCTTGGCGGCGGCCCGCAGCTTGGCCCGGGCGCCGACCCCGAGCATGCGGAAGTCGTTGGCGTGGATCAGGTCCGGCCGCAGCTTGTCAACCACCGGCCCGTACGCCAGCTCGAAGTCCCACAGCGCCGGGTCGAGCCGGCGCCAGGCGCGGTCGCCGGCCACCGTCTGCCAGAACTTGGTGTAGAGCTGGTCGACCGGGGTGGCCAGGTCCTTGCGTGCCTTCTGGGCCCGGCTGAGCTGGCGTCGACGCAGCGACACCCAGCGGCGCGACACCTTCGTCGCCAGCAGCTCACCCCGCAGCAGCTGCCGGCTCAGCGTCAGCCCGGCGGAGGATCGCCCCTCCTCCCGGGCCTGGCTCAGCGCACCGAGCCGCGCCTCCAGGTCGGCGCGGCGGGCGCGCACCTCCTGCTCGCGCCGGGCGGCGATGCCGGTGGGCGGGTACGCCAGCGGGCCGCGCACCCAGTGGCGGCGGAACTCGTGCGGCGCCCGGGCGAGCGAGGTGGTCATCGGCAGCAGCCGGACCTCGGCCCCGCCGAGCTGCCAGGTCTTGACCTTGCCGGTGGCCGAGCGGCCCAGCAGGACCACGTCCCAGCCGGCCTCGGCGGCCGAGGCGGCGGTCTTCTGCACCCGGGAGTCGCCCTCGACGGCGTTGTCCACGAGCATGACCACCCGGCCCCGGGTGGCGGGGGTGGCCGGTCCGGCGGCGCCGTCGGTCATGGGTGTCTCCTCCGTCCGTGCGGGCCCGTCGGGCCCCGGCGAGTGTACGGCAGCGGCAGCCGCCCGGACGCCACGCTCCCGGTGCGCCGGGGCGGTCGACGGCCGTCGCGCGGCGGTCGACCCAACGGCTGCGGCGGCGTCGGCGGACACCACCGCCCGGGGCACTAGCATGGCCCGGTGACCGCCTCCCACCCTGTCAACGTCGCGCCGGCCGTCGGGGCCGGCCCCGCACCGTCGCCGGCCCCGCACCGGTCGGACGGCGCCGTCGCCACCGCGCAGCCGGAGGGCCGGGCCGGCGGACCACCACCTCGCGAGTACGGGCTGGACGCGCTGCGGGTCGTGGCGATCTGCGGCGTGGTGGCGATCCACGTCTTCGGCGTCGTCGTCGGCCAGGACGACCTGCGCGGCAACCTCGGCTGGTGGGTCGCGACCGCGATCGACATCGGGGCGATCTGGACCGTGCCCGCGTTCATCATGATCAGCGGGGCGTTCGTGCTCGATCCGCGGGCGCACCGGGCCGGCCCGGCCGCGTTCTACCGCAAGCGGTTCGCCCGGATCCTCCCCGCCATGATCGTCTGGCACGTGGTGTACGTGGTCGTGGTGCGGATGGCCATGCGGGGCGAGGAGGTGAGCCTCACCCTGCTCACCCGGCTGCTGATCGACGGCAAGGTCTTCACCGCGCTGTACTTCCTCTGGCTGATCGCCGGGCTCTACGTGCTCGCGCCCGTCATCGCGCCGTTCCTGCACGCCGGCGGGCGGCACCGCGCGCTGGTCACCGCCGGGGTGGCGCTGGGCTGGACCATGGTGGCGTACATGATCCCGGGCATCGCCCTGATGCTGGGCGACTCCCGGCCGAACATCCTGACCAGCTGGAACCGGTGGTGGCCGTACGTCGGCTTCTTCATCGCCGGCTGGGCCCTGCGCCGGGTGGTGCTCAATCGGCTCTGGACGACGCTCGCCCTGCTCGGCGCCGGCCTGCTGCTGGCCGAGGCGATCTGGCAGTTCGGGGTGGCGCCCCAGCACCGCCTGCTCCAGGTCACCTTCCCGGTGATGGCGACCGGCACCCTGGTCGCCGCCGCCACCCTGCTGATCTTCATGGCCTCGGTGAGCATCGGGTCCCGGGTCACCTGGCGCCCCGCCGTGGGCCGCCTGGTGACCCGCCTCTCCGACGCCTCGTTCGGGGTGTTCCTGATCCACCTGCTGGTCTTCGAGGTCTTCCGGCAGCTCATCCCCGACGTGGAGGCCGGGCGGTCGCTGGTGGTCATCGGGCTGACCTACCCGGCCGTGCTGGTGATCTCCTTCGCCGTCTCCATGCTGGCGTCGAAGATCCCGTACGTGCGGGCGGTCTTCTGACCGACACCGCCGGCGGTCGGCCGGCAGCGACGACGGCGGCCCGGACGATTGCGATCGTCCGGGCCGCCGCCTGTCGGACGTGGCCGCCACGCCGACGGCCGCCCGCCTCCCGCGGTGCGGGGGACGGGCGGCCGTCGGACCGGCGTGGCCTCAGCCGAGGAACGAGGTGAGCTGGCGGGCCGTCCAGGTGCCGTCGTGGTAGGTGCGGGCGTACTCGGCGGAGGCGAGGCCGATCTTGGCGGTCGCCTCCCGGTCGTCGAGCAGGGACTCGACGACCGTGGTGAGGTCGGTCGGGGTGGCGTTGACGATCGGCAGGTCGCCGCCGACGGTCTTGGTGACCTGCTCGCTGAGGTAGGCCACCACCGGCTTGCCGGCGGCCATCGCCTCCACGGCGAAGGTGCCGAAGCTGCCGGTGGTGAACTGGTCGAGCACCAGGTCGCAGTCGCGGACCAGCTCGCGCATCTCCGCCCAGGCGACCCCCTCGGCCAGCCGCAGCTCGATGACGCCCCGGTCGTGCAGGGCCTGCATCGCCGGCAGGATCCGGTCGGTGCCCTTGGTCCACCGCTTGGAGGGGGCGTGCAGCACCAGCGGGCGGGACCGCTGCATCACCGGCCGGTCGCAGGCCCACGCGTCGACGTCCACCACCAGCGGGGCCCACGTCGCCCAGGGCAGGTCCTCGAGCAGGTCCGGCGTGGTCACGAAGGCCGGCAGCCCGCACTCCTCGGCCACCCGCCGGTTGCGCTCGGCCTTCTTCCGCAGCTTCGCCGCGATGCCGTCGGGCGCGTCGCTGAACAGGGAGAACTCGTGCCGCTGCTGGTGCCGGTCCGGATGCCGGATCTCGCTGCCGTGCGCCAGCAGCGCGACCTTGATCCCGGCCTTGCGCAACGCCGGCAGGTCACCCTCGATGTTGTCGCCGTTGAGCTGGCCGAACAGCGGCATGAACGCGTCCACCAGCACGTGGGTGTACTGGCTGAGCACCCGGTTGACCTGCTCCAGCTGGAAGTCGAGCTCCGGCTGGCGCAGCGAGTCGAGGTAGACGTCCGCCGGGTAGTCGAACGAGCCGGGCAGCTTGTTCATCACCACCTGCACCGACACGTCGGCGTTGTCCCGGCAGATGGCCCTGGCGAAGGCGGCGGCCTGACCGGCGTAGTTGGCCGGGCCGAGGCCGAGGCGGATCGGCGTGTCACCGAGCTCGCGCCAGCCGCCCAGGGGCCGCGGCTCGGCCGTGCCCGTCGACGGCGCGGTGACCGGACGCTCCTGCACCGTCCAGGGCACCTCGCGCGGGCCGGCCGGCGCGACGCCGGAGAGGTCCCGGTAGAGCTGGAGCAGCTTGCTGCTCTGCCGCTCCCAGGACAGCTCGTCGAGGATCGGCTCGCTGATGTGCGCGGCCAGCTCGACCCGGCGGGCGGTGGCCCGCCGCGTCGCCTCCACGAAGCCCGCCACGTCGCCGGAGGTGAAGGTCTCCCCGATGTCGTGGCCCTCGACGAACGCCCGGACCACCTGCACGTCGCTCGTGACCAGGGGAAGGCCGGCGTGCAGGTACTCGGAGACCTTCGTCGGCAGGGACAGCTCGCAGTTCGGGGTCCGCTGGAACGGGATCAGGCCGAGGTCGGCGGAGCTGAGGTAGTCGGCGACCTCGTACGGCGCGACGTAGGGGACCACGTGCACCCGGTCCCGCGTGCCGGTCGCCTCGGCGCGGGCGAGCAGGTCCTCCAGCAGCGGGGTCATCCGGCCGCTGACCAGGGCCAGGTGGTGCTCCGGCAACTGCGGCAGCGCCGCGATGACGGTGTCCAGCCCGCGTTCCTTGCCGATCCAGCCCGCGTACACCATCAGCGGCACGCCCTCGGCGACGCCGGCGCGCTCCCGCACGGAGGCGGTCACGGCGCCGCTGCGGATGCCCTCGCGCACCGGCGAGTTTCCCACCACCATCGGGGTCTTCGGCAGCCCGTACTCGGTCTGGAGCTTCTCCGCGATCTGCTCGGAGACGGTGACCACCGCGTCGGCCCGGCCGATGAACTCCCGCTCGGCGGCCCGCACGCCACTGGCCTGCTGCGGCTTGGGCCAGGCGACGCCCTGCACGTACTCGTGGGCGTCGTAGAGCCAGACGCAGCCGCGCCCGCGCGCCCGCAGCCGCGCGGCGCTCATCGCCGCCGTCGGGATGGTGTTGATGTCGTTGGCGTGGATGACGTCCGGCTCCAGCTCCTCCAGCACCGGCCCGAACGCCAGGTCGATGTCGACAAGCGTCGGCCAGTCGGTCCGCCAGTCGCCGGTGGGCGGCAGCGGCTGGGTGCTGTGGAACTGTTCCCAGCCCCAGGCCCGCAGCCGGAACTGGTGCACCGCCTCGTGCGCCCGCAGCCAGGCGCGCGGCGGAGGGTTGCGCTTCGCCGTCTGCGTCCGGAGCCAGGCCTGGTGCGAGGCGCGGTAGCGGGCCAGGGCGGACTTGTCCGGGATGCCGAACTGCGTCACCGTGCGGCGGATCCGGTGCTCGCGGGCCGGCCGGCGGGACAGGGTCTGCGGCACCGGCACCCGGATGACCTGGATCGGCCCCATGGCGGAGCGCTCCGGCTCGCCCTTCTTGCGGCTGCTCCGGCCCACCAGGACCACGTCCCACCCGTCCCGGGCGGCGGCGATGGCGGTCTTCTGTACGCGGGAGTCGCCGGTGATGCCGTTGGCGACCAGTACGACGAGCCGCGGCGCTCGGCGGGGCGTTGACATGCGCTGTCCTTAGGTGGGAGGAGGGCTGGCGGTGCGAGGTGCCGGACCGCGGCCCGCCGGACGCGGACCGCGGTCGCCCATCGTCAGCGGGTGGGAACGGTGTCCCCCGCCGGGGACGCGGTGCCCGCCCCCACGGTGATCGTGCTGCCGTCGGTCGCGGAGCGCAGGACGGCGCCGGCCACCTCGACCGTACGCAGGCCCTGGCGCAGGGTCACGATGTCGCTCTCCTTGCCCTCGACCGCGTCGCGGAAGCGCTCGTGCTCGACCAGCAGCGGCTCCCGCTTCGGGATCGCGTAGCGCACCATGTCGCCCTCGGCGACGCCGCGGAACGCGCGCAGCGCCTCCCACTCGGTGTCGATGGCGCCGTTGGCGTAGAAGGTGAGGTCGGCGGTGAGGGTGTCGGCGACGAAGCAGCCCCGGTCACCGGTGATCACCGTGGACCGCTCCTTGAGCGGGCTCAGCCAGTTGACCAGGTGGTTGACCATGGTGCCGTCGGCGAGCTGCCCCACCACGGCGACCATGTCCTCGTGCAGCCGGCCGCTGCGCGACACCGTCCGGGCCGACACCGAGGTGTATTCCTGGCCGGTCACCCAGCTGGTCAGGTCGATGTCGTGGGTGGCCAGGTCCATCACCACGCCGACGTCGGCGATGCGGTGCGGGAAGGGACCCTGCCGGCGGGTGACGACCTGGTAGACCTCGCCCAGCTCGCCCGCCTCCAGCCGGGTGCGCAGGTTCTGCAGGGCGGGGTTGTAGCGCTCGATGTGCCCGACGCCGGCCACCAGGCCGGCGGCCTCGAAGGCCTCCACGAGCCGCACCGCCGCGTCCACGCTCTGCGCGAGGGGCTTCTCGATCAGGGCGCTGACGCCGTTGGCGGCCAACTCCAGGCCGACCTGCTCGTGCAGCGCCGTCGGGCAGGCCACCACCGCGTAGTCGACGCCGAGGGCGAGCAGGTCGCCGAGCTCGGGCACGACCGGTGCCCGCAGCGTGCCGGTGGTGTCGCCGGCCGGGTCGACGATGCCGACCAGCTCCACGCCGTCCAGGCCGGCGAGGATGCGGGCGTGGTTGCGGCCCATCGCGCCGAGGCCGATCAGGCCGGCGCGCAGCTTGCGGCCGGCGCTCACCGGGCACCCCCGGCCAGGTTCGCGCCCTCGGCGATGCGCTCCAGCTCGGCCTCGGTCAGCGAGGGGTGCACCGGCAGGGAGACGACCTCGGCGGCGGCCCGCTCGGTCTCCGGCAGGTCCCAGGGGCCGGGCTTGCCGTCCTCGGTCAGGTAGGGCTTGAGCCGGTGGATCGGGGTCGGGTAGTAGACGGCGTTGCCGATGCCCAGCTCGGTCAGGCGCTGCTGGGCGGCGTCCCGGTCGCCCTGCACCCGCACCGTGTACTGGTGGTAGACGTGCCGGGCGGCGTCGGCGACCGGCGGGGTGACCATGCCGGTGATCTTCGAGTCGAGGAACTTGGCGTTCGCCCGGCGCTGCTCGGTCCACTCGCCGAGCTGGCCCAGCTGGACCCGGCCGATGGCCGCGGCGACGTCGGTCATCCGCATGTTCGCGCCGACGATCTCGTTGGCGTAGCGCTGCTCCATGCCCTGGTTGCGCAGCAGCCGCAGGGTGCGGGCCAGCTCGGCGTCGCCGGTGCTGACCATGCCGCCCTCCAGGGCGTGCATGTTCTTGGTCGGGTAGAAGCTGAAGCAGCCGGCGGTGCCGAACGCGCCGACCGGGGTGCCGTTCAGCGCGGCGCCGTGCGCCTGGGCGGCGTCCTCGACGACGGCCAGGCCGTGCCGCTCCGCGATCGCCATGATCCGGTCCATGGCGGCGGGGTGGCCGTAGAGGTGGACCGGCATGATCGCCACGGTGCGCGGGGTGACCGCGGCGGCGACCGCCTCCGGGTCGAGGCAGAAGCTGCCCGCCTCGATGTCCACGAAGACCGGCTCGGCGCCGACCAGCCGGACGGCGTTCGCGCTGGCCGCGAAGGAGAATGACGGCACGATGACCTCGTCACCCGGGCCGAAGCCCAGGGCCATGAGGGTGAGGTGCAGGGCGGAGGTGCCCGAGTTCACCGCGACGCAGTGCCGCCCGGCGACCAGCTCGCCGAACTCCTCCTCGAAGGCCGCGACCTCGGGACCCTGCACCACCCGGCCGCTGCGGAGCACCCGGACAGCCGCTTCGATCTCGGCGTCGCCGATGATCGGCCGCGCTGGGGGAATGAACTCTGGGTGCGGCCCAGCCATGGGGCATCCTCCTGTGTCAGATGGTGCTCGGGTGGGGGTTCGGGGTGCGATACTAGCCCGTTGCGAATCAGGCCGAGACCGACGAGGTCAACGTTCACGCACCGGCCCGATGGGGTTCAGAAGTGGTCAGGGACCGGGTGTCCCACACCGCCGGCTCGTCGAGGGACGGACCGGTACATGCTACCCGCAGGGCCGCGACGATCGCGGCGGCCATGCGCGTGATCTCCGGCGTGTCAAGGGGTGTCCGCGAAATCGCCAGCCGCCAGTAGACCGGCCCGACGATCAGATCCGCCGCGCCGCGCCGGTCGGCGCCCGCCGGCAGCTCACCCCGCTCGACCGCCCGGCCGATGACGAGCTCGCCGACCCGGTCCTGGTAGCCGGTGAGCGCCCGCTGGAGGGTCTCGGCGATCTGCGGGTTGCGCGCCGCTTCGGCGAGCAGGTCCGGGATGATCTGCGAGGCCAGTGGGTGACGTAGCGCACCGGCGGCCACGAGCAGCAGCAGCTCCACGTCCCCGTGCAGGCTGCCGGCGTCCACCATCGGCAGCTTGCGCCCGGCGACCGCGGAGACCATGTCCAGCACCAGCTCGAGCTTGGAGCGCCACCGGCGGTAGATCGCCGTCTTGCTGACCCCGGCCCGCCGGGCCACCGCCTCTATCGACAACCGTCCGTAGCCGACCTCCGCCAGCTCCTGCGTGACCGCGCGGCGGATGGCCGTGGTGATGTCGTCACGGAGCACCGCCGCACCGGCCGGCACCCGCCTCTTATCGGTCTTCACGTGCAACAATGTAGCGCAGCGACGGTACGGTTGCGTCCCGACGTGTTTTCCACTACGGTTCGCCCGGCGACGAGGCGGCGCTCCGCACTGGCCACGCTCTCCCGTCGTCGCGCGCAACCCGTTGGCACGAAAGAGATCGGAGCGCCTAACCATGGCCAACACCACGGTGGCAGACCCGGATTCCGGGCTCACCGGGGCCCAGCTCGCCCAGCGCTACGGTCTCCGGTTCGCCGGCGAACGGCCGTCCCTGGGCGAATACGCGGGGCAGCTCTGGCGCTACCGGCACTTCATCGCCGCGTACGCCAACGCCAAGCTGGTGGCGTCGTTCAGCAACGCCCGGCTGGGGCAGCTCTGGCAGGTGCTCACCCCGCTGACCAACGCGGCGGTCTACTACCTGATCTTCGGTGTGGTGCTGGAGCAGAACAGGACCCCGAACTTCATCGCCTACCTCTGCACCGGCCTGTTCATCTTCAACTTCACCCAGACCGCGGTGCAGAACGGCACGCAGTCGATCACCAGCAACCTGGGCCTGATCCGGGCCCTGCACTTCCCCCGGGCCTGCCTGCCGCTGGCCGTGACGATCACCCAGTTCCAGCAGCTGCTCGGCTCGATGGTGGTGCTCGTCCTCATCGTGCTGGTGACCGGTGAGCCGATCACCCTGGCCTGGCTGATGCTGCCGCCGGCGATCCTGCTCCAGACGATCTTCAACGCCGGGCTGACCATGGCGATGGCCCGGATGGGCTCGAAGCTGGCGGACCTCAAGCAGGTCATGCCCTTCGTCATGCGCGCCTGGATGTACGGCTCCGGGGTGCTCTACAGCGTGGCGCTCTTCGAGGAGCAGCTGCCCTCCTGGGCCTCCAGGCTGGTCGAGCTCAACCCCGCGCTCGTCTACATCGAGCTGGCCCGGGTCTCGCTGCTGGAGAACACGCCGACGCTCAGCTCCTCCCTGCCCCAGCTCTGGGTGACGGCGCTGGGCTGGGCGATCGTGATGGGCGTCGGAGGTTTCATCTACTTCTGGCGAGGCGAACAGGAGTACGGCCGTGGTTGATCACTTCGAGTCGTCCAACGACGTGACGGTGACGCTGCCCAAGGTGCAGGAGCGCATCCCCACCGTGGTGGTGGACGACGCCCACGTCATCTACCGGATCCACAAGGGCGCCGGTGGGGGCGGCGGCCCGGTCGGCGCGCTCAAGCGGATCATGAGCCGCACCTCGGCGCCGAACATCCAGGAGGTGCACGCGGTCAAGGGGGTCAGCTTCACCGCGTACCGGGGCGAGGCGGTCGGGCTGATCGGCAGCAACGGCTCCGGCAAGTCGACCATGCTGCGCGCCATCGCCGGCCTGCTGCCGGTCAACCGCGGCGCGGTCTACACGCAGGGGCAGCCGTCGTTGCTCGGGGTCAACGCGGCCCTGCTCAACGACCTCTCCGGCGAGCGCAACGTCGTGCTGGGTTGCCTGGCCATGGGCATGTCGCCCGAGGAGGTGCAGCGGCAGACCCCGGAGATCATCGACTTCTCCGGCATCAACCAGCGGGGCGACTTCGCCTCGCTGCCGATGCGCACCTACTCCTCCGGCATGGGGGCCCGGCTGCGCTTCTCCATCGCCGCGGCCAAGAAGCACGACGTGCTGCTCATCGACGAGGCCCTCGCCACCGGCGACAAGATCTTCCGCAAGCGCAGCGAGCGGCGGGTGCGGGAGCTGCGGGAGGGCGCCGGCACGGTGTTCCTCGTCAGCCACCAGCTCTCCTCGATCCGGGACACCTGCGAACGGACGATCTGGCTGGAATCGGGCGTCCTGCGCATGGACGGCCCGACCGACGAGGTCGTCCGGGAGTACGAGGCGTTCAGCGGCAAGTAGCGCCCCGGCGCACGTACGGCATCCGCCCGGTGCCGGCCGACCGCGTCGCCCCGTGGGGGCGGCGCGGTCCGCGCGTTAAGGTTCATCCGGTCGCCGCGCGGGCGGAACCTTCTGTTCACGCACCCTGAGAGTGAGGCTTCGGCAATGACGCAGGACCACACCACCGGCCCGGACGCCGCACCGGAGGACCCGGCGCCATGGCGGCCCTCGCGGACGGTGGCGGTGGTGCTGGCCGGCGGCACCGGGACCCGGCTGGGCCTCGGCATCCCGAAGCAGCTGCTGAAGATCGCCGGTAAGCCGATCATCGAGCACACCCTGGCGGTCTTCGAGGCGGCGCCCGAGATCGACGAGATCGTCGTGCTGATGGCCACCGGCCACGTCGCCGACGCGCAGCAGATCGTCGACAAGGCCGGCTTCCGCAAGGTCACCAAGGTGATCGAGGGCGGCGACACCCGCAACGCCACCACCCGCATCGCGCTCGACGCCGTCGGCGAGGGCGACTGCAACATCCTCTTCCACGACGCGGTGCGGCCCCTGGTCAGCGGCCGGATCGTGCGGGAGTGCGTGAACGCGCTCTGGACGTACTCGGCGGTCGACGTGGCCATCCCGTCGGCCGACACGATCGTCCAGGTCGACGAGGACGACTGCATCACCGACATCCCCGTGCGCTCCTCGCTGCGCCGGGGCCAGACCCCGCAGGCGTTCCGCTCGGGCACCATCCGCGCGGCCTACCGGCTCGCCGAGGACGACCCGCACTTCGCCGCCACCGACGACTGCGGGGTGGTGCTGCGCTACCTGCCCGGCACGCCGATCAAGGTCATCGACGGCTCCGACGAGAACATCAAAGTCACCCACCCGGTCGACGTGCACCTGGCGGACAAGCTGTTCCAGCTCGCCGCCGCGCAGGCACCCCGGGTGACCGACGAGCGCAGCTACACCGAGGAGCTGACCGGCCGGACCATCGTCATCTTCGGCGGCAGCTACGGCATCGGCCACGACCTCGCCGTGCTGGCCCGCCGCTACGGCGCGCAGGTCTTCCCGTTCAGCCGCTCCAGCACCGGCACCCACGTCGAGCGCGCCGAGGACGTCGAGGCGGCGCTGAAGACCGCCTTCGAGGCCACCGGCCGGATCGACCACGTGGTGGTCACCGCCGGCATCCTGGAGAAGGGTCCCCTGTCCGAGATGGACCAGGAGACCATGGACCGGGTGCTCCAGGTCAACTTCGTGGGGCCGGTCATCGTGGCCCGTCAGTCGCTGCCCTACCTCCAGCAGACCAAGGGCCAGCTGCTGCTCTACACCTCCAGCTCCTACACCCGGGGCCGCGCCGACTACGCGCTCTACTCCTCCACCAAGGCGGCCCTGGTCAACCTCACCCAGGCGCTCTCCGACGAGTGGGCGGAGTTCGGCGTACGGGTCAACTGCGTCAACCCCGAGCGGACCGCGACGCCGATGCGCACCAAGGCGTTCGGCGAGGAGCCGGAGCACACCCTGCTCGCCGCCGAGACCGTGGCCCAGGCGTCGCTGGACGTGCTGATCTCGGACCTGACCGGCCAGGTCATCGACGTGCGTCGCGCGCCCGGCGAGGTGCCGGCCCAGCCGGGGCCGGCGCGGGCCGAGCGGGACGCCAGCCCGGCCGACGCCGGCTGACGCGGATTTCGGGCCACGGCGGGAAACGGAGCCGACATGCGTGGTGACCTGGTTCGGAAGCTGCTCGCCCGCGCGCTGGCCACCGGCCTGGCGGTGCTGGCGTTCCTCGTCGTCGCGCTGACCGGCGCGACCGGCTGGGGGCTGGGGCTGGCGGTGGCCGCCCTCGCGGCGACCACCTGGGAGCGGCGGGTGCGCCCGGGCGCCGACAACGCCGCCGAGACCACGCTGGTCGCGGCGGCGATCCTGGTCGGCTACGCCCGCCGCCTCGACGCCGGGTTCGACCCCGCGCTGGCCGTGACCGCGCTGGCCCTGCTGGGGCTGGTGCTGCTGGTCAACCCGCTCCGCGACGCCGGCGGCCTGGAGGTGCGCGCCGCGAACCTGCCGGTGCGCTCGTGGACGCCGCTGGTCGCCGCCCGCCTCGGCGACGCGCTGGCGGTGCTGCTCGCCCTGCTGGCGCTGGCGGCCGTCGCGGGCCTGCCCGCCGGTGTCGCGCTGACGACCGTCGCCCTGGTCGCCGCCGGTGCCGCGGCGGTCGGGCTGGACCTCGCCCGGCGCAAGTTCCGGCCGGGGGCCGGCGGCTCGGCGGTGTCCCGCGCGCTGCGCCGGCACCAGCCCGAGTTCCTGCTCCACTTCTCCGCGCCGCCCGGCTCGGAGTACCAGGTCACCATGTGGCTGCCGTACCTGGAGCGGATCGGCCGGCCGTTCCTGGTGATGGTGCGCGAGCCGGAGTTCCTGCCCCTGGTCGCCGCGGCCACCAGCGCGCCCGTGGTCTACTGCCCCACCACCAGGGCCATGGACGAGGCGCTGGTGCCGAGTCTGCGGGTGGCGTTCTACGTCAACCACGGCGCGAAGAACAGCCACTGCATCCGCTACACCCAGCTGACCCACGTCCAGCTGCACCACGGCGACAGCGACAAGGCCCCCAGCGCCAACCCGGTCTCGGCGATCTTCGACCGGATCTTCGTCGCCGGCCAGGCCGCCATCGACCGGTACGCCCGCGCCGGGGTGGACATCCCGGCGGAGAAGTTCGTCGTCGTCGGCCGCCCGCAGGTCGAGTCGATCGAGGTACGCCCGGAGCCGGCGCACGGGCGGGCCAACCCGACCGTGCTCTACACGCCGACCTGGACGGGGCACAACGCGGACGCGAACTACTGCTCCCTGCCGGTGGCCGAGACGCTGCTGCGCCGGCTGCTCGACCGGGGCGCGACGGTGATCCTGCGGGCCCACCCGTACACCTCGCAGAACCCGGCCTCCGCCCGGCAGCTGGGCCGGCTCACCGAACTGCTGGCCGCGGACCGGGCCCGCAGCGGCCGGCAGCACGTCTTCGGGGCCGCCGCCAGCCGGGAGCTGACCCTGACCGAGTGCGTGAACCGCTCGGACGCGCTGGTCTCCGACGTGTCCGGGGTGATCTCCGACTACCTCTACTCCGGCAAGCCGTACGCGGTGACCGACATGGTGGACTCCGGCGACCGGTTCCCCGAGCAGTTCCCGCTCGCCGGGTCGGGCTACGTGCTGCGGCGCGACATGGCGAACGTGGACGAGGTGCTGACCGCGCTGCTGGACACCGATCCGCTGGCCTCGGCGCGGTGGGTCACCCGGAGCCGCTACCTGGGCGACTTCCCCGCCGAGTCGTACGCCGAGGCGTTCCTGGAGGCCGCACGGCGCCAGCTCGACGAGGGCTGGAAGACGCCCGCCCCGCGCACGGGCGGCGCGACCGGCCTGCCGCTCGACCCGGACGAGGCGACCCTCTCCCCCGCCACCTGACGCACCGTTCGGGAGGCACACCGGTCGCGACGGCGGATCTCCGGGTCGGGCCGTTCGCGGGGCACCGTCAGCGGTACGGCTCGACGAGGTCCAGGACCGCTTCGGGGGCCTCGACGTGGGCGTTGTGCCCGAGGCCGGGCAGGGTGGCGACCGGCACCCCCAGCTCCGTGAGCTGGGCGTCGGTGACCATGGGGTCGTGCTCGCCGCGGGCCAGCAGCACGGGCACGTCGGTCGCCGCCAGCAGGGCGGGCAGGTCCGGCGCGCCCACGCCGAACGCGGCCGGGTCCATCGCCAGCCGCCAGCGGCCGTCGACCTGCCGCAGCCCCGCCTCCACGACGGGGTGCTCCGGGGCGAAGAGCCCGGTCAGGCCGGCCACCCGCAGGTAGCGGCGGGCCGCCTCGTCCCGGCTGGCGAACCAGGTCACCGGCCGGGCCGCCAGCTCACCCGCCTTGGCCAGCTCCGCCGGCGACCAGACGGCCTTGATGCCGAGCCCGACGACGGCGTCGACGGGCAGCCCGGCGCCCCGGGCGGCCAGCGCCAGCCCGACCACCCCGCCGAGGGAGTGCCCCAGCACGACGAGCCGGTCCCCCGCCGCGAGCCCCGCGCCGATCCGCGCGGCCAGCCCCGGGAAGGAGTACTCCGGCAACGGCGGCGACCAGCCGTGGCCGGCGAGGTCGGGCGCCAGCCACCGCCCCGCCCACCGACGCTCCAGCAGCGGCGCCCAGGGCAGCCACACGTCGCCGGTCGCGCCCATGCCGTGCAGCAGCAGAAGCACCCGCCGGCCGTCCCGCTCACCCGACTCATCGACCATGGGCGCAGTGTGCCACCCGTCGGACGCCGCGGGCGAGGGCCGTGACCCGGACACGACATCGGGCGCCGACCCCCCGGGTGGGGAGCCGACGCCCGACGGCGTCGCTCAGGCGGAGTAGCCGCGGGTGGCGGCCCAGTTCGCCAGGGCGATGGTGCTGATCCAGTACGACGCGGTCGCCGGGTTCGCCGAGTCGGCGATCTTCACCAGCCGCCCCTCGTCCTGGTAGCCGACCACCGCGATGTAGTGGCCGCCGGGGAAGGAGTGCCAGCCGCCGTCGGTGTCCGTGGCGCTGCCGGCGACGTTGACCACGACGCCCCGCCCGTCGGTGATGGCCGCGACGACGTCGGCCTGGAGCCGGTCCATCTGGGCCGGGGTGGCGGCGCCACCGGGGATCATCCGGGTCCGGTACGGGTCGCCCTTCACCACCGCGTTCAGCACGCGGGTGGTGTCCTGGGCCGAGTCGGTGCCCATCTGGTCGGTGCCCAGCTGGGCACCGAGGGCGTCCTGGCTGCGCGCGATGCCGGCGGCGCTGAGGGCGTGCCGGACGGCCGCCGGACCACAGTTGTAGAAGGTGGTCTGGGCCTGGTAGTCGTAGTCCAGGCTCTTGGCGGCCGGAGGCTTCGGCGGCTCCGGCTTGCGGGTCAGGTCCGGGTCCGGGGCGGCGCTGGACGCGCTGGCCGACGGGGCGGCGCTGGACGCGGCCGGGGCGGCGCTGGACGGGGCGGGCGCGACCCGGGCCTGGCTGCGCGAGGCCGACGCGTCGTCCCGCAGTTCGGTCGCGGCCACCGGGGCCTGCGCGGCGGCGGGGGCCTCGTCGGTTCCGGCCAGCAGCGCGCCCGTGCCTGACGCCAGCACGAGCGCCGCGGCGGACGCGGCGGCCAGTTGGTACGGACGCTCGGACGTGAGGCGACGCAGCTGTCGCTTGAGGTGGTGCTTCACGGTTTCCTCCACGGGCTCGGGGTGAGCGGCCGTCGGTCCGCGCCGAGGGCAGGGCGGACCGACCGCGCGGACGGGCGTCCGGGCGGGTGGTGGGCCACTCAGGGGATGCGCCCGGGACGCCGGGCGACGGACGGTGACCGGTGGGTCAGCTCATGACCTGCGGGCGGACGAGCGCGGTCACCGCGGCGCCGTGGAGACGGCGGCACAACCGAGGGGTGTACGGGTGTGGCATGACGATGGAACTCCTTCCGACACCGCCGACCGGGTTAGCTGACGGATTCGGGCGGGAAGAACGCCCTACCACGGGCCCACGGCCCACGGATTCACCCCAACGAGCACTGGGTCCCCGGTTCGTCGTTCACGATTAGGCGGGTCGGCGCGGCGTCGCCTCTGGCGATCGGGTACCGCACCGGACGCGCCGACATTACTGGCCGGTCCGCGCCCTGCCAACCCCGTCCCACCTGCCTAAACCTTGATCGGCAGACAATTTTTGCGGGCACTTCGCCACTGACGCGACTCAATGGGACGACCGTTTCTGCGCGCACCTCCGGGCGACAACGGGACAAGTGGCGGACATCGGCGCCGAAACCCCGGCAGGAATCGACCGGGCCGCGCCCGATGACCGGTTCGCCGACGTGGTGACCGGCGTCACCGAAACGGCCGGGATTTCGTCGGCGGACACTCCGGTCGCCGGGGCGCTCAGCGCGAGTCGGCGTACGTCGGTCGGTGGTCGTCCTGCGGGCCGGCGGCCCGGGGGCGCGGCACGGCGCTGCCCCGATCCCCCGGCGTCGCCCCGGGGCCGCCGGGGTCCTGCCCGGCGCCGTCCCCGTCCCGCGGCGTCCGGACCGGCCTGCGCGGGGTGAGCAGCCGCATCATCGGCGTCTCGACGAGACGGTGCAACAGGCCGGCCAGGGCCAGGTTGACCAGCAGGAAGCCGAGCACCACCGCCAGCCCCGACCAGCCGGTGAAGCCGACGCCCCAGTCGCCGGTGAGCCGCAGGACGGTGATCATCACGAGGACGTGCACCAGATAGAAGGCGAAGGAGACCTCGCCCAGCCAGATCATCGGCCGGGACCGCCACGGCGAGCGCCGCCCGCGCACGTCCGCGTCCGCCGCCGCGGCGATGACCAGGATGTACGCGACCGAGAGCAGCGCCGCCCACAGTTCGGCGCGGACCCACTGCGCGGCGACCACCCAGGTCGCCACGAAGAGCAGGCTGGCCAGCGGCAGGCCCGGCCCGCGCCACCGGCCACGCCGCATCAGCTCGGCGGCGGCGACGCCCATCCAGAACTCCAGCGACCGCACCGGCGGGAAGATCTGGGTGAACCACCAGCGGCTCTCCTCGGGCACCAGCGCCTGGGCCGGCCAGAGCGCCAGGATGAGCAGCGGCACCGCGACCACGACGGCCCACAGGGCCCACGGTCGGGCCCGGCGGATCAGCGGCAGCGCCAACGGCAGGCAGAGGTAGAAGAAGAACTCGCAGGACAGCGACCAGCTGACCGTGTTGATGCTGTAGAAGTGGCCCGGCCGCGGGTCCCACGCCTGGAGGAGGAACAGGTTCTCCACCGCGACGAACCGGTCCACGGGGTCGGCGAACCAGGCCGCGACCGCCAGGGCCGCCACCCACAGCACCACGTGGCTCGGCCAGATCTTGGCCACCCGGCGCCGCCAGAACGCCCGACGGGTGTCGGTGGGTCGGGCCGACCAGACCAGCACGAAGCCGCTGAGGATGAAGAAGAACTGCACGCCCGACAGCCCGAGTGCGAAGGCCCAGTCCACGACGGCCTTCTGGCCGGGCTCGGCGATGATGCCCATCGTCGCGACGTGGAACCCGAAGACGAGCAGGGCGGCGACCCAGCGCAGCCCGGTCAGCGACGGCAGGCGGCTGGCCGGGGACGCGGGCCGGGCGGCGGGCGCGACGGTCGCGGCGTCGTTCATGCCGGCATCCCGACGATCCGCAGGGTCACCAGCACGTACGTCTCCTCCTCGACCCCGTCCTCAGGCGCCCCCGAGGGGCCCGTGGCGGTCCGCCGGTCGGCGCCGCCCCGCCGGGCACCCTACCCGCCGGGCCTGAGGCTCTGTTCCGTCCCGTCCGCGAGTGCCCGTTCTGTCCCGTGGGGGAGTCCCGTTCCTCCCGTCCCTCCGTGACCGTTGCGTCCCCATCCGTGACGGCGGTGGCGGGCATCCGGGTTCCGGCCGATCGGGTGGCTAGTATTCCCAGACCCGGAGGTGACGAGAGGCGGGCGAATGCACCAGCGAATCCTGATGCGGGCGAAGAAGGGCCCGTTCGACGTCTACTCGCCGGAGGAGACGCACGAGCGGAACTGGATCGGCGACAACAACGGCAACCTCGTCTTCAGCCACGCCGCCCACAAGCTCCTGCGCACCGCCACCGCCGAGATCACCTCGACCGAGTTCAGGATCGACCCGCGCGACGCCGACATGATCAACGAGCGGTACGACGTCTACGTCGTACCGCTCGCCAACGCCTTCCGCCGCAGCTACGCCCACCGCGTCGAGGCCATGACGAAGCTCATCGAGCAGCTGAAGATCCCGGTGGTGGTGCTCGGGGTGGGCGTACAGACCGACATCAACGGCGACCGGGAGTACCTCCGCCCGATCGACGACGTCGTGACCCGGTTCGTACGGGCGGTCCTCGACCGCTCGCACAGCATCGGCGTACGCGGCGAGATCACCCGTGACTACCTGCGCACACTGGGCTTCTCGGCCGTCGACGTGATCGGCTGCCCGTCGATGTTCCTGCACGGCGACAGCCTGCGGGTGGAGAAGAGGAAGGCGTCCCTGTCGCCCGACGACAGGCTCGCGCTCACCGTCTCCCCGTACGTCACGTCGATGGCGGAGATCATCGCCCGGCACCACGAGCGGTACCCGAACCTGCGCTACCTGCCGCAGGACCTCAAGACGCTCGGCACGCTCCTCTACGGCGACGCCCCCGGGGACCGGGGCAGGACCAGCAAGATCCCGATCCACACCTCGCACCCGCTGTTCACCGAGGACAAGGTGCGGATGTTCGTCGACCCCTGGACCTGGATGGACTACCTCTCCGGATTCGAGTTCGCGTTCGGCACCCGGATCCACGGCACCATCACCGCGCTGATCGCCGGCACGCCCGGCTACCTCTTCGCGCACGACTCGCGCACCCTGGAACTCGCCCGGTACTTCGAGATCCCGCACCGGGTCATGAAGGACGTGCCGGTCGACGTCGACGCCGCCCAGCTCTACGCGGAGGCGGACTACACGGCGCTCAACGCCGGCCACAGGTCACGCTACGAGACGATGCTGGCCTTCCTCGCCAAGCACGACCTGGGCCACGCCTTCGCCGACGGCGACAGCGCGGCCCGGTTCGACGCGCAGGTGCGCTCCACCGCCTTCCCGCCCGCCGTACGCCCGGCCGCCGCGACCGCCCCCGACGCGCTGCGGGAGCGGATCCAGTGGCTGCGCGACCGCAACGTCGAGCTGCGCAAGGAGACGGAGACGCTGCGCGGGCAGCGCCTGCAGACCCGGGTCAAGCAGGTGATCGGTGGCCGGGTGCGCCGGATACTGAGCCGCTGAGGCGGGGTTCGCACCGCCCGGCCGGCCGGCCCTCGCCGGCGACCGGCGGGCGGGCAAGGCGTCCGTACACCTGTACCAACATGGCGGGTACGCTGGGCGGATGACCGGGGCCGCCTACCAGCCGTCGATGTTCGACCTCACCGCCGCCGGACCGTCGCTGAGCCCGCTGGCCGACCGGCTGCGCCGGCACCCGCTCACCCACGGCGCGTGGGTCGACCATCTGCCCGGCTGGGTCACCGGCTCCGACCAGGTCTTCGACGTCCTGCTGCGAGACGTCCCCTGGCGGGCCGAGCGCCGCACGATGTACGACGCCGAGGTCGACGTGCCCCGGCTGCTCTGCTGGTACGCCGGGCACCGCCCGCTGCCGCACCCGCTGCTCACCGAGGCGCGCGCCGCCCTCACCCGGCACTACGCCCCCGAGCTCGGCGAGCCCTTCGTCACCGCCGGCATGTGCCTCTACCGCTCCGGCCGGGACAGCGTCGCCTGGCACGGCGACACCCAGGGCCGCTCCGCGCACACCGACACCATGGTCGCCATCGTCTCGTTCGGCTCGCCGCGCGCACTGCTGCTGCGGCCCCGCGGCGGCGGCGACAGCCTGCGCTTCCCACTCGGCCACGGCGACCTCGTGGTGATGGGCGGCTCCTGCCAGCGCACCTGGGAGCACGCCGTGCCCAAGACCACCCGCCCCGTCGGGCCCCGCGTCAGCGTCCAGTTCCGCCCCGCCGGCGTCGCCTGACCCGCCCGACTGGCGGCAACGGTTCGCGGGCCCGGACGGGCCCGCCCATGCCACCTGCCGAACCCCTGCCGGGCCACCGGCCGGGCCGAGCCGGGCCTCTGCTAGAAACGACTCCTGGGTTTCACCTGCGCCCCCGTCACCTCTTCACGACGCGAAGGGCGTTCCATGACCCAGTCCTCCACCGAGCCGCGCTCCCGTTGGTCCGCGTGGGCGGTCCACGGCGACGGCCGGTCCATCCGCCCCGGCGACGTGGTCCACCCCGACGAACGCCTCTCCTGGCCGCGCACCCTCAGCGTCGGCGTGCAGCACGTCGTCGCGATGTTCGGCGCGACCTTCACGGTGCCGCTCATCACCGGCTTCCCGCCGGCCACCACGCTCTTCTTCTCCGGGCTCGGCACGCTGCTGTTCCTGCTGATCACCGGCAACCGGCTGCCCTCGTACCTCGGCTCGTCCTTCGCCTTCATCGCGCCGGTGCTGGCGGCCAAGGCCGGCGGCGACATCGGCCCAGCGCTCGGCGGCATCGTCGTCGCCGGCGTGGCGCTGGCCGCCGTCGGGCTGGTCGTCCAGCTCGCCGGGTCGCGCTGGATCGACGCGCTGATGCCGCCCGTGGTCACCGGGGCGATCGTCGCGCTGATCGGCCTGAACCTCGCCCCGGTCGCCTGGGACGGCGACGGGAGCGGCACCGGCGTGAAGGCGCAGCCGCTGATCGCGGTGGTGACGCTGGCCGCCATCCTGCTCGCCACGGTGGCCTTCCGGGGCTTCCTGGCCCGCCTGTCCATCCTGCTGGGGGTGGTGGTCGGCTGGGTCCTCGCCGCCGTGCTCGGCGACCTGGACCCGAAGGCGGTCGACGGCCTGCGGGACGCCGCCTGGGTCGGCCTGCCCGAGTTCCACGCACCGAGCTTCAGCCTGCGCGCGGTCGTGCTGGTGATCCCGGTGATCCTGGTGCTGATCGCCGAGAACGCCGGGCACGTCAAGGCGGTCGCCGCGATGACCGGCCGGAACCTGGACCGGGACATGGGCCGGGCGTTCATGGGCGACGGGTTGGCCACGATGCTCGCCGGCTCCGGCGGCGGCTCCGGCACCACCACCTACGCGGAGAACATCGGCGTGATGGCGGCGACCCGGGTCTACTCCACCGCCGCGTACTGGGTGGCCGGCCTGACGGCGGTCCTGCTCGGGCTCAGCCCGAAGTTCGGCGCGCTGATCCTCACCGTGCCGGCCGGCGTCCTCGGCGGCGCCACCACCGCCCTGTACGGCCTGATCGCCATCCTCGGCGCGCGGATCTGGATCGAGAGCCGGGTGGACTTCCACGACCCGGTGAACCTGATGACCGCCGCCGTCGCGGTGATCGTCGGCGCGGCCAACTACACCCTCACCGCCGGCGACCTCTCGTTCAACGGCATCGCCCTCGGCACCGCCGCCGCCCTGACCGTCTACCACGGCATGCGCCTGGTAACCCACCTACGCACCCCCACCCCCTCCCCCACCCAGCCCCCCGCTCCGCCCCGTTGATCATGAAGTTGTTGTCGTGACACGCCGAGCGGGGTGACAACAACTTCATGATCAACGCGCGGAACGAGCGCGGGGAGCAGGGGTGGGGGTGGGAGTGGGGGTGGGTGGGTGGGCGTGCGGGGGCCGGTTGGGTCAGCGGCCGGCCCCCGGCCGGTTGGGTCAGTCGCGTTCGATCTGGTGGCCGACGACGGTGGGGCCCAGCATCACGGCGAAGCCGGAGCCGTCGCGGCGCGGGTCCGCCGCCGGCAGCTCCACCGGCTCGCCGGTGGCGGTGGCGGCCGCCGGACGCGACCCGACCCAGGCGACGGCCACGTCGGTCTCACCCTTGAGGAAGCGGTGGGCGCGCACACCGCCGGTCGCCCGCCCCTTCGCCGGGTACGCCTGGAACGGCGTGACCTTCACCGTGGCGCCCGTGGAGGTGACCACCATCGGCTCACCGTGGCCCGGGTCGTCGGTGCGGATCGCCCCGAAGAACACCACCCGGGCGCCGGCGGGCAGGTTGATGCCCGACATGCCGCCGCCCTTGGTCCCCTGCGGCCGGACCAGTCCGGCGGCGAACCGCAGCAGCGACGCCTCCGAGGTGACGAAGGTGAGCGTCTCCGCGCCGTCGGTGAGCCAGGTCGCCCCGACCACCTCGTCGCCCTCCCGCAGGCCGATCACCTCGAACTCGTCCGAGCGGACGGGCCACTCCGGTGCGCACACCTTGACCACGCCCTGCCGGGTGCCCAGGGCGAGGCCCGGGGAGCCCTCGGCCGTCGGCCCGAGTGGTGCCAGCCCGACCACGGTCTCCCCCGATTCCAGCGGCACCAGCTCGGCGGCGGCCATCCCGCCGCGCAGCGACACCGTCCCCGCCTGCTCGGGCAGGACCGGCAGCGGCAGCACGTCGACCTTGAACGCCCGGCCGGCGCTGGTCACCAGCAGCACCTTCCCCCGGGCGGTGGAGTGCACGACGGCGCGTACGGCATCGTGCTTGGTCCGGCCGTGCCGCCGGCGGCCCTCGGACGCCTCCTCCGACTCCGCCGCCGTCCTGGCGACCAGCCCGGTCGCGGAGAGGATCACCTGGCAGGGGTCGTCGGCGACCTCCAGCGGGCCGGCCGGCGCGGACGCGGCCAGCACCTCCTTGAGGTCCCCGTCGACGAGCGTGGTGCGACGCGGCGCCCCGAACTGCTTCACCACCGCCGCCAGCTCGTCGGAGACGACCTTCTTCAGCACCTTCGGGTCGTCGAGGATCGTGGAGAGCTCGGCGATCTCCTTGCGGAGCTTCTCCTGCTCGGCCTCCAGCTCGATCCGGTCGTACTTGGTCAACCGGCGCAGCGGGGTGTCCAGGATGTAGGTGGCCTGGATCTCGGAGAGCCTGAACTTCTGCATCAGGCCGTCCTTGGCGGCCTGCGCGTCCTCGCTGGCCCGGATGAGCTTGACCACCTTGTCGATGTCGAGCAGGGCGATCAGCAGGCCGTCGACCAGGTGCAGCCGCTCCTGGCGCTTGCGCCGGCGGTACGAGCTGCGCCGGGTCACCACCTCGTAGCGGTGGGCCAGGAAGACCTCCAGCAGCGCCTTCAGCCCGAGGGTCTGCGGTTGCCCGTCGACCAGCACCAGGTTGTTGACGCCGAACGACTGTTCCAGCGGGGTGAGCCGGTAGAGGTCGGCGAGCAGCGCCTGCGGGTTGACCCCCACCTTGCACTCGACGACCAGGCGGGTGCCGCTCTCCCGGTCGGTGAGGTCCTTGACGTCGGCGATGCCGGTGAGCCGCTTGGTCTTGTTGACCTCGTTGGTGATGGCCGCGATGACCTTCTCGGCACCGACGCCGTAGGGCAGCTCCACGACAGTGATCGCCTGCCGGCCCCGGCTGCCCTCCAGCGGGCCGATCTCGACCTTGCCCCGCATCCGCACGACGCCGCGCCCGGTCTCGTAGGCCCGGCGCACCTCGTCGAGCCCGAGCAGCAGGCCGCCGGTGGGCAGGTCGGGCCCCGGGACGAACTCCATGAGCCGGTCCAGCGTGGCGTCCGGGTGGTTGATCAGCCAGCGGGCGGCGGAGACCACCTCGCCGAGGTTGTGCGGGATCATGTTGGTCGCCATGCCGACCGCGATCCCCGAGGCGCCGTTGACCAGCAGGTTGGGGAACGCGGCGGGCAGCACGGTGGGCTGGGTCAGCGAGCCGTCGTAGTTGGGCTCGACGTCGACCGTGTCCTCGCCCAGCTCGCCGACGAGCAGCATCGCCTCGCGCGACATCCGGGCCTCGGTGTATCTCGAGGCCGCCGGCCCGTCGTCCGGGCTGCCGAAGTTCCCGTGCCCGTCGATGAGTGGCGCGTTCAGCGAGAAGTCCTGCGCCAGGCGCACCATCGCGTCGTAGATGGCCGTGTCGCCGTGCGGATGGTACTTGCCCATCACGTCCCCGACGATGCGGGCGGACTTCACGTGCCCCCGGTCGGGGCGGTGGCCCTGCTCGTACATGGACCAGAGGATGCGCCGGTGCACCGGCTTGAGGCCGTCGCGGGCGTCGGGCAGGGCCCGGGAGTGGATCACCGAGAAGGCGTACTCCAGGTAGGAGTCGGAGACCTCGGTGACCAGCGGATTGTCGAAGACCCGCGCGCCGGCCTGGTCGAAGGCGGACAGGTCCACCTTGGCGCGGTCGTCCTTGCGGCGTGCCATCGTTCAGCTTCCCTCTCGGCGGGTGGTGCTCATGCGTCGATCGCCTCGCGGTCGACCCGGTCGGCGGAGTCGATCAGCCAGTTGCGGCGCGGCTCGACCTTCTCCCCCATCAGCAGTTCGAGGATCCGCTCGGCGGCGTCGACGTCGTCGAGGGTGATCCGGCGGACGGCCCGGGTGGCCGGGTTCATCGTGGTCTCCCACAGCTCGTCGGCGTCCATCTCGCCGAGACCCTTGAATCGCGGGATCGGGGTGACGATCTGCTTGCCGGCCTTCTCCAGCTTGCGGACCGTGGCCTCCATCTCCGCCTGGGTGTAGGTGTAGATCGTCTGCGGGTTGCGCCCCCTGGTGGTGATCTTGTGTAGGGGCGGCATCGCCGCGTAGAGCCGGCCGGCCTCGATCAGCGGTCGCATGTAGCGAGCGAAGAGCGTGATCAGCAGGGTGCGGATGTGCGCGCCGTCCACATCGGCGTCCGCCATGATCAGCACTCGGCCGTAGCGCATGGCGGACAGGTCGAACGTGCGGCCGGAGCCGGCGCCGAGCACCTGCACGATCGCGGCGCACTCGGCGTTGTCCAGCACCTGCTGGAGGTTGGCCTTCTGCACGTTGAGGATCTTGCCTCGAATCGGAAGAAGTGCCTGATATTCGGCAGATCGGGCAAGTCGCCCTGTCCCGAGTGCGCTGTCCCCTTCCACGATGAACAGCTCACTACGGTCGATGCCCGCCGCGCGGCAGTCGACCAGCTTCGGCGGCATCGACGCGCCCTCCAGGGCGGTCTTGCGGCGGGCCGCGTCCTTCTGCTGCTTCTGCGTCAGCCGTACGCGCGCCGCGTCGACGATCTTCTGGAGGACCGTACGCGCCTCGGCCTTGGTCCGGCGATCCTCCAGCCACGCCTTCAGGTGCTGCTCGACCAGCCCCTGGATCACCTTGGTGATGCCGGCGGTGGAGAGCTCGTCCTTGGTCTGCGAGGTGAACTGGGGCTCCGGGATCCGGACGTGCACGACCGCTGTCATGCCCTCCAGGACGTCGTCCAGGGTGGGCGGGTCCTCCTTGGCCTTGAGCAGGCCACGGGTGTTGCGGACGGCGTCGGCGAGGGTACGCGCCAGGCCCCGCTCGAAGCCCTTGCGGTGGGTGCCGCCGTGCGCGTTGCGGATGGTGTTGGTGAAGCACTCGACGGTGCGCTCGTAGCCCGTGCCCCAGCGGAAGGCCACCTCGACCTCGGCCCGACGCTGCACGTTGGACTGCATGACCCCGTTGGCGTCGGCGGCGTTCTCCCGGTAGGTGCCCTCGCCGGTGACCATCAGCATGCCGGAGACGGGCCGGTCGCCGGCCGGGGCGAGGAACTCCACCATGTCCGTCAGGCCGTCGGGGTAGTGGAAGCTCTCCTCGGTCGGCTCCTCGCCGGTGTGGTCGCGCAGCGTGTAGTTCACGCCCGGCACCAGGAACGCCGTGTTGCGCAGCTTCATCCGCACGGCCTCGGCGTCCAGGCGGGCGCCGGTCTCGAAGTAGCGCGCGTCGTGCCACCAGCGGATCGAGGTGCCGGTGCGCTGGCCGCGCTTCATCGCGCCGACGATCTGGAGGCCGGGACCCGGGGTGAACGCCGCGTCGGGGCCGGCATCGTCGAAGACCCCCGGCACGCCGTGCCGGAACGACATCGCGTGGACCTTGCCGCCCCGGCGGACGGTGACGTCGAACCGGCGGGACAGCGCGTTGACCGCCGAGGCGCCCACGCCGTGCAGACCGCCGGAGGTCTTGTAGCCGGAGCCGCCGAACTTGCCGCCCGCGTGCAGCCGGGTGAGCACCAGCTCGACGCCGGAGATGCCGGACTTGGCGTGCACGTCGGTGGGGATGCCCCGACCGTCGTCGTCGACCTGGACCGAGCCGTCGGCGTGCAGCGTCACCTCCACCTTCGTGGCGTGGCCGGCGACGCCCTCGTCCGTCGAGTTGTCGAGGATCTCGTTGACGAGGTGACCCACGCCACGGCTGTCGGTGGAGCCGATGTACATGCCGGGCCGCTTGCGGACGGCGTCCAGCCCCTCGAGGTGCGTGAGGTCGTCGGCCCCGTACAGGGTCTCAGGCTCTGCGGTCAACTGGTCGTACTCCCAGGTCTCGGCGATGTGGTGCCGCGTCCGACGTCGCCGGCCGGCCCGCGCGCCGCAGCGAGCCTAACCGGGAGATGCGACAGGACGACGGCGCCCCGCAGCGAGGCACGCGCCTCGTCGTGGGTCGGGCCCGGGCGGCAGGGTAGCGCGTTCCGTCCGGTTCCGGCGCATCGAAGCCACCGTGACCGGTTTGCGGTGGCGCCGGCCGGCGGGCGGTTCCACCCGGACAACAACGATGCCGTGGCCAGCCTTCCCCCACGCGGCTGACGCCGCCACTGACGCAGGGTCCCCGGGCACCGCAACGCCGGGTTCTCCGGTCGCCGGGACGCCGGACCCCCGGGGGCCGGGTGGCCGGCGTCACCGGCCGCCGACACTCCACCGCCGACGCCCCGGACCTGCGCTCCGACCGCCGACGCCCCCGGGGTCGCGGCCGGGGCGAGTGTGTCCCTCTCGGAAAGATCTTGTTACAGGCCATTGACGCCCGTCGTGCCGGAGTGATCTGATCGCGCCCTCGGAGGATCTTTCACGTTTCGATGGACAGTTAGGGGACGCATGTCCAGGTTCCGTCGTACCGCACTCGCGGCGGCGCTCGCCGTCGCCACCGCCACCCTGTCGACCGCCGTCGGGCTGAGCGCCCCGGCCTCGGCAGCCCCGCCCACCGCCGCGGTGGCGCTCGGCGACAGCTTCATCAGCGGCGAGGGCGCCGGGGCGTACACCCCGGTGGCCGACGCCAACGGGGTCGCCCAGGGCTTCCCGGGCTGGACCGCAGCGAACAACAACGCGTTCTTCTGCCACCGCTCGGCGAACGCCTCACTGCACCGGGCCAATCTGCCGGGCATCCAGGACCGGTTCAACCTCGCCTGCTCCGGCGGGCAGCCGCACGACATCGCCGCCGCCTCCTCGGCCCGGGCCAACGGCCGCCAGGTGGCCGCCCAGCTCGACCAGCTCCGGGCGGTCGGCCGGACCCACGACATCGACCTGGTGCTGCTCGGGCTCGGCTCCAACAACAGCTCGTTCACCTTCGGCAACGTCGCGGAGAAGTGCGCCAACCGGTTCATCGCCGACGCCTGGACCGGCTGGTGGGAGTTCTGGGCCTACCTGAACGGCCCCGTCGAGCAGAAGCCCTGCTCCGACGCCGACCTGGCCACCGCCGCCCAGTGGAGCGCCGCGACCGCGGAGACCACCTCGGCCGTACGCCAGCTCCTCGCCACGCTGCGCGAGATCGACGCCGACGGCCAGCACCGGATCGTCTTCCAGGACTACACCAACCCGCTGCCGCTCGACCTCGCCCCCGGGTTCCACGAGGAGGACAGCCGGGACGACACCCGGGACAAGTTCCGCGCGCTCGGCGCCGAGCGGTACGCGGCCGGCTGCCCGATCCACCGGGCCAGCCTGCTGCCGGGGCACCGCTTCTCGCAGGGGCTGGGCACCCTGGTGAAGTCCACCCGGGACACCCTGGCCGCCGAGTTCCCTGGCGCGGACCTGGTCTACCTCAACGTGCAGCGGGCCTTCGACGGCGCCCGGCTCTGCGAGTCGGGAACCAGCCCGGCCGGCACCCTGGCCACCCCGATCCGGCTGCAGGACAGCCCGCCCAACGGCGTCTTCGTCAGCAGCCTCTCGGGCAAGGACAAGATCGCCATCCAGCGGATCGCGAACACCTGCGTGAGCTACTTCCAGACCTGCCAGGAGTCGTGGCACCCGAACGCCGCCGGCCACCAGGTGCTCGGGCAGTGCCTGACGGGCGCAGCCACCACCGGTGCGCGTTCCGTGGCCTGCGTCCGCGCCGGGGACGGCTCGATCACGGTCTCCTGACCGCGACCGCGTCCCGGAACCCCGTGCCGCCTGGCGCGGGGTTCCGCCACGTCCGGGCCCGGAACGGACCGGCGCGGCAACGGTGAGTGGCACCGGTCCGACGGCCACGGACAGCCGGCTCGGTCACGGACGACCGGCGCGGCCACGGACGACCGGCGCGGCCACCGACCACCGGCGCGGCCATGGGCGAGGGTGGATCAGTCGCGGGTGGCCACGCCGAGCACGTGCGGGGTGGCGGGGGCCGGGAGTCGACTGTCGGGGAAGCGGAACGCGTCCAGCTCGGTGACGGTGAAGCCCGCCGCCCGGATCGCGGCCACCGTGTCGCGGCCCGTGTGGCAGCCGCCGCAGAGCAACGGCCAGACGGTCGCGTCGGCCAACCGCTGCACGCGGCGCAGGCCGGGGCTCTGCGCGCGTACGTGCTCGAAGAAGCGCACCTGCCCACCGGGCCGCAGCACCCGGCGGGCCTCGCGCAGCGCGGCGTCCTGGTCGGCCACCGAGCAGAGGACCAGGGAGAACACCACCGCGTCGGCGTCGCCGTCGGGCGCCGGCAGCGCCTCGGCGAGGCCGTCGACCACCTCGACGGGTACGGGAGCCGTGCCCGCCGCCTCCCGGGCCGCAGCCCGGAGCCGGGGCTCCGGCTCCACCGCCAGCACCCGCTCGACGGTGCCCGGGTAGTGGGCGAAGGTGCGGCCGTTGCCGGCGCCGACCTCGACCACCCGGCCCGCGAGGCCGGCGACGAGGCGCCGGCGGTGAGCGGCCGCGCCGGCGCGGTCCATCGCCACGCTCGCCCGCTGGAACACCCGGGCGAAGACCGGGTGGGAGACCTTGTTGGCGGGCATCGTCACTCCTCAGACCGGACCGGGTACGGCCGGCCGGGCTCCGGTGGGCCCGACAGGCGACGGCGGCGCGTGGGGCTCCGGCGGACGCGGCACGGTCGCTGAGGGCGACACGTCGCGCCCCGGCGGCCCCCCGGACGGCGACACGTCGCGCCCCGGCGACCCTCCGGACGGCGGCGCGTCGGGCGCCGGCAACTCTCCGGACGGCGACACGTCGCGCCCCGGTGGCTCCCCGGACGGCGCCGGCCGGGGGCGGGGCAGGCCGAGGGCGAGCAGCGCCGGGCCGGTCGGCCCGGCGACGAGCTCGCCGAGGGTCACGTCGTCCAGCACGGCGAGGAAGGCGTCCCGGGCACGGCGCAGTTCGCCCCGCAGCCGGCAGGCCGCGCGCAGCGAGCAGGCCGGCTCGTCGCAGGACACCACCTCGTCGTCGCCCTCGAAGGCCCGGACCACGTGCCCGACGGTGGTCCTCCCGCCGTCCTCGGCGAAGGCCACCCCGCCGGAACGGCCCCGGATGGTGACCAGCACCCCGAGCCGCTGCAACCGCTGCACCACCTTGGCGACGTGGTTGCGGGGCAGGTCGAGCTGGTCGGACAGCTCGTCCACGGTCATCCGTCGCGGGTTCGCGGCGGCGAGCATGGCGATGCGCAGCGCCATGTCGGTGGACCGGTTGAGCTTCACGCCTCGACCCTAGCCAGCGCGGTCGACCGCCCACCACGGCCGACCGGCCCCGGGTGTGATCCGGACGACCCTCGACCCGGGACCTTCGGCCCTGAAGAGGTATTTCGAATACCTGTTTTGCTGTCGGGGCCCGAGCGGTTCAGCCCAGAAGGAGACAGTCGTGCTCTCGGAGTCCTCAGCAGCAGTGGTGACGGCGACCCTGCCCGCCGTGCAGGCGCACGGCGAGGCGATCACCGGCCGGTTCTACCAGCGGATGTTCGACGCGCACCCCGAACTGCTGGACATCTTCAACCGCAGCAACCAGGCCACCGGCACCCAGAAGGCCGCCCTCGCCGCCGCCGTGGTCGCGTACGCGGAGCACCTGACCGGCGGCAGCCATGCACCGTGGGGGCCGATCCTGGACCGCATCGCGCACAAGCACGCCTCGCTCGGCATCACCGCCACCCAGTACACGATCGTCGGCCGGCACCTGCTCGCCGCCGTCGGCGAGGTGCTCGGCGACGCCGTCACCGACGAGGTCGCGGCGGCCTGGGACGAGGTCTACTGGCTGCTCGCCTGCGAGCTGATCGCCCGGGAGGCCCGCCTCTACACCGTGGCCGGGCTGGCCGAGGGCGAGCCCGTGTGGCGGGACTGGCGGGTCGTCGCCCGGACCACCGAGGCGCTGGATGTCGTGTCGTTCACCCTGGTCCCGGCCGACGGCGGCCCGGTGCCCACCTTCGTCCCGGGCCAGTACACCTCGGTCGCCGTCGACCTCGACGGCGGGCGCGGTCAGCAGATCCGCCAGTACAGCCTCTCCGGCCGTCCCGGCGCCGACCACTGGCGGATCACCGTCAAGCGCGTACGCGGTGGCGGTGACGCCCCCGACGGCATGGTCTCCACCTTCCTGCACGAGCGCGTGGGTGTCGACGACGTCCTCCGGCTCAGCCCCGCGTTCGGCGAGGTCAGCGCGGTGGCCGGGGAGGGCCCGCTGCTGCTGGTCAGCGCGGGCATCGGCCTGACCCCGGCGATGGCCGCCCTGGAGCACCTGGCCGCCACCGAACCGGAGCGTCCGGTGGTGCTGGTGCACGCCGACCGGGCCGGCGCGGCCCACGCGTTCCGCGGTGAACTGCCGCGCCTGCACGCCGCGCTGCCCAACCTGCGCACCGCCCTCTGGTACGAGGACCTCACCGACGGCGAACTGGCCGGGGTGACCGCCGAGGTCATCGCGGGCCGGGTCGACCCGGCGCTGATCCCCCTCTCCCCCGACGCCCACGTGCACCTCTGCGGGCCGCTGCCGTTCATGAACACCGTCCGGGGCGGCCTGCTGCGCCGGGGAGTGCCGGTGGAGCGCATCGCCTACGAGGTCTTCGGGCCGGGCATGCTCCACGACGAACGGTCCTGACCGGCTGCGACCGGGCGGTCACGGGCGGTGGGGTGGTTCGCCCCGCCGCCCGCCGGCCGCTCCACACCCGACGGACACTCCGTCAGGACGAGCCGGGCAGGCGGCGGTTAGGAGGGAAGGTCGGGGGTAGGGACTCCTGCGGCGGGGTCCGCCAGGCGGCGAGGAGACGCCCCGGGGCTCGACCGGGTCCCCGCCGACGGGCCGGCCGATGGAGGAAGCACATGCGTATCGCGATGATCTCGGAGCACGCCAGTCCGCTCGCCGTCGGAGGGGTGGAGGAATCCGGCGGTCAGCACACGCACGTGGCGGAGCTCGCCGCCGCGCTGGCCGGCGAGGGGCACGACGTGCGCGTCTACACCCGCCGGGACTCCACTGTCCCGCCCGACTCCGTCGTCACCCCGGACGGCTACCGGGTGTGCCAGGTGCCGGCCGGCCCGGCGCTGCGGGTGCCGAGGGACGAGCTGCTGCCGCACCTGGGCGAGTTCGGGCGCTGGCTGGCGGGTCAGTGGCGCGACGGCGGCTGGGCGCCGGACGTGGCGCACGCCCACTTCTGGACGAGCGGGCTGGCCACCCTGCACGCCGGCCGGCGCACCGGGGTGCCGGTGGTGCTGACGTACCACAGCCTCGGCTCGGTGAAGCGGCGGTTGCAGGGCGCCCGGGACACCAGCCCACCGGGCCGGGTGGGCTACGAGCGGGCCCTGGGCCGGGCCGCCGACCGGATCATCGTGCAGTGCCAGGACGAGGTCGGCGAGCTGGTCCGCCTCGGCGTGCCCCGGTCCCGGATGACGCTGGTCCCCGCCGGGGTCGACCAGGAGCTGTTCCGTCCCGACGGGCCCGTCGCCCCGCGCGACCCGGCCCGCCCCCGGATCATCACCGTCGGCCGGCTGGTGGAGCGCAAGGGCATCCAGGACGTCATCCGGGCGCTGCCGGCCGTGCCGGACGCCGAGTGCGTGGTGGTCGGCGGCCCGCCGGCGGAGTTGCTCCCCGCGGACGGCTTCGCCCGCCGGCTCCGCGCGCTCGCCGAGTCCTGCGGGGTCGCCGACCGGGTGAAGCTGCTGGGCGGGCTGCCCCGGGAGGAGCTGGCCCCGTGGTACCGCTCGGCGGACCTGCTGGTGGCCGCCCCCTGGTACGAGCCGTTCGGGCTCACCCCGCTGGAGGGCATGGCGTGCGGCGTACCGGTCGTCGGCACGAACGTCGGCGGGATCGCCGACACCGTGGTCGACGGCCTGACCGGCGACCTCGTGCCGCCGCGGGACCCCCGGGCCCTCGGCACCGCGGTCCGCCGGCTGCTCGCCGACAAGGTCCGTCGCTTCGCGTACGCGACGGCGGCGCTGGACCGGATCCGCAACCGGTACTCGTGGAAGCGCTGCGCCGAGCAGCTGAGCACGGTCTACGCCACGGTCAGCACGGTCGGCCGGCCCGCTCCGGCGGTGGCGTAGCGCAGGGTGGTGGTGGGCGGCCCCCGGTCGTCGCCCGGGACGTGACGCCCACCACCCCACGGTTACCCGTCGGTAGCCTCGGGCCGTAGCCTGGGCCGGTGAACGCGACGGGGGAATACCGGCAGGAGTTCGTCGAGGTCGACGGGGCCCGCATCGGGCTACAGGTGTATCCGGATCCGGAGGGCGTCGCCGACGCCCCGCTGGTGCTGATCACGCCGGCGATGGGCGTCCGGGCGCGCTACTACCGGCCGTTCGCCGCCGCGCTGCGCGCCGCCGGCCTGGCCGTGGCGGTGGCCGACCTGCGCGGCACCGGGGAGAGCACCCCGAAGCCGAGCCGCGCCTGCCGGTACGGCTACCCGGAACTGGCCGCCGACGTGGGCGCCGTGCTGGCAGCGCTCAAGTCCCGGCGGGACGGGCGCAGGACGCTGCTGCTCGGGCACTCCCTCGGCGGGCAGGCGGCGCTGCTGCACCTCGCCCTGCACGGCGAGCACGACGTCGACGGGCTGGCGCTGGTCGCCGTCGGCGTACCGTGGTGGCGCAGCTACCCGGGCCTGCGCGGGTACGGCGTCCTGCCGTACACCCAGGGGATCGCGGCGACCGCCCGGCTGCTCGGCGTCTGGCCGGGCTGGGGCTTCGGCGGCCGGCAGGCGCGCGGGGTCATCCGGGACTGGGCGTACACCGCACGGACCGGGCGCTTCCCGCAGCTGGACGGGGTGGACGCCGAGGCGGCCGTGCGGGCGCTGCGGACCCCCGTCCTCGCGGTCAGCATCGACGACGACCAGTACACCCCGCACGAGACCGTCGACCACCTGTGCGCGAAGCTGGCTGCGGCGCCCGTCGCGCGCGAGCGCTACACGCCGGCGCAGGCCGGCGCCCCGATGGACCACTTCACCTGGGTACGCGCGAGCGCCCCGCTGGCGGCCCGGGTGGCCCGCTTCGCCGCCGACCTGCCGGCCCGCTGACCCGGGGCGGGACGCGGCACCGAGCGGGGCGACCCGTCGGGGCCGCTCCCCCGGTCACGTGACACCGGCGCCGGGCTGCTGCGGCACGCGTCCCGGGCGGCGCGACCACCGCCCGGGACGGAGACGCTCACTCGTCGGTGTCGACGGGCACCATCTCGCCGTCCCGCTCCACGCGGGTCTCGCCGCGCTCGCCGGGCGGCGGCACCTGCGCCGTGGTCCTGCGCGGATCGTTGTCCGGGTGCATCAGCACCGCGTCGGTCGACGCGGTCTTCTCCCGGCTCTCCTCGGGCTGCGACATCCGCTTCCCCTCTCGCTCGGGTCGTCCGACGAACTACCCGCGCCGGCCCCGACGACTCCTCCCGGCCCGTCCCCGGCGACGACGCCCCGGGTCCGGTATCTGTGCCGCCGCGGCATATCGGCAGGTCACGGGCGGGATTAGCCGGCCGGGCGGCGGGTATGCCGCACCGCCCGACACGGTGGAAGGGGATCAGATGTCCGAACGGCACACCGCACTGCGCTCGATGCACGACCTGGGCCTGGCGGCCTGGTTCGGGGGCTCCCTGATGGGAGCGTTCGGCGTCAACGGCGCGGCGGCACAGATGAACGACTCGACCCAGCGGTTGCCGATGGCCTCGGCCGGCTGGGCCCGGTGGACCCCGGTGAACGCCGCGGCGATCGGCGCCCACCTGGCGGGGGCCGTCGGGGAACTGGTGACGGAGAGCCCCCGGGTGGCCGCCCAGTCGGGGGTGGCCCGGGCCAGCACGCTGAAGACGGCGTTGACGGTCGGCGCGCTGGCGGTGACCGGCTACAGCCGACTGCTCGGCATGAAGCTGGAGAAGGCGGGCGGCCCGGCGGTCGAGGGGGTCACCGAGCCGAACTCGCACACGCCGTCGAACGTGGCGTCGTGCCAGCGGCAGATGCGGATGCTCCAGTGGGCTGTCCCGGCGATGACCGGGGCGCTCATCGTGATGACCGCGTACATGGGCGAGCAGCAGAAGCCCGGCGAGGTGTTCCGGGGGATGTTCGGGCGCGTCGGCGGCATGCGGAACGCCCCGAAGGGGATGGGCGCGCTCATGGCGATGGGCGGGGCCAGGCAGAAGCGGATGGCGAAGTCCGGCCGCTGCTGACCGACGTGCCGCCGGACGGCGTCCCGCCGACTCCTCGGCGGCGGGGCGCCGCTGCGCGCGTCCCCACCCGCCGGCACCGCGGCCCCGGGGCGCCGGCGAGGCATGACCGCCCCGGTGACGGGCATTCGGGGCCGGTACCGGCGGACCGAGCAGCGAGGTGGTCATGACGGCAGGAGAGGGACGCGGCGGGGGCCGACGCGCACCGGAGGCGACCACGCCCTGGGTGACCAGGGACGGCATGGACGTGGAGGCGCCGTGGGGCGTCGCTGAGCACGACCCCATGAACGAGGGCAGCGAGGAGACCGCCGTGCCGGAGGGGCGGCGCGGGGAGCGGCGGGCCGACGAGCCGGCGGGACCGTCCGGCCCCGCCGGCCGGCACGGCTTCGGCCCGATCGAACCGACACCCACGCGGCCGGCGGGCCCCGGCGCGCCGCCCGACCCGGCGCCGGCCCGACGGTCCTTCCCCGACGCCGCCGACGTCGAGGAGCGGACGGAGGACGCGCTGCGGACCAGGGGCCGACGTTCCTGACCGGCACGCCCCGGCACGGGGCTGCACGAGGCGTGGTTCCTCGACCTGGACGCCGAGCTGCGCGGACGGGACCGCCCCCGCCGAAGAGCCCGGCGGTCAGGCGCGCCCCGCCGCCCGCAGCAGCCGGAGCTGACCGATCTCGGCCGCGTTCTTCATCAGCTCGGCGTTGACCCAGCCGAGCATGTGCGCCACCGTGTGGCCCGGGTCGTCCTGCCACGGGAACGGCGCGGTGCCGTCGAGGTCGGCGTCGGTGAGCCGGTCGAGGTGCCCCAGCCACTCGGCGCGCAGGCCCCGCAGCCAGGCGACCGTCGGCTCGCCCGCGCCCGGCCATCGCACGTCGGTGCGCTGCCGTGGTGGCCGTCCCCCGAGATGGTCCATGGTCACCGTCCACCACCAGCCGATGTGCCAGGACAGCCAGCCGATGGTCGGGACCGGCACGGGGTCGGGTTCGGTGTCGGCCCAGTCGGGTGTCCAGCCGCCGGCGGGGTCGCGACGCACCGTCCAGCAGACCTCGGCCGGTTCCCAGAGGAAGTCCGCCGCGTCGAGGCGCTCGAGGTGGTACTCGAACAGCGACCACGTCAGGTCGAACTGCCAGCGCAGGAGCGCACGGGAGGTTGCCGCCATCCGGCGATCATGCCCGAGGGCACCGGCCCGGTCCACGGAATTGGACCTCCCACCACGGGGTCAGCCGCCGGCGGTGTCCTCTTCGGCGACCTCGGCGGGGTCCGCCGCCACCGGGTGACCGGTGTCGTCCACCAGAGCGGGCGCCATGCTGCCGCCGTGCGCCTCCTGCGCCTCCCGGGTCTCGCGCGCCGCCGCGTCCCCCGGTACGCCGGGCGTCGCCTCCCCGGGGTGCTCCTGCCGCTGCTCACCCATCACCGCGTCCCCTTCCGTCGCTCACGCCCCCGCCGGTACCCGGGCGGCCGGCGGGGAAACCTGGCGCCGCGCCGACGATCCCGGGTGGGGCCGGCGCGTGCTCAGGAGGGCGAACCGGCTCCCGCCCGGTCGCGTCCCGCCGGGCGGACCCCGAGCAGTTCCGCGAGCCGGGCCGCGTCACGCTGGGCCTGGTCGCCGCAGCAGTTGTTGAACAGCGCGTGCAGCTCCCCCGCCTGCCCGGCCAGCTCGACCAGGAGTTCCGACCAGCGGCGTAGTTCCTCGTCGCCGTACGCGTAGCGGAACTTCTCCTGCTTGTCCCCGGTCTCCCAGGCGGTGCTGTGGCCGTGGAACCGGACGACCGCCAGCTCCGCCGTGGCGAACAGGATGGGCGGCACCGACGAGGCGTGCCCCTGCGGCATGTCGACGCAGACGAACGACAGCCCGCGCTCCCGCAGGAACCCGAGCGTGTCCAGCGCGGCGGTGCCGTCGAACCAGGACGCGTGGCGCAGCTCGACGGCGACCCGCCACGGCTGGCACCGCTCCGCCAGCTCGGCGATGCGCCGTTCGGCGGCGGCCCCACGGGCCAGCCACGGCGGAAACTGGAGCAGGACCGCGCCGAGCCGGTCGGCCGCCGCGATCGGGTCCAGCGCCGCCCGGAACCGGTCCCACAGCTCGTCGTACGCGGCCGCGGGGAGGTCCCGGCGCCGGATCCGGCTCGGGCCACCGGCCGGGCGCAGGTCGCGGGGCAGCGCCGCCACCGGTGTCGGGTGCCCGGTGAAGAGGCTGAACGCCTTGACGTCGAAGGTGAAGCCCTCGGGCGTGGCGTCCACCCAGCCTCGTGTCGTCTCCGGCACGGGCACCGCGTAGTAGGAGGTGTCCACCTCGACCAGCGGGAAGCGCCCGGCGTAGAAGTCGAGCCGACCGGCCGGGGTGTTGGCCGCGCGGGGGTACCAGCCCGAGCGCAGCAGCATCTGGTCCGCCCAGGACGACGTGCCCACCTTGATCACACCCATGTGATTCAGTGCACCGCGCACCGGACGAATCGGCAACCGCTGGCGGAAACCCGGCGTCCGGGCATCCTGCGCGAGGCGGTCGCGGCGTGCCAGGACCATGGGCGGACCGGTCGGTCCCGGCCCGGCACTTGTCGGACGTCACACCCGACCCGTGTGACGGCCCGACGGCCCGTGGCGCTGAGGGACACGAGATGAACGCACACCGGATGGACCAGGAAACCGTCGAGCGGCTGCTCGACGGTCCTGTCCTCGACCCGCAGGACGGCCCGCAGTCCCTCACGTCGCTGTTGACGGCGGTGCGCGCCACGCCCCACGCCGACGAACTGGCCGGCGAGGAGGCGGCCGTACGGGCCTACCGGCTGGCTCGGGCCGGCAACCCGCCCGGCCAGCCGGAGCCGCGCCGCCGTCCCGCCCTCGCGGGGTTCGGCGTCCGCGCCGCGCTGGCCTGTGCCGCCCTCGCCCTCACGGGCGGGGTGGCCCTCGCCGCCACCGGGGGCGCGCTGCCCGACCCGCTGCGCGGTCCGGCACCCACCACCGCCGCTCCCGGGCCCGCCCCCACCACGGGCGCCGCACCCACGAAGGCCCACCGTCCGCCGTCCGCCCCGACGGGCGGGGTGGACGGTCGGCCGGAGCACGACGCGGCGGTACGGGAGTCGTGCCGGGCGTACCGGGCGGACGTCGGCGACGGCGGTCTCCCGGACGAGGCCACCTTCGATGACCTGATCCGCGCCGCCGGTGGCCCTGGAAAGGTCGCCGGCTACTGCGACCGGGTGCTGACCGACGAGCCGAAGGGCCCCGCCCCGAACGGCAGCCCGTCCGGCGGGCCGACGGTCACGCCGACCGGCGATCCCGGAGCCGACCCGACGGGCCAACCCGGAGCCGACCCGACGGGCCATCCGGGAGCGGAGCCGACCGGCCGACCGGGAGCCGACCCGACCGGCCGACCGGGAGCCGACCCGACCGGCCGCCCCGGAGCCGACCCGACCGGCCGTCCCGGGGTGGACCCGACCGGTCGGCCCGGAGCCGACCCGAGCCGGCGGACCGGGCCGCTGCCCACGGCGTCGCCGTCGGCCACGGCCGCGCAACCGGCCGGGCCCGGCCCCGCCCACCTCCCGCCGGAGCAGGGGCGCCACACCGCCCCGCCGAGCGGCGGCGAGGCGGGCTGACCGGGCGGCCGACGGGCAGGGGCGCGCCCCTGCCCGCGCGCCCTCCCCCGGCGGCGTGGCCCGCGTGCCGTCGGCCGGTGACCTCGGCTCCGGGCGGCTGGTAGCTTGCCCCGATGAGTCTGCGGCGTCGACGCGTGGCGGTGGTCTTCCGCCTGGCGATCGTGATCAGCGTGCTGGCCGGGATCGTGCTCACCGCGCTCGGTTCCGCCACGCTCACCGGCCTCCTGCCCTACTTCACCATCCAGAGCAACCTCGCCGTCGGGCTCTTCGCCGGATACGCCGCCTGGCTGGCCCGCCAGGACCGGCCCGAGCCGCCCTCGGCGCTCAAGGGCGCGGTCACGCTCTACATCACCATCACCGGCGTGGTCTACCACCTGGTGTTGGCCAACCCGGCCAGCCCGTTCGCGATGCCCCCGGCCGACCGTACGCTCGGCGAGGCGCTGGGCAACCAGTTCCTGCACACCGTCGTGCCCCTGCTGGCCGTGGCGGACTGGGCGCTGTTCGACCGCCGGGGCCGGCTCCGCCCGCGCTACGCGGCCTGGTGGCTGGCGTTCCCCCTCGGATACCTCGGCTTCGCGCTGCTGAGAGGGCTGGTGGTGGACCGGTACCCGTACCCGTTCATCGACGCAGGCGAGCTGGGCTACGCGGGGGTGGCCGTCAGCGCGGTCTTCTTCGCCGCCGCGTTCTGGCTGCTGGGCCTGCTCTTCGTCGCCGTCGACCGGGGCCTGGGCCGCCGTGCCGTGGCGCAGGCCGCCCCCGCGACCAGCCCGGACGCCCCCTCCATGGCCCCCGACGCCCCCTTCACGCCAGGGGGTCAGACCGGCCCGGCCACGGCCCCGGACGCCGCCCGGCCCGACGCGACGGCCCTGCCCTGAGGTCCACGCCTGCGGCGGCTCACCGGTACGGGTGACCGGAGCGTCGCGGCGGGCCGTTTGGGCTGTCGCGGAACGGGCAGCCGGCAGGCGGACCGGAAGCGGGAGAACAGGAGGCGTCATGCGCGCGCTGCGATTGCCCAACTGGAAGTCGGAGCCCGAACTGGTCGAGGTCGACGAGCCGACCCCGGGCCCGGATCAGGTGGTCGTGAAGATCGGCGGTGCCGGTGCCTGCCACTCCGACCTGCACCTGATGCACGACTTCGAGGCCGGCGCGGTGCCCTGGAACCCGCCGTTCATCCTCGGCCACGAGAACGCCGGCTGGGTGCACGCGCTCGGCGACGGGGTGAGCGGGCTGACGGTGGGGCAGCCGGTGGCCGTGTACGGGCCGTGGGGCTGCGGCACCTGCGAACGCTGCCGGGTGGGCGTCGAGTCGTACTGCGAGAACGTCGCCGAGGCGCCGGTGCCCGGCGGGGGCGGTGGCCTCGGCCTGGACGGCGGCATGGCCGAGTACATGCTGGTGCCGCACGCCCGGCTCGTCGTGCCGCTGCCCGACGGGCTCGACCCGGTGTTGGCGGCGCCGCTGACCGACGCCGGGCTCACCCCGTACCACGCGATCCGCCGGTCCTGGGCGAAGCTCGGTCCGACCAGCACCGCCGTGGTGATCGGCGTGGGCGGGCTCGGGCACGTCGGGGTGCAGATCCTCAAGGCGACCACCGCGGCCCGGGTGATCGCGGTGGACACCCGCGAGGAGGCGCTGAAGCTCGGCGCGGAGTGCGGCGCCGACCTCACCATGCTCTCCGGCGCGGACACCGCCCAGGAGATCCGCCAGGCCACCGGCGGCCGGGGCGCCGACGTGGTCCTGGACTTCGTCGGCGCCGATGCGACCCTCGCGCTCGGCGCCGCCGCCGCCCGCACCGTCGGCGACCTCACCATCGTCGGCATCGGCGGCGGCACCCTGCCGGTGGGCTTCTTCTCGGTGCCGTACGAGGTGAGCATCCAGAGCACGTACTGGGGCAGCCGGCCGGAACTCATCGAGGTGCTCGAACTGGGCGCCCGGGGCCTGGTGAAGCCGAAGGCCAGCACCTTCTCGCTGGACGAGGCGGTCGTCGCGTACCGGAAGATGCGCGACGGCACGCTGGAGGGCCGGGCGGTCGTCGTGCCGTGACCACCGCGGCCCTAGGATGATCATGTGGTCGCGGCGCTGGAGCTCTACCTGGACACCGACGCCACCCGACGGATCCGGGTGCTCTGGGACGCGCTGGAGTCCGAGGGCGTGCAGAGCATGCGGTCGCTGCTGGAGCAGCGTCACCGGCCACACGTCTCACTCGCCGTCGCGACCCGCTTCGATCCGGAGCGGGTCGCGGCGGCGTTGCGCGGAACGGTGGTGGCCGCGCCGCTGCGGCTGAGCTTCGAGCACGCAGGGCAGTTCGTCGGCCGGGTGCTGTGGCTGGGCCCGACCCCCACCGCCGAGCTGCTCGCGCACCACACACGGGTGCACGACCGGCTGGCCGAGGCGGGGATCGGGCTGGTCGAGCACTACCGGCCGGGGCGTTGGGTGCCGCACTGCACGCTGTCGATGCGGGTGCCGAACGCCCTGATGGCCGCCGCCGTGCGCCGCTGCCTGGAGATGCTGCCGCTGGAGGCGACCGTGGTCGGCGCGGCCCTCACCGACCACGCCCGGGGCATCTCCCAGCCATTGCCGTAGCCGGACCGCGAACGGGTCGCCGGCACGACGAGCCGCTTGTCCGTGTCACGCCGGGGGTGGATCCTGTAGGGAATCGACAGAAACGAATCCATGGAGGTTCGATGCGTCGTCTCCCGCCCGCCCTGCTCCTGCTCGCCGCGCTGCTGCTCGGCCTGCCGACGCCCGCCCACGCCGCCCCCGACCACGACACCGGCCGCGCCGCGGCCGCGCTCGCGCAGGTCCGTACCGCCGGCACCGCCTGGGGGCTCGACCCTGCCACCGGCCGGATGACCCTGACCGTCGACGACACCGTCTCCGCCCAGGACGTCGCCGCGCTGCGGGCGACCGCCGCCCGGGCCGGTGCGGTGCTCCGGCACGAGCCGGGCGAGCTGCGCGTCCTCATCGCCGGCGGGCAGGCGATCTACAGCGGCGGGCGGTGCTCCCTCGGCGCCAACGTCCGCAGCGGCACCGCCTACTACTTCGTCACCGCCGGCCACTGCACCTCCGTCGGCGCGACCTGGTACGCCAACAGCGCGCAGACCACCGTCCTCGGCAGCCGGGCGGGCAGCAGCTTCCCCGGCAACGACTACGGGCTGGTCCGCTACACGAGCCTGGTCGCCCACCCCAGCGCCGTCTACACGTACCCCGGCCTGCTCACCATCAACGGCGCCGGCAACGCCTACATCGGCCAGGCGGTCTGTCGCAGCGGCTCCACGACGGGGGTGCGCTGCGGCACGGTCACCGGGCTCAACGCGACCGTCAACTACGCCGAGGGCAGCGTCTCCGGCCTGATCCGCACCAACATCTGCGCTGAGCCGGGTGACAGCGGCGGGCCGCTCTACGCCGCCGGCACCGGCACCGTCCTCGGCATCCTCTCCGGTGGCAGCGGCAACTGCACCAGCGGTGGCACCACCTACTACCAGCCGATCATGGAGATCCTGGCCGCGTACGGCGTGACCGTCCCCTGACCGACCACCCGCGTGCCCGGCCCGACCCCGCGCGACGGGCCGGGCACGGCGGGGTCAGCCCTCGCGGCCGGTGGTCGCGACGCCCACGACGAGGTGACGCCCTCCGGCACCGACCGGAACCGGTCAGGCGGCCCGGGGGGTGAGCAGGTAGTCGTCGGCCTCGGGGCTCCACCGCAGGTCGACGACGCCGCTGGTGGCGGCCGCCTTGCAGAACTGGAGGAAGCTGCGGTAACCCAGCTTCTTCTCGCTGAAGTCGGGCCGCGCCCGGCGCAGCTGGTTCTTCAGCCCGGAGAGGGCCACCGCGCCCTCGTCTCCGGCGAGGTCCGACACCACCGAGCCGAGCAGCGCGAACGCCACCTCCCGGTCGCCGTGCTCGGGCAGGGAGACCTCGGGGTCGCCCTTGGCGGGTCCCTCCGCCAGCTCGACCACGTTGTGCTGGGCGAGGTGCCGCATGAGCTCCCCGAAGGTGCGGAACCCGTAGTCGGACTCGCTGAACGTCGGGTCCTTGCGCAGCAGGGTGCGCTTCAACGTCGAGGCCGTCACCTCGCCGCTCGAACTGCCCTGGAGGCCGGCGACGGTCTGCGCCACGAACACGGCGAGCGTGTCGACGTCCCGCCCGGCCTCCTCGGCCGCCGGCTGCGGCTCGGGCTCCGGCTCCTGCTCCACCCGCGGCACGTCGGGGCTGGGCAGGCGGGCCGGGCGGCCCCGCCGGACCCGGGCGGGAGGGATGTCGACGCCCTCCAACCGGTCGTAGTAGAGGAACTCGTCGCACGCGGGCGGCAGCAGCGCCGAGGTCGAATTCTCCACGCCCACCCCGATGACGCGCTTGTTCAGCTCGCGGAGCTTGTGGACCAACGGGGTGAAGTCGCTGTCGCCGGTGCAGATCACGAAGGTCGAGATGTACCCGCGCTCGAAGGCCAGCTCCACCGCGTCCACGGCCATCTTGATGTCGGCGGCGTTCTTGCGCGAGGCCCCCATCCGCTGGGGAATCTCGATCAGCTCGACGTGCGACCGCGTGAGCATCCGCCGGTCCTCGTCGAAGTACGACCAGTCCGCGTACGCCCGGCGCACCACCACCCGGCCGCGCTCGGCGAGGGCGTCGGCGATGGGACGGAAGTCGAAGGCCACGCCGCCGAGGTGGTCGCGGGCCCCCAACGCGAGGTTCTCGTAGTCGAGGAAGAGGGCGATGCGGTCTTCGTGATCCACGCAGGTCAGCCTACCCCCGGCGGGGCGCCGCGCCGTCGCGTCCGCCCCTGGCATGGCGCGGTGCCCGCCGGGGTCGGCCGGCCACCGGGTAGTGCTGGCCCTACCCGGGAACTACCTCCAGACGGCTGGGTCGGCGCGTCACCCACGGTTAGCGTCAGCGGCATGACGACAGCTCGTCCCCTGTGCCTGGCCGAGGCGCTGCGCCGGCCCGGATACCTGTTCTCCCCGTGGCCGTGGCGCGCGCTGGCCTACCTGTTCACCACCGTCCCCGTCGCCGGGGTGCTCGCCGTCGGGCTGCTCGTCGTCGGGGCACCCCTGCTGGCCGCGGTCAACGCCGCCCGGCAGGACCGCCCGGTCGAGCTGCCCCTCGTGCTGTTCCTGGCCGTCGGTGCCCTGACGGTGCTGGCGTCGGCCCCGGTCGTGAGCATCGCGGTGACCGCCGTGGAACGGCAGCGGCTCGGCCTCGTGGACGGGCGGCCGTTGCCGGCGTACCGGTGGCGGGGCCTGGCCGCGCGCTACACCGACGCCGACGCGTGGCGGGAGGTCGCTTACACCTTCTGGCTGGGCGGCGTCGTGCCGCTCGGCTACGCCGTGTCCACCCTGCTCGTGCTGCTCGACCTCACGCTGGTCGCCAGCCCCTGGCTGGTCGGCGACGCCGACGAGGTCATCGTGGTCTGGACCACCGTCGACACGGCCGGCAAGGCCGTCCCGTACGCCGTCCTCGGGGTCCTGCTCCTCCCGGTGCTCTGGTACGGGCTCGGCGTGCTCGCCGCGGCCCAGGGCGCGGTGGCGCGGTGGCTGCTCGGCCGGCCCGCCGACGGGGCGGCCCTGCGGGAGGTCAGCCGCTCGCGGGCCCGGCTGGTCGACGCGTACGAGACCGAACGCCGCCGCATCGAGCGCGACATGCACGACGGCGCGCAGCCCCGGCTGACCAGCCTCACCCTCCACCTGGGTCTGGCCCGGCTGGACGTGCCCGAGGACTCCCCCGCCGCCGCCCCGCTAGCCGTGGCGCACGACCAGGCCAAGAACCTGATGGTCGAGCTACGGCAGATCGTGCAGGGCATCCGCCCGCAGAGCCTCACCGACCTGGGCCTGGCCGGCGCGGTACGGGAACTGGCCGGCGAGGCCACCGTCCCGGTCACCGTCCACGCCGACCTCGGGCAGCCGCTGCCCGAACTCGTCGAGAGCACCGCGTACTTCGTGGTGTCGGAGGCGTTGGGCAACGTCGTCCGGCACGCCGGGGCGACCCGGGCCGAGGTCCGGCTCGTCCAGGCCGACGGCGAACTCGTCGTGGAGATCTCCGACGACGGCCACGGCGGGGCCGACCCGGCGCGGGGCACCGGCCTGACCGGCCTCGCCGATCGGGTCGCCGCGGCCGACGGGCGGCTGCTGCTCGCCAGCCCGCCCGGCGGCCCCACGCTCGTCCGGGTGGAGTTGCCGTGCCACCGATGACGCGCGTCGTGCTCGCCGAGGACGAGGTCCTCCTGCGCGAGGGCCTCGCCGGCCTGCTGGCCCGGTTCGACTTCGAGGTGGTCGCCGCCGTCGGCACGGCACCGCAGTTGCGGGACGCGGTCCGGGCGCACGAGCCGGACCTGGTGGTGACCGACATCCGGATGCCGCCCGGCCCGCACGACGACGGGCTGCGGGCCGCCGTCGACCTACGCGCCGAACGGTCGCGGCTCGCCGTCATGGTGCTGAGCCAGCACGTGCAGGCCGAGTACGCCTCCGCCCTGCTCGCCAGCGGTGACGGACGGGGCGTCGGCTACCTGCTCAAGGACCGGATCGCCGAGGTCGCCGAGTTTGCCGGGCAGCTTCGCACGGTCGCCGGCGGCGGCACGGTCGTCGACCCCGACGTGGTGCGGCGGCTGCTGCACCGCCCACGCGACCCGCTCGCGGCCCTGTCCGCCCGGGAGCGCGAGGTGCTGACGCTGCTCGCCGAGGGGCACTCCAACGCGGCGATCGCCGCGCGGCTGCACGTCACCGAGGCGGCCATCGGCAAGCACATCGGCAACGTCCTGGCGAAGCTCGGCCTGCCGCCCAGCGACGACACCAACCGCCGGGTGCTGGCGGCCCTCACCTACCTGCGCGCGGGCCCGTCGCCCCGGTAGCCGGCTCCGGCGCGACCGGTGGCCGCCTCCGGCGCGGCCGTCCGCCGGGCAGGCGCGGCCGCCCCGCCGAAAAGTTGCGGTCCCGATCTCCCGCCGTTCACCCGCGCCCCGCTAGCATCGCTGCTCATGAATACGAGGAGCAGTACCCGCTCGGGCCCCAGAAGGCTGGCGATGGCGTTCGCGCTGGCCGTCGTCCTGGTGGCGCCCGTGGCGGTGACGGCGGCGGCGTCGGCCGCCGGCCCCCTTACCGTGGCCCAGGCGCTTGCCGCGCAGGACGGCCGGACGGCCGCCGTGACCGGCTACGTCATCGGCCAGCCGACCAGCACCACGACGGTGCTCAGGTCCGGCTTCACCGCCGACACCGCGATCGCGATCGCCGACACGGCCGCCGAGACCGGCGCGAGCAGGATGCTCTACGTCCAGGTCACCGCCGCCTACCGGAGCACGTTCGGGCTGCTCACCAACCCGGGCCTGCGGGGCCAGCGGATCACCGCCACCGGCGCGCTCACCGCCTACTTCAGCCACGGCGGCCTGAAGAACCCGACGGCGATGACCCTCGGCGGCACCACGCCATCGCCGAGCCAGTCCCCGACTCCGGTCCCGACGACCACCCCGGCGCCCGGCGGCGACTACGACTCCACCTACTACGCCAACGCGATCGGCAAGTCCGGCACGGCGCTGCGCAGCTCGCTGCACTCGATCATCAAGGTGCAGACGAAGCTCTCCTACGACCAGGTCTGGGAGGCGCTGAAGGACACCGACCAGGACCCGGCCAACACCAACAACGTCATCCTGCTCAACACCGGGCGGTCCCAGAGCAAGAGCAGCAACGGCGGCGGCGTGAACGACTGGAACCGTGAGCACGTCTGGGCCAAGTCGCACGGCGACTTCGGCACCGCGACCGGCCCGGGCACGGACGTCCACCACCTCCGGCCGGAGGACGTCTCGGTCAACTCGACGCGCGGCAACAAGGACTTCGACACCGGCGGCAGCCCCGTCGCCGAGGCGCCGGGCTGCTACACCGACGCCGACTCGTGGGAGCCGCGCAACGCGGTCAAGGGCGACGTGGCACGCATGCTGATGTACATGGCGATCCGGTACGAGGGCACCGACGGCTGGCCCAACCTGGAGCTGAACCAGTCGGTCAACAACGGCAGCGCGCCGTACCACGGCAAGATGGCGGTGCTGCTCCAGTGGAACCAGGCCGACCCGCCGGACACCTTCGAGAAGCGCCGCAACCAGCGGATCTACGAGCGCTGGCAGGGCAACCGGAACCCGTTCGTCGACCACCCGGAGTGGGCGACCGCCATCTGGGGCTGACCTCGCCCCACCGGCGTGTCGCGGCCGGTCCCCCGACGGGGGACCGGCCGACCGGCGGGCGGTAGTCGGCCCTAGCCCGTGGGATCCGCCGCACGGGGCGTTCCGCCTTCGCCGTACGGGACGCCGCAGCCTGGGCCACCGACAAGGTAGGTACTGGTAGGTGTACCCGCGCCCGAGCGGGGTATCCCGCGCGGCCAGCATCCGTCTGTCGGGAGGTCACCGTGGAGAGTCGAGCCAAGGCGTTGGGTCACGGGATCCATCCCATGATGATCGTCTTTCCGCTGGGACTGCTCGCCACGGCGGTGATCTTCGACATCCTGTACCTGATCACGGACCGCGCCGGATTCCAGATCTCCGCCGCGTACACGATCGGTGCCGGCGTCATCGGCGGCCTGCTCGCGGCGGTCTTCGGCTTCACGGACTGGCGGGCCATCCCGTCCGGCACCCGCGCCAAGCGGGTGGGCGCGATCCACGGCATCGGCAACGTCGTCGTCGTGCTGCTGTTCGCGGTGAGCTGGTTGGCGCGGGCCTCCGCGACGAACTGGGAGCCGAACGCCCTGGCCCTGATCTGCAGCTTCGCGGGCATCCTCCTGTCCGGGATGACGGCCTGGCTCGGCGGCGAGCTGGTCGAGCGGCTGGGCATCGGGGTCAGCGACAACGCCGGCGTCAACGCGCCGAGTTCCCTGTCCCGTCGTTCCACGCGCCGCGCCCGCGCCTGATCCGTCCGCCCGTGCCCCGGACGGACCGGGCAGGCCGGTGGGCCAGCCGGCCCGGCCCGCCGGGGGGCGGGTTCGTCACCGCGCGCCGGCGGGTTCCGGGACGAACGGCAGGCTCCTCGGCTCCACCGGCTGGGCCTCGCCGGCCGGGTGCCGCCACAGCCCCCGCGCGCGCAGGATCGGCAGCACGCCTTCGCCGAACCAGTACGCCTCCTCCAGGTGCGGGTGGCCGGAGAGGATGAACTCGTCCAGGCCGAGCGCGTGGTACTCGGCGATCCGGTCCGCCACCTCCGTGTGGCTGCCCACGAGGGCCGTGCCGGCGCCGCCCCGGACCAGGCCGAAGCCGGCCCAGAGGTTGGGGGCGACCTCCAGTCCGTCGCGGGAGCCCCCGTGCAGGTCGAGCATCCGGCGCTGCCCCTCGGACTCGCTGCCGCGCAGCCCCGCCTGAGCCGCCCGCAGGTCGGACTCGGCGATGCCGTCGAGCAGGCGGCGGGCCTGCGCCCAGGCCTCCTCGGCGGTGTCCCGGGTGATGACGTGCAGCCGGATGCCGAAGCGCAGTTCGCGGCCGGCCTCGGCGGCCAGCGCGCGGACCCCGTCGAGCTTGCCGGCCACCTGGGCCGGCGGCTCGCCCCAGGTGAGGTAGACGTCGCTGTGCCGCACCGCCACCGGCAGCGCGGCGGCGGAGGAGCCGCCGAAGTAGATCGGCGGGACCGGGTCCGGTAGCCGGTTGAGCCGGCCCTGCGCGATCCGCAGATGCTCGCCGGCGTGGTCCACGGTCTCGCCGCGCCACAGCGCCCGCACGATGTGCAGGAACTCGTCGGTGCGCGCGTACCGGGCGTCCTTGTCCAGGAAGTCGCCGTAGGCGCGCTGCTCGTGCGACTCGCCGCCGGTGACGATGTTGACCATCAGCCGGCCGCCGGAGAGCCGTTGGAACGTCGAGGCCATCTGCGCCGCCAGCGCGGGCGTGAGCAGGCCGGGGCGGAAGGCGACCAGGAACTTCAGCCGCTCGGTCACCTCGGTGAGCATGGCGGTGCTCAGCCAGGCGTCCTCGCACCAGGCGCCGGTCGGGGTGAGCGCGCCGACGAAGCCGAGCTGCTCGGCGGTCCGCGCGATCTGGCCCAGGTAGGCGACGGTCGCCGGGCGGGCGCCGCCGGCCGTGCCGACCGGCACGCCGTGGCCCCCGCCGACGATGTCCCGGCTGTCGCCGTAGGTGGGCAGGAACCAGTGGAAGGTGAGGGCCATCCGGATCTTTCCTCCAGTGCGGTGGCGAGAAGAGGTGCGGCGGGGCAGGCGGCCGGCGGCCGGGTGCTCCTGAGGGGTGGGACGATCCCGGTGACAGTCTACCCATAAAACCTATCGGGTTAGTAGGCTTAGTGCGACAGGCGGCTGTCAGTGCCGTCGCACCCCCAGGTCCATCTCCGTAGGAGCTGTCATGCGAACCCCCAGAACGGCCCTCACCCGTCGGCACCGCCTGGTGACGGCACTGCTCACCGCCGTGGCACTGGTCGCGGTCGGCGGCGTCAGCGCCTGCGGCGACGGGTCCGCGGCGGCCGGCGGCGACAAGGGCCCACTTCGGATCGGCTATCAGCGCTTCGGAGGACTGAGCCTGGTCAAGGCCCGCAACGCCGCCCCCGACGTGGAGTGGTCGTTGTTCGAGAGCGGCCCGGCGCTCACCGAGGCGCTCAAGGCCGGCTCGATCGACATCGGGCAGGTCGGCGAGGCGCCGCCCGTCTTCGCCGCGGCGGCCAAGATCCCGTTCTCCGTCATCGGCACCTCCGCGCCCGTCCCGCAGGGCGAGGCGGTGCTGGTCAAGGACGACAGCGGCTACCGCACCTTCGCCGACCTGCGCGGCAGGACGGTGGCCCTGAACAAGGGCTCCAACGTGCACTGGCTGCTCGTGCGCCTGCTGGCGGCGCACAAGATGACGTTGGACGACATCAACGTCAAGTACCTCAAGCCCGCCGAGGGACGGCCCGCGTTCGACAACGGGCAGGTCGACGCCTGGATCATCTGGGACCCGTACTTCGCCCTGGCCGAGCAGCCCGGGGTCCGGGTGCTCGCCGACGCCACCGGCCTCGCCAGCAACCGGGAGTACGTCCTGGCCGCCCCGGACGCCGTACAGAACCGGTCGGACGACATCCGGGCGTTCCTGCGGACGTACCGGACGGTGACGGACTGGGGCATCGCCAACCCCGACGAGCGGGCCCGCACCCTCGCGCCCGAGTTGAAGATCGCGCAGGACGTCACCGAACGCGCCCTGCTCCGCAGCGCCAAGCCCCTGTCCCCGGTCACCCCGGCCGTCGGCGACGAACTCCAGGCGATCGCGGACGGCTTCGTCGCGCTGAAGCTCGTCCCGGGGCCGGTCGACATCCGGGGCCGCGTCGACGGCCGGTTCAACGAGGTCTTCCAGTGAGCCGTACGACGCTGGCCGACGCCCCGGCCCCGGCCACGGCGACCGCACCGACGCGGCCTGAGCGGCGCGCGCGGCCGGCCCGGCGGTGGCGCCGGCTCGCCAGCCCGGTGCTGCTGGTGCTCTCCTGGGAGCTGGCCGCCCGGATCGGGCTGCTGGCGCCCGAGAAGCTGCCGGCGCCGAGCGACGTGCTGGCCACCGGGTGGCGGCTGTCCCGCGACGGCATCCTCGCCACCCACCTGTTCGACTCGCTCACGCGCGCCGGCGTCGGCCTGCTGATCGGCGGGGGTCTCGCCCTGCTGCTCGGCACCGTGGCGGGGTTGCTCCGGCTCGGCGACGACCTCGTCGACCCCCCGGTGCAGATGGCCCGGATGCTCCCCCACCTGGGACTGGTGCCGCTCCTGATCATCTGGGTCGGCATCGGCGAGTCGCTCAAGATCAGCCTGGTGGCCCTCGGTGCGTTCTTCCCGATCTACTTCAACACCTACGCCGGCATCCGGGACATCGACGAACGCCTCGTCGAGGCGGCCCGGACGTGCGGGCTGGGGCAGGCCGCCCGGCTGCGCCACGTGGTGCTGCCCGGCGCGCTGCCCGCCCTCTTCCTCGGCCTACGCCTGGCGATCGGGGCGGCCTGGCTCAGTCTGGTCGTCGGCGAGCAGGTCAACGCCCAGACCGGGATCGGCTTTCTGATGATGGAGGCGCGCGAGTTCAGCCAGACCGACGTGGTCGTGCTCGGCCTGCTGATCTACGCGCTGCTCGGCCTGGCGTCCGACCTGGCGCTGCGTGTCGCGGAGAGGAGGACGCTGACATGGCGTCGCGGACTGCGGGCGACCTGACGGCCGCGGGGCCGGTGCTGACCGCCCACGCCGTACGCCGGGCGTTCGGCCCCTCGGTCGTGCTGGCCGGCGTCGACCTGGCGATCTCCCGGGGGGAGGTGGTGGCCCTGCTGGGCGGCAGCGGCTCCGGCAAGAGCACCCTGCTGCGCATCCTCGCCGGCCTCGACGGCGATGCCACCGGCGGGACCACCGTGCACGGCACGGCCGCCGTGGTGTTCCAGGAGCACCGGCTGCTGCCCTGGAAACGGGTGGCCGAGAACGTCGGGCTCGGCCTGTCCGGCGCCGACACCGACCGGCGGATCGACCGGGCCCTGGCCGAGGTCGGGCTCGCCGACCGGCGCCGCGCCTGGCCGGCCGAGCTGTCCGGCGGCCAGGCTCAGCGGGTCGCCGTCGCCCGGGCGCTGGTCCGCGAACCCGACCTGCTGCTGCTCGACGAGCCGTTCGGCGCCCTCGACGCGCTCACCCGGCTGCGGATGCAGGGGCTGCTACGCCGGCTGCGCGCCGAGCACGGCTTCGCCGCCCTGCTGGTCACCCACGACGTGGACGAGGCCCTGCTGCTCGCCGACCGGATCCTGCTGCTGGAAGGGGGCGTCATCGCCGAGGAACTCCCGGTCGACCTGGGGTCGGTGCGTACGCCGGACGAGCCGGCCTTCGGCGCGCTGCGCCGCCACCTGCTCGACCGCCTCGGCGTGCCGGCCGCCTGACCGCGCCGCCGGCCCCGCACCGGCCGGTCCTCGCCACGGAGATCCGTCAACGGCCCCGGCCCCACCCGGCAGATCCGGGTGGGGCCGGGGCCGCTCGCGCCGATCCGGGTCGACCGGCGGGAAGCCGGGTCACGCTGCCTCCCGGCCCGCCCCGTCGACCCCGGTGTAGCGGCCCTGGTGGTGCAGCAGCGGCGAGCCGCCGTCGGCGTGCCGGATCAGTTCCGGCTCGGCCAGCACGACGGCGTGGTCGCCGACGGGCACCCGGTCGACCACCCGGCAGAGCAGCCAGGCCAGGACGCCCCCGAGGATCGGCGCCCCCTCCGGTCCGGTACGCCACCGGGTGGGGGTGGCGAACCGGTCGATGCCGCTGGTGGCGAAGGTACGGGCCAGTTCCCGCTGGTCTTCCGCGAGCAGGTGCACCGCCACGTGGCGGGCGCCGGCCAGGGTCGGCCAGCTGGACGATCCGAGGTTCACGCAGAACGACACGACCGGCGGCGCCAGCGACACCGAGGTGAACGACGTGGCGGTGAAGCCGACCGGCGGCGCGCCGGGCGCGGTGACCACGGTGACGGTGCTGGCCTGGTGGCGCAGCACCGTGCGCAGCCCGCGGGCGTCGGCGTCGGCCGTCCACCCGCCCTCCGGGCCGTCCTGCCACTGTCGGACGAGGGGGTCGGTGTCGTACCGCGCGATGACCATCGGGACCTTCCGGAGGGGAGTCAGGCAGAGAATCGTGACAGAGCGGCGACGCCAGCCCCGGCCGCACGCAGCGACGGCACGCGGACCTCGGTCCACGGCGGCATCCTGGAGTCGGGAAGCGCCGGGACCAGGAACCGCCCCCGCGGGTCGTCGACGACCGCGACGATGGCCGCGCTGGCCGCGTCGAGGGGGCAGGTGGCGATCACCGAGCGGCGACGAAGCCGGGGAACCGACCGGTGCGGCCGTCGGGCGCGACGCGATCGGCGGTCAGGCCACCGGGCGCGAACCGGGACAGAGCTGCGAGGCGACCCGCATCAGGTCGACGACCCGGCGGGAGGTGAGCAGCGGTACGCGCGGCATGACCCCATTTTCCTACTGGATCAGTAGGAATACAAGTCCCTTCGCCCGCCGGTGGGCCGAAGGGGGTCGGCGCGCTGCCCCGAGCCGGCGGTACGGGCCGTCAGCGCCGGCGGGCGTACGCCAGCGGCAGAGGGCTCGCCTGGCCGCTCCACGTGCCGGTCAGCACGGCGCCCTCCGACGCGGTGCCGCCGTCGGGGCGGCGCACGACGGCCAACTCCACGGAGTCGGTGACGATGACGGTGAGGTCGTCCTCGACCACGCGGCGCACGGCGCCGACGGGCGGGACCTCGGCGCCCCGGGTGCCGCTGCCGGCGATGGTCATCGACAGCTCGCGGTACTCCCGCTGGCCGTCGGCCTCGAAGTACTCCTGCGCCTGCCCTGCGTCGGCGAGGACGGCCGCCGCCAGCGTCGCGGCGTAGACGGGATCGGCGCACGCGTCGTACACCCAGCGGCGGCCGAGCACGGAGTGCTCGGTGGTGCCGACGAGCCAGTCGTCGGCGCCGTCGAGGGGCGCGCCGCGGTAGGTCAGCGGGACCTGGTGGATCGGCCCGTCGCCGGCCCTGACGAGCAGCGTCTCGACGCCGACGTCGCCGGCCGGGTCGTCGAACCGGTAGGCCGCCACGCGCTCGACGTCGGCGCCGGCCGGCCCCTGGAACCAGGGTCGGCCGGGCAGCCACGCCGCCAGGAGTGCGAACTTCGTGGGGCGCATCTCCGCCCGGTGCAACAGCGCCATACGCCGCATCGTAGGGGCACCCCGGTGCCCCGCGCTGACCCGGCCGCACGCGACGCGTCCGGCGCGAGCGGGGCCCGGCGTGTCAGGCGGGTCAGGCGGTGGCGTAGCGGCGCAGCCCGTCGACGTCGGACCGGGTCAGGCGGCCCTGGGCGACCAGGAGTTCCAGGTGCGCCGCGGTCTCGGTGACGGCGAGCATCGCGTTGAACACGTCGAGGTCGGCCAGCCTGTGCTCCCGCCGGGTCCAGCGCAGCCGCGCAGCGACCTCGTACGCCGAACTCGCCCCCCGGGCCACGGCGGCCTCCGTCTCGTCGAGCCGCGCGCCGTGGTGCGCGACGAGTTCGTCGACCCGCGCGTGCACGCTGGGGGTCACCGGCCCGTGCGCCGGGAGCAGCCGCGCGTCCGGTCGCCGGCGCACCAGCGCGAGCGATGCCAGGAAGTCGCCGAGCGGGTTCGCCGAGAGTGCGGCCTCGAAGCCGATCGAGGGCGTGATGGTGGGCAGCACGTGGTCACCGGCGAACAACAGGTGCGAGCCGGTGTCGTGGAAGACGACGTGCCCGCGCGTGTGGCCCGGCGTCTCGACGACGTGCAGGGTGCGCTCGCCGTGCCTGATCTGCTGACCGTCGTGGAACCAGTCGTCCGGCAGTTCCCAGTCCTCGGTGCTCAGCCGCGACCCGGTCAACCCCGCCAGGGTGTCGGCCAGCTCGCCGGCGCCCAGCAGCCGCAGGTGGCCGAGCTGCTCGGCGAGCGGGTTCCGGTGCGGCGTCATGGACGCCGCGAGGCTCTCGCGTTCCCCGGCGCCGAGGCTCACCCGCATGCCGTACTCGCGGCGCAGGTGCACGGCCTGCGTGTAGTGGTCCCGGTGCACGTGCGTGACGAGGAACCGGCGCACGTCCCCCAGCGAGCAGTCCAGCTCCTTGAGTGCCGCGTCGAGCGCGGAGCGCGCCTCGGCGATCGCCCACCCGGAGTCGACGAGCACGAGACCGTCGTCGTCGCGCAGGACGTACACGTTCACCGCGCGCAGGCCGTCGTTCGGCAGCGGCAGCGGCACGCGGTGGACGCCGGGGGCGACCTCGAACGTTCCGGGCGTGGTCCAGTCGTCGGAGTTGCCGGTGCCCGAGGTCATGATCCGACCATAGTCCGCCCCGCGACCTGCCCCGGCTCCTCGTCGGCGGCCGCGACGAGAATGGCGACGAAGCGGTCGCACCAGGCCGCCACCGTGGACCGGTCGAACAGGTCCGTGGAGTACTCCACGACGCCCCGCAGGCCGCCCTCGTGCGGGGTGACGACCGTGGCGTAGTCCCGGCGGGCGCAGCCGAGCCCCTGGTCGGTGACGTGCGCCACGAGCCCCGGCAGCCGCACCTCCGGCATCCCCGGATTCCAGCCGAACAGCGTCGTGGCGACCGGTGGCGGCATGCCGACCCGCCAGTGCGGGTCGAGGGCCGCGTACACCTCGGCCAGGGGCGCCGGCTGGTGCCGGAGCGCGTCGAGGAACACCCGGTCGGTGCCCGCCGTCAGCTCCGCGAAGGACGCCGCGCGCGCCAGCGGGGGCCGCATCAGCAGCGGGCTGGTGAACAGGCCCACGACCGACTCGTCCTCGCGGTGGTCGCGGTGGGCGTACGGGCAGGCGAGGACCACGTCACGCGTGCCGGTGAGTTCGCGTACGAGCAGCGCGTACCCGCTGGCCAGGACCGGGAACAGGGTCGTGCCGCAGCGCTCGGCGAGGCCGGTCAGGCGGTCGGTCAGCTCGGCCGGGACGTCGAAGGCGAACTCGCTGCCCCGGCCGGACGGCCGCGCCGGCCGTGGGCGGTCGGCCGGGAACGACACCGCGCGGGGTGCTCCGGCGAGCTGGTCCCGCCAGTACCGCAGGACGTCCGGCGGGACTGCGGTCGCCCGTTGCCGGCGCGCGTGGTCGACGTAGCGTGCCGTGGGCGCGGCGGGGGCCGCCCCCTGGCCGGTCTCCGCGGCGTAGCCCCTTCCCAGCTCGTCGAGCAGTTGGAGCATCGACCAGCCGTCACCACAGAGATGGTGCACGACCAGCATCAGCACCCACGCGTCGTCGTCCAGCCGCGCCAGCCGGGCCCGCAGCCATGGTCCCGTGTCCTCCGGGAAGGGCTCGCGGCCGGTCCGCACGCACCACTGCTCGACCTCGTCGGCGGCGAGGTCGCACACCGGCAGCGTCCCCGGCCGGGCCGGGAGCACCTCCTGGACCAGCTCACCGGCGCGTTCCACCAGGCGGGTGCGCAGCGCCTCGTGCCGGGCGACCAGGCCGTCGACCGCCCGTTGCAGGGCCGGCACGTCGAGCCGACCGGCGAGGGTCACCCGTACCGCCATGTGCACGGCCGGCGGGTCGGGGGCCTGCCGCTGGCGATGCCACATCAGTTCCTGCGGGTAGGTCGCCGGCGCCCGGTCCACGACCTCGGACCCGCCGTCCGCGGTCGCCAGGTCCCGCGCCATCGCCCGGATGCCCGGGCTGCGCAGCACCCGGTGCGTGCCGACCGTCAGGCCCAGCAGGTCCGTCAGCCGGTTCGCCAACCGTACGGCCGCCAGGGAGTGACCGCCCGCGGCGAAGAAGGGGACGTCCACCGGCAGCCGGGCCACCCCGAGCTCGGCGCACCAGGAGTCGTGGACGAGCTGCTCCATGGCGGTGCGGGGCCGGTCGGCGGCGCCCGTCACGGCGGGCGCCGGCAGCCGCGACCGGTCCACCTTGCCGTTGTCCGTGGTGGGCAGGGTGTCCAGCAGCACCCAGGCCCGGGGCACGAGGTGTGCGGGCAGGCGCTCGGCGAGCACCGCGGCGAGTCGCTCCGCGCGGGTCGCCGCCGGTTCCCCGTCGTCGTCCGCCACGACGTACGCGGCGAGGTACGGCTCGTCGCCCCGGTCGTGCCGCGCGATGACGGTGGCCTGGCGTACCCCGGGCAGCATGGCCAGCTCCGCAGCGGCCTCGCCGGGCTCCGTCCGCTGTCCGGCGATCTTGACCTGGTCGTCCACGCGGCCGACGAACTCGAGGGTCCCGTCGCCCCGTTCCCGGACCAGGTCCCCGGTCCGGTAGACCCGTGCCCCGGGCAGGCCAGGATCGGGCAGGAAGGCGGCGGCGGTCGCCGCGGGTCGGTCGAGGTAGCCCCGGGCCACGCCGGCCCCGCCGACGTACAGCTCCCCCACCGCCCCCCGTGGCACCGGCACACCGCGCTCGTCCAGCAGGTACAGCCGATGGTTGTCGACGGGGGTGCCGATGTCGACCGGCCCCGGAACGTCCGCCCGCACCGGACCCGCCGTGGCGACGATGCTGCACTCGGTCGGACCGTAGGCGTTGATCACCTCGGCCGGGAAGCCGGCGGGCGGTCGGCGCCGGAGCTGGCTGCCGCCCACGACGAGCGTGCGCGGGGCGTGCGCGGGCATCGGAAGGGCGAAGACCAGCTCGGCGAGCGGCGCCGGCAGGAAGGCCACCGTGACGCCGCCGCGGGACCACTCCTCGACGAGGGCCGCAGGGTCGCTCCGCGCCTCCTCCGGTACGAGATGCACGGTGGCGCCGGCGGCGAGCGCCGGATGGATCTCGGCGAGGTTCGCGTCGAAGGCGAGCCCGAGCGCGTGGCCGACGGTGTCGGCTCCGGTGAGGGCCAGGGCCCGCACGTGCCAGTCGATGGCGTCCACGGCGGCCCGGTGCGGCACCAGGACGCCCTTCGGCCGGCCGGTCGAGCCGGACGTGTGGACGCACCAGGCCACCTGCTCCGCCGTCGGCACCCGGCCCGGGGCTGGCAGGTCCGGGTCACCGGGATCCTCGACCCGCAGGCAGACCGCGTCCGTCGGCGCGTCCACGTCCTTCGTGGTGACCAGCAGCCGGGCGCCGCTGTCGGCGAACAGGGTGGCCACCCGGGCGGCGGGCAGCCCCGGGTCGAGGGGGAGGAAGCCCGCGCCGGCGATCAGCACGGCGAGCTGGGCGGCGATCAGCTCCGGTCGGCGCGGCAGGAGCACCGCGACGAGGTCGTCGGGCCCGACGCCGGCGGCGGCGATCCGGCGGGCGAGCAGGTCGGCCCGCTCGCGCAGTTCGCGGTACGTCCACCGGGTCGTCCCGCACACGACCGCCACGGCGTCCGGGGTGCGGGCCGCCTGCCGCAGGAACAACTCGTGCAGCCGGGCGTCGCCGACGGGTGTCCGCGGCCCGTGCAGGCGGTCGGCGGAGTCGTCCAGGTACGCCGCCAGGCCCGACAGCGGCTCGTCGGGCTCCCGGGTCGCCCGGTCGAGCAGCCGCTCGACGTAGTCCAGCAGGCGACGCACCGTCGCCCGGTCGAGCACGTCGGTCCGGTACTCGACGTGGCAGCGCACGGTGTCGCCGTGGGACAGGTAGACGACCAGGTCGACCGGGGCCTTGTCCAGGCCCACCGGGATCGGCTCGGCGGTGACCCCCGGCAGGTCGAACAGGAACGCCGGGGCGCCGCGCTCGTACTCCACGACCACGTCGAAGAGCGGGTGGCGGCCGGCCTCCCGGTTCGGGGCGAGCGCGCTGACGAGGTCGTCGAAGGGCACGCCCGCGTGTTCGTACCCGTCCGCCGAGCGGTACTGGACCCGAGCGAGCAGCTCCCGGAAGGTGGGGTCACCGGCGAGGTCCAGCCGCAGCGGCATGGTGTCGACGAAGAACCCGATCAGGTCCTCGGAATCCTCGTCGCGGCCGCTCATGCCGGTGCCGATCACCAGGTCCGGTTGGCCGCTGAACCGGAACAGCGCCACGCCGATCGCGCTGAGCAGCGTGGTGAACGGGGTGACCCGCTCGACGCGGCTGAGCTGCCGGACCCGTTCGGTCAACTCCACCGGGATCTCCACGAGGAGACTCTCACCGGCGGCCGAGACGGTGGCCGGTCGCTGCCGGTCCGAGGGCAGCACGAGGGTGGGCGGCAGCGGATCGAGCAGGTCGAGCCAGTACGCCAGGCTCTTGTCCACGCCGTCCCGGGCCGACCGGGCACGCGCCCTGGCCAGCTCCGGGTAGGTGACCGGCAGCGGGGGCAGCGCGGCCGTCGTACCGGTCGACCGGGCCCGGTAGCACGCGCCGACCTCGCGGGTCAGGACCGCGTACGAGCCGCCGTCGGTGGCCAGGTGGTGGAACGACATCACCAGCACGTGGTGTGTCGGGGAGAGGCGCAGCAGCTCGAACGCGAAGACCGGCCCCTCGACGAGGTCGAACACCCGCGTGCTCTCCCGGGCCATCGCGGCCCGCACCACGGCGTCCTCGTCGGCACCGGCATGCTCCCGCACCGGGAGGTCGACCGTCGCCGTCGGCCGGACCACCTGGCAGGGTTGCCCGTCGACCTCGCGGTAGGTCGTCCGCAGTGGCGCGTGCCGGTCGACGACGTCCTGCAACGCCCCGCGCAGCCCCGCCGTGTCGAGCGCGCCGCACAGCCGCACGGCCGCGCCCTCCGTGTAGGCCGGGGTGCCCGGGTACGCCTGCTCGACCAGCCACAGCCGCCGCTGGCCGGGCGTCAGCGGCGCGATCTCGACGGTCGGTGGCGCGGCGATCCCGACGGCCTCCCGCGCCGCTGTCCCGACGACCACCGCAGCCGTGGCCACAGCCGGGGCCGGGGCCACAGCCGGGGCCGGTCGACGGGGCGTGGCCCGCCGCAGCGCGTCGATGGCCGGCAGGCCGTCCCGCACGGCCCCCGCCGGCAGGCCGAAGTCGACGAAGCAGGCGATCTCGTCGGCGCCGGCGTCGAGCACCGCGTCGAGCACCGGCCGGCAACTCTCCGGCGAGCCGATCAGGGCTCGCTGCTCGCAGTACCGCTGGTAGGCACGGGACAACACGAACCGGACGTCCTCGTCGGGGGTGTCGGCGAGGTCGACGTTCATGCCCAGGCTGTTGACCACCTGGCCGAGCAGGCTGAACGAGGAGCGCAGGTAGGCACAGAACGGCTCGAACGCCATGGCCCGCGCCTGCTCGGCGTCGTCGCCGAGGAAGGTGTGCAGCAGCACCACGACCCGCCCCGCAGCGGGATCGAGACCGTGTTCGGCCCGGGTACGCCGGTACAGCGCGACGTTCTCGGCCAGCCGCGCGACGTCCTGGGTCATCAGGTTGGTGACCACGCCGAGGCCGCGGCGGGCCGCTTCCCGGTAGCTGTCCGGGTTGCCGACGATCGCCGTGAAGGTCGGCGGTTCCGCCTGCACCGGGCGGGGGAACAGTCGGATGTCGACGTCTTCGCCGCTGCCCGACCGCGCGGTGATCGCCTCGCCGCGCCAGAGCCGCCGTACGGTGTCGAGATTGTCGTACATCACCTGCTTGTGGCGACGGTAGTTGTCCGGGTAGAAGACGAAGTCGTTGGCGTGCCACCCGGGCGCGCACCCCAGCCCGACCCGCCCCCCGGAGAGGTTGTCCACCATGGACCACTCCTCGGCGACCCGGACGGGATGGTGCAGGGGCAGCACCACCGAGCCGGCGTTGAGGCGCAGCCGGCGGGTCCGCGTCGCGAGGGCCGCGGCGAGCACCGACGGGTTGGGAAAGAGCCCGCCGAAGGAATGGAAGTGCCGTTCGGGCAGCCACACCGCGTGGAAGTCGTGGGTGTCGGCGAACTCGGCGGCCTCGATGATGGTTCCGTAGGCGTCGTCCCGGGCCGAGTCGGGGTAGTCGCCGAAGAAGTACAGACTGAAGTCGACGGTGTCCGGCGCGCCGGCGACCGACGCGACCGGCGCCGGCCGCGTCGACGGCTCGGGGGCGACGGCCGCGCCGCCACTGGTGCTGGCGTTGGCGCCGGTGGCGGTGGCGCCGTTGCCGCCGGCGCCGGTGGCGGCGCCGAGTAGAGCGAGCTGGTCGCGCATCAGGTCCAGCTGGCGGTGCACGATCGTGACGAGGTCGGCCGGTACGTCCCGGGGGGCGTCGCCCGGGTCGGTCGGTGCCGCCGAAGCGACGGGCACGGGCACCGGCCCGGCGGGCACGGGAACCGGCGCGACAGGGACGGAGGGCGACGCGGTCGTCGGACCGGCTGGCGGGGCCGCCGGAGGGAACACGCCGGCCGAGGCGCCGCGCGTCACCGCCTCGGCGAGCCGGCGGGGGGTGTCCACGGCGGCGAACAGGTCCCGGACGGGAACCCGTACCCCGAACGCGTGGTCGATCTCCCGGGCCATGGTGATCAGAAGCAGCGAGTCGGCACCGAGGTCGAGGAAGGTCTCGTCCGGATCGACCTCTCCCACGTCCAGTCCGAGCCGCTCGGCCGTCAGCGCCCGGATGCGCGCGAGCACCTGCTCGGCCCCGACGTCGTGCCCGGCCGGCGGCCGGGGCGGCCCCGGCTCGGCGGTCGCCGACGACCCGGCCGCGCCGCTCGCGGCAGACCCGCCGGCCGCAACCCGGACGTCGGTCGCGGCGGAGGTGCCGGTCGCGACCCGGCCGTCGGTCGCGTTGGAGGTGTCGGCCGCAACCCGGACGTCGGTCGCGGCAGAGGTGTCGGTCGCGGCGGAGATGTCGGCCGCCCCGGACGCGGAGACCCAGAACCGCCGGCGCTGGAACGGATAGGCCGGCAGTGGCACGGCTCGGCCACCGCAGTCGGCGGTCAGCGCGGCCCAGTCGACCGGGAACCCCGCCACGTGCAACTCCGCGACGGCGCGCCACAGCCCGTCGACCGGTGGGGTGCCACGACGTTGCGACGGCACCCACCGCAGGTCGGATCCCGTGCCGCGGGCGATGCTGGTCAGCGCCCCGTCCGCGCCCGCCTCGACGACCGATCGCACGCCCTGCCCGGCGAGGGTGGCCACGGCGGCGCTCCAGGCGACCGGCTCGCGCGCCTGCCGGCACAGGTGGTCGGCGTCCGGCAGCCAGCCGGGTGGGCGTACCCGGCCGTCCAGGCTGCTGATCAGGGGCAGGCGGGTCGGTGCGAGCTGCACCTCCCCGATCGTCCGGCGGAGCCGGTCGAGGACCGCGTCCACGCCGGTCGAGTGGAACGCCCGGTCGACCGGGAGCGGGCGGGTCGCCACGCCGTGCCGTTCGGCTTCCCGGACGACCGCCGCCAGGGCATCCGGGGAACCCGCGAGCACGTGGTGCTCCGCGCCGTTGCGGGCGGCGATCTCCGCCGTCGACCCACGCAGCAGCTCATCGACCGTCGCTTCGTCGGCCAGGACCGCGCACATCGCGCCGGGTGGCAGCGCGTCGCGCATCAGGGCGCCCCGGTGCGCGGCCAGCCCGACCGCGTCGCCCAGGGACAGCGCACCGGCCACGACCAGTGCGGCGTACTCGCCGACGCTGTGCCCGAGGACGACGTCCGGCGTGAGCCCCCACGACCGCCACAGCTCGGCGAACGCCACCGCGGTGACCACCAGCGCCGGCTGCGCCACGTCCGTCGGGCGACCCGTTCCGACGGGGTGTTCCCGCAGCCGGGCGACGAGGTCGCCACCGGTCACTCGGCGGTACGCGTCGGCCCCCTCGGCCAACACGTCCCGCGCGACCGGGAACCGCTCGGCGAGATCGAGGACGACGCAGCGACGGTCGCCCTGCCCGGGAAAGGCCAGCGCGACCGGAGTGACGCTCTCCGGCTCCGCCCGGCCGGTCAGCACGTTTCCCGCCACGCCCGCCTCGACGTACCGGTGGAGGCCGTCGGCCAGCTCGGCGGCGGAGGTGCCGAGCGCGACCAGGCGGTGCCGGAGGTGGCGTCTGCGCCGCCCGGCGCTGGTGACCACGTCGGCCAACTCCGGCCCGGGGTCCTCGCGGAGCAGGTCGCGGTGGCGGGCGGCCAGCTCCACCAGCGCCGACGGGTCGGCCGCCGACAGGGGCAGCAGTCCCGGCGCGGGGTGGGCCGGCGGCTCGTCCGGCCGGCGTCGGTCCGCCGGGGGCGGCTCCTCGACGATCACGTGGGCGTTGGTGCCGCCCACCCCCAACGCGCTGACGGCCGCCCGGCGCGGCCGCAGGTCCGCCGGCCACCGCGTGCCACGGGTGGTCACCGTGAAGGGGCCGGCGGCGAGGTCGATCGCCGGATTGGGCCGGCGGAAGTTGATCTGTGGGGCGACCCGGCCGGAACGCACGGTCAGGATCGTCTTGATCAGGCCGGCCATGCCCGCGCAACTGTCCAGGTGACCGACGTTCGCCTTGACCGAGCCGAGGAACGGTCGACCGCCCGCGTACACCTCGGCGAGGGCGTGGTGCTCCACCGGGTCACCCAGGGCCGTGCCCGTACCGTGTGCCTCGACGTACCCGATCGACTCCGCCGGGACGCGCGCGGCGGCCAGCGCCCGCCGGGCGACGTCGACCTGCCCGGCCACCCCGGGTGCCGTGAAGCCCACCTTGCCGGCGCCGTCGTTGTTCACGGCCGAGCCGATGATCACGGCGTGCACGGTGTCGCCGTCGGCGAGGGCCCGGTCGAGCGGCTTCAGCACCACGGCGGCGACGCCGTTGCCGCCGACCGTTCCGTCCGCGTCGGCGTCGAAGGGCCGGCACCGACCGCTCGCCGACAGGATCGATCCCGGGGTGTGCCGGTGACCCGTCACCTGCGGCACGTGCACGGCCACGGCGCCCGCGACCGCCTGGTCGACCTCGCCGTCGAGCAGCGCCCGCACCGCCAGGTGCACCGCCACGAGCGAGGTCGAGCAGGCGTTCTGCACGTTGATCGCCGGCCCGGTCAGCCCCAGCCGGTACGCCACCCGGGTGGCCAGGAAGTCCGGCTGGTTGCCGAGGGCGACGCCGATCGAGTCGGCCGGATCGGCGGGCCCCGTCCGGTGGCCGAGCTGGCGGAGATAGGTGTGGTGCGGATAGAGGTTCATTCCGCTGCCGGCGTAGAGGCCGGTCCGCAGCCCCCGCGTGTCGCCCGGGTGCCCGGCATCCTCCAACGCGTGGTGACAGGTCTCCAGGAACAGCCGGTGCTGCGGGTCGAGCAGCTCCGCCTCCCGGGCGCTGATCGAGAAGAAGCCCGCGTCGAAGCCGGCGACGTCGTCGTCGAGGACCCCGCTGGCCGCCACGAAGTCGGGAGCGTCGACGGTGTCGCGTGGGATTCCCGCCGCGACGAGCTCGTCCGGTGTGAAGGCACGCACGCTCTCCACCCCGGCGGTCAGGTTCGCCCAGTACTCGTCGACCGTGCGCGCTCCGGGGAACCGGACCGCCATGCCGATCACCGCGATCCGCCGGTCCCGTACCGGCCCGCCGACGGGCTCCGCCGTGGGCGTGGTCGCCGGGGCGGCGAGGTGCGCGCTGAGCGCGTCGACCGTCGGGTGGGCGAAGAGCACCGGCTGTGGGACCGGGCGCTCCAGTGCCCGCTCCAGGCGGGCCCGGAGACGGACGATCTCGACCGAGCCGATGCCGAGTTCGTAGAACGGACGCGCCGGGTCGACCTGGCCACCCGTCAGGTCGCCGAGGATGCCGGTCAGCAGGGCGCGTACCTCCGCCCTGCCCGGTCCGGCCGCGCGCGCCGCCGTGGCCCCGGTGGGGTCGGTGGTCGCCCGCCGCCTGTCGTGCGGCCGGTGCGGCGACCGGTCGGCCAGGCAGCGCCGGACCAGCTCCGCGCGCCGGATCTTCCCCCCGGTGGTACGCGGGAACTGCTCCGCGGGGAGCGACAGCACCCGCTCGGGTACGACCTGCCAGCGTCGGGCCACCGCCGCCCGCACCGCCTCGGCCACCCCCGTCGCGGGTGCGTCGTCGTCGGGCACGTAGAAGATCACCAGCGACTCGGTGCCGGTGCGGGGCTCCGGTACGCCGACGGCGGCCACCAGGCCCCGCCGTACCCCGGCCACCTCCCCCGCCACCTGCTCGACCTCGTGGCAGGGCAGGTTGTGCCCGTTGAGGATGATCATGTCCTTCGCCCGGCCGGTGATGGCGATCCGACCGTCCCGCATGAAGGCGAGGTCGCCGGTCTCCAGCCAGCCGTCGCCGTCGGGGAAGGCCAGGCGGGTCGCCTCCGGGTCGGCGAGGTACCCGGGCGTGACCCGCGCCGACGAGACCTGGAGCCGGCCGATGCGGCCCTCGGGAAGCACCGCGCCGGCGGCGTCGACGATCCGCAGGGTGGCACCGGGCGCGGGCGGCCCGACGGAGAGGAACTCGGTGACGTCGGCCGGGTCGTCGTCCTCGGCGTACTCCAGGTCGCCGCCCAGGCTCGCCGTACGGATCCGGAGGCGGGTGCCGGGCTCGGCGAAGGAGGCGAAGGTGATTCCCGTGCTGGTCTCCGACATGCCCCAGGCCGGCGTCATCGCCTCCGCCGGCACCCCGGTGGCGGCGACGAACGCCTCGAAGGTCTCCGGCAGGCACTGCTCCCCGCCGCAGACCATGCGGCGTACGCCGCCGAGGTCCCACGGTTCACCGGGGGCCCGGGCGACCGCGTCGGCCACCAGCCGCAGGCCGAAGTTCGGCGCCCAACTGTGCGTGACCCGGTGCCGCCGCATCAGCTCCAACCACCGCAGCGGATCGTCGAGCACCCATTCGGTGGCGACGTGGACGGACGTGGCGCCGAGGAAGACGCCGCCCAGGTGGTAGAGCAGCAGGCCGGCGACGTGGTCCAGGGGAAGCCAGTTGAGCAGGACGTCCCGCGGGCCGATGTCGAGCATCGTCCGGGCCCCGACGGCATATTCCGAGAGCCCTCGGTGCGTCAACGGGATCACCTTCGGCCGGCCGGTGCTGCCCGAGGAGAGCTGCAGCAGCGCCACCGACCCGGGGTCGGTGTCCGTCGCCTCCGGCTCCGGTACGGAAGGGGCGGGGCCGTCGGGAGCGCTCGTCGCGGTCAGCTCCGGCACCGCGACCACCCGGTCCCGCAGCGGCAGCCGGGCCAGCACGTCCAGGTCCTCCGGCCCGGCCAGCACCACGGGCTCCCCGAGCACCCGCCAGGCGTGCACGAGGGCGGCGGCGGTGGGGTTGTCCGCGTCGTACCCGGTGGGCGCGCCGACGGTGAGGGGCACGATCCCGCCGAGGACGCAGCCGAAGAAGGTCGGCCAGTACTGCTCACCCGAGGTGATCCGCAGGACGACGTGGGACCCCCGATCCAGGCCGTGGGCCCGCAGACCGGGCAGCGCCGCGCGCGCCCCGGCGAGCAGCCGCCCGTGGTCGAGGAACTTCTCGCGCCCGTCGGGGCCCACGATCCGGATGCCCGCGTCCGGGTGGTTCCGGGCCGCCCGCAGCAGCGCCTCGTCCAAGGTCCGGGGATGGTCGACGGGGCCGGGCAGGTCCCCGCCGTGGCTGACGGCGGCGGGGCGTTCGGCGGACGTCGACTTCACGGTGCTACCTCGACTTCTTGCGTTCTCTGTCGGTGCGGACGGTGCGCCGGCGTGCGGGCGTGGGAGATGAGGAAGGCACCGGCGGCGGCGAGCGCCAGGCCGTGCGCCAGCGCGACCACCGACAGGGGCGTCAGGCGGTCGAGCGCGAAGGCACTGACGATCATGCCGATGCCGAACCCCGCGTTCTGCGCGGTGCTGGCCAGGCCCATGAGTTGCGGCAGACGGGAGGGCTCGACGGTCTGCAACCGGGTGGTGTAGCTGATCTCGGCGTAGCCGTCCGCCATGCCGGCGGCCAGCGCCAGGACGGCCACCAGCCAGATCGGGGGCCCCGCGAAGGCGAGCACGAACAGCAGCGACATTGCGCAGGTGGCGACGCCGAAGGCCCTCGGCGATCCCGGGCGGGAGGTGCCGGCGGCCCGCCGGGCGTACCACCGGCCGGCGACGAGACTGCCGACCGCCCAGGGCGTGGTGAACAGGGCGGCGAACGCGGCGGGGGCGTCGGGCCAGGCCAGGTTCGCGTACACCGGCAGGCCCACGTTGTGGGAGGCGGACCCGAACGCGTCGACGGACCGCACCGCGATCATGGCCAGGATCACGGGGGCGACCGAGGGCAGGAGGCGCCGGAGCCCCGCCCCGCGGCGGGGGCCCTTGGTGGGCGGCCCGGCGGGGCGGCCCACCACGCGCCAGGCGCGGACCGCGGAGAGCAGCAGTGCGGACACCACGAACGAGGTGGCGTCGAGCAGGAACGCGGCGTGGTAGCCGAACAGGGTCACGAGGATCCCCGCGCTGCCGAAGCCCAGCAGCATGGCCACCGAGCGGGCCGCCACCAGGTTCGCGTTGGCCCGGGCCAGGTCGTCCGGGCCGACCAGCGCGGGCAACCCGCTGCGCAGCGCGACCACCCACAGCGTCTGACTTCCGCCGAGGAGCACGGCCAGCGCGTGCAGCATGGTCGGTTGCGCGGCGGACGGCATCGCGACCAGCAGCACCAGCGCACCGGCCGACAGCAGGTCGCCGCCGATCATGAGCCTGGCCCGCGCGTACCGGCTGACCAGCGTGCCGGCGACCAGCCCCATCAGGACGCCGGCGCACAGGCGGACCGCCATGAAGATCCCGGTGGACACGGCGGAGCCCGTGATCTCCAGGGTGAACAGCCCCAGCGCCACCATGTTCAGGAAGCTGCCGTACGTGGACACGGCGTGCGCGGCGATGACGAGACGGAGCGGACGTGCGGAAGGTTCCTCCGTTGCTGGCACCTGTCGAGATCCGCCCCGCTCATGATCGTGTATGGAGCGAGGATCATGCCATTGCGGGTACGGGCATCTCAATACGTCGAAGGACCGGCGCCCGCATCGCCGACGGCGGCTGTCCGCCCGCCGTGGCGCAGAGCCGTTCGGGGCACCCCGCCTTGCCGGCCGGGCCGGCGTGTGGTTGGTTTCGGGGCAGACCAGATCAGCGGCACACCGAGGAGACACGCGTGGACGACCCGGTTCTCGTCGAGCGGGACGGTCCCGTGGAGACGTGGACGATCAACCTGCCGGAGGCCCGCAACCCCATCTCCGGCGACGACGTGATCGACGCGTTGGTGGCCCGGGTCGACGCGGTCAACGCCGACCGGGCGGTCCGGGCGGTCATCCTCACCGGCGCCGGCAGCGCCTTCTCCGCCGGCGGCAACGTCAAGGACATGGCGGACCGGGTCGGCCTCTTCGGCGGCGCCCCGCACGAGCTGCGCGACGGCTACCGTCGCGGCATCCAGCGGATCCCCCGGGCGATGTACGCGTGCGACGTGCCGCTGATCGCTGCGGTGAACGGAGCGGCCGTCGGCGCCGGCTGCGACCTGGCGCTCATGTGCGACCTGCGGATCGCCTCGGAGCGGGCGTTCTTCGCGGAGAGCTTCGTCAAGCTCGGCATCATCCCCGGCGACGGCGGCGCCTGGCTGCTGCCCCGTGCCGTCGGTGCCGCCCGGGCCGCCGAGATGACGCTGACCGGGGACCGGGTCGACGCCGCCACCGCCCTGGAGTGGGGGCTGGTCTCCCGGGTCGTGCCGCACGAGGAACTGCTCACCGAGGCGCGCCGGCTGGCCGACCGGGTGGCCGCGAACCCTCCGCACGCCGTACGGATGGCCAAGAAGCTGCTGCGCGAGGCCCAGCACCAGAGCCTCGACAGCCTGCTGGAGCTCTCCGCCGCCATGCAGGCGCTGGCGCACCAGACCCGGGACCACGACGAGGCGGTCCGGGCCTTCCTCGACCGGCGCGAACCGCACTTCACCGGGGAGTGAGCGGGACGGGCAGCCGGTGACGGCCCCGCCGTGGGTGCTGGCCGCCGGCCGGCCGCGTCGTGCACTGCGGACCGCCGCCGGGGCCCGGGAGCCGCGCCGCTCCCGGGCCGGTCGGCCGTCGGCGGGTCAGCGCTGCACGCGCGCGCCGGCGCCCCGGACGAGCGCCTCGACCTCCCGGAGGCTGGCCATCGAGGTGTCGCCGGGCGTGGTCATCGCCAGCGCGCCGTGCGCCGCACCGTACTCGACGGCCGTGGCCAGGTCACCCTTCTCCAGCAGCCCGTAGATGAGGCCGGAGGCGAAGCTGTCGCCCCCGCCGACGCGGTCCATGATCTCCAGGCCGGGCCGGTGGGTCGCCTCGACGAACCGCCCGTCGGCCCAGGCGATCGCGCCCCAGTCGTTGACGGTGGCGGTGCGCACCGTACGCAGGGTGGTGGCGACGACCTTGAAGTTGTCGTACTCCTTGGTGGCCGCCTCGATCATCCGCTGGAAGTTGGCCACCTCCAGCTCCGACAGCGACGCGTCCGTGTCGGGCACCTCGAAGCCCAACGAGGCGGTGAAGTCCTCCTCGTTGCCGATCATCACGTCGACGTACCGGGCCAGCCGGCGGTTGACCTCCTGCGCGCGGGCCTGCCCGCCGACCGCCTTCCAGAGGCTGGGCCGGTAGTTCAGGTCGTACGACACGACGGTGCCGTGCCGGGCCGCGGCGGCCATCGCCGCCTCCATCGTCTCCGGGGTGGTCTCGGAGAGGGCGGCGTAGATGCCGCCGGTGTGCAGCCACCGCACCCCCAGCGTGCCGAACAGGTGGTCCCAGTCCACCTGGTCGGGCCGGAGCTGGCTGGCGGCGCTGTGGCCACGGTCGGAGGTGCCGACGGCGCCCCGGACGCCGAAGCCGCGCTCGGTGAAGTTGAGCCCGTTGCGCACGGCGCGGCCGACCCCGTCGTAGGGCAGCCAGGTCACCAGTGAGGTGTCCACCCCGCCCTGGAGCACGAGGTCCTCCAGCAGCCGGCCCACCTCGTTGTCGGCGAACGCGGTGACCACGGCGGTCCGCAGCCCGAAGCAGCGGCGCAGGCCGCGTGCCACGTTGTACTCGCCGCCGCCCTCCCAGGCCCGGAAGGTGCGGGCCGTGCGGACCCGGCCCTCGCCCGGGTCGAGCCGCAGCATGATCTCGCCGAGGGAGACCAGGTCGTACCGGCACTCGCCGGCCGGACGGATGGACAGCACGGCTCAGGCCTCCACGGTCGATCGGGCGGCCTCGACGGCCGCGGCGGTGCGGGCGGCGACCTCGTCCCAACGCCCGGCGGCGATCAGGTCGGGGGCGACCATCCAGGTGCCGCCGACGGCCAGGACGGCGGGCAGGGCCAGGTAGTCGGCGAGGTTGGCGGTGTTGACCCCGCCGGTCGGGACGAACCGCACCGAGCGGTACGGCGCGGCGAGCGCCTTGATCATCGCGACGCCGCCGAGCTGCTCGGCGGGGAAGAACTTGACCGTGTCGAGCCCGGCGTCGAGGGCCATCTGGATCTCGGTGCCGGTGGCGACGCCGGGGAAGACGGGCACGCCCGCCTCCTGGCAGCGCCGGACGACCGCCGGGGAGAACCCGGGGGTCACGACGAACCGGGCGCCCGCCTCGACGGCCCGGTCGACCTGGGCCGGGGTCAGCACGGTGCCGGCGCCGACGAGCAGGTCGCCCCGCTCGGACATGACGCGGATCGACTCGGCCGCGGCGTCGGTGCGGAAGGTCACCTCGGCGCAGGGCAGCCCGCCGCGCACCAGCGCCTCGGCCAACGGGGCGGCGTCGCGGGCGTCGTCGAGCACGACGACCGGCAGGATCCGGGCCGCGCCGACGGTCGCCACGACCGCAGGTCTCTGTTCATCATTCTGTACGCCAGTCACATATGTGACCCTAGCGCTGCCGCCCGGCCTGTCAACCCCGCTAGAGTGGCGCCCATGACGCTGCCCGGCGGGTTCCAGCCCGTGAAGTCCTCCACCCGGACGCTGGAGGTGCTGGAGGCGCTGGCCGCCTCGCCGCAGCGGCGCTCGCTGGTCGACCTGGCCCGCGCGCTGGACATCCCGAAGAGCAGCCTGCACGGCATCCTGCGCACCATGGCCCAGCGCGGCTGGGTCGAGAGCGACCCGACCGGCACCCGCTTCGGGCTCGGGGTACGCGCGCTCCAGGTCGGTGCCGCGTACCTCACCAGCGACGACACCGTGGGCCTGCTCGGCGGGGTGCTCGACGACCTGTCGCGGCAGTTCGGCGAGACCGTCCACCTGGGACGCCTGGACGGCGCGCACATCGTCTACCTCGCCAAGCGCGAGTCGGTGCACCCGCTGCGGCTCTACAGCGCGATCGGCCGGCAACTGCCGGCCCACGCCACCGCCCTGGGCAAGGCGCTGCTCGCCGAGCGCCCGGACGACGCGCTCGACGGGCTGCTGACCTGGCCGCTGCCCGCGCTCACCCCGCACACCGTCACCGACCCCGACGCGCTGCGCGCCGAGCTGGCCGCCGTCCGGGAGCACGGCTACGCGGTGGACCGCGAGGAGAACACCGAAGGCATCGTCTGCTTCGCGACGGCCGTACCCCTGGCGGCGCCGGCCACCGACGCGATCAGCCTGTCGGTGCCGGTGGCCCGGCTGGGCGCCGCCGGCGAGGACCGGATCGTGGCCGCGCTCCGCCGGGCCGTCGACCAGGTCCAGGCGGCGCGCGGCCTGCTCTCCCCCGCCTGATCCGACGCCGCTTCGACGCCCCCGCCGCCCACCGCCGGGCCCGGCGCGGGCGCGCACCGGCCGTCGCCGAGGGCGACGTGCGGGCCACAACTGGCAACCTTCTTGACAGATGTGTCGAGATATCGACAGACTTCTTTCAGAGAGCGCTCTCTTGATCCGTCTGCCACCCCCGCCGCACCGGGAGGAACCCTCTTGTCTCGAAGACTGCGCATGCTCGTCCCCGCCGCCGCCGGCCTGCTGCTCCTCGGCCTGACCCCGGCGGCGGGCCACGCCAGCGACACGTCCCCCGCCGCCCCGGACCGCGCCGAGGCGGCCACTGCCGGGCCCAGCCCCGCCCTGGTCGAGGCGATGCGCCGCGACCTCGGCCTCACCCCCACCCAGGTCGACGAACGACTGCGCACCGAGGCCGCGGCGCCGGTGGTCGAGCGGCGCCTGCGGGCAAAGCTCGGCCCGGCGTTCGCCGGCGCGTGGATCCCGCCCGGCGGGCAGCGCCTCACCGTCGCCGTCACGGATGCGGCCCTCGCCACGGACGTCCGCGCCGAGGGCGCCGACGTCACGGTCGTCGCCCGCAGCGAGCGCACCCTCGACGCGGTCAAGCGCGCCCTCGACCGGCGCACCGCCGCCGCCGACCCGCGCGACGTCCGCGGCTGGCACGTCGACGTCGCCCGCAACAGCGTGGTCGTGACGGTCCGGCCGGGCGCCGCCGACAAGGCCATCGCGTACGCCAAGGCCAGCGGCGTGCCCGCGGACGCGATCCGGGTCGTCACCGCGACCGACGCGCCCCGCCCGCTCTACGACATCCGCGGCGGCGACCAGTACGTGATCAACGGCAACACCCTCTGCTCGGTCGGCTTCGCGGTCGTCGGCGGCTTCGTCACCGCAGGCCACTGCGGGGGCGTCGGCAGCCCGACCCTCGGCTTCAACAACGTCTCCCAGGGCACGTTCGCGGGGTCGTCGTTCCCCGGCAACGACTACGGGTGGGTACGCACCAACGGCTCCTGGACGCCGCAGCCCTGGGTGAACAACTACGCCGGAGGCAACGTGACGGTCGCCGGCTCGCAGGACGCGGCGATCGGCAGTTCGGTCTGCCGCTCCGGGCGTACGACCGGCTGGCGCTGCGGGACCATCCTGGGTCGCAACGAGACGGTCAACTACCCGCAGGGTGCGGTGTCGGGCCTGACCCGCAGCAACGCCTGCGCCGAGGGCGGCGACTCCGGCGGGGCCTGGATCTCCGGCAACCAGGCCCAGGGCGTCACCTCCGGCGGTTCCGGCAACTGCTCCACGGGCGGCACGACCTGGTTCCAGCCGGTCAACGAGATCCTCGGCGTCTACGGGCTGTCCCTGGTGACCACCGGTGGCGGCGGCGGAAGCCGGCTGATCAGCAACTGGAACAACCGCTGCATCGACGTGCCGAACTCCAACTTCTCCGACGGCGTGCCCCTGCAGACCTGGACCTGCAACGGCACCGGCGCGCAGTCGTGGACCTTCACCGGCGGCACGCTGCGCACCCAGAACAACAAGTGCATGGACGTGGCGTGGGGGTCCACCGCCAACGGCGCGGTCATCCAGATCGCCAACTGCAGCGGCAACCCGGCCCAGCAGTTCGTCCTCTCGGCCGCCGGTGACCTGGTCAACCCGCAGGCCAACAAGTGCGTCGACATCAAGGAGTGGAACAACTCCGACGGCGCCCGCCTGCACCTGTGGGACTGCCTCGGCGCCGCCAACCAGAAGTGGCGTCGCGGCTGACCGGCACCCGTCCGCCGTCGCGCCCACGCCGAACGGCCGATCGTCCGCGCGAGACATCGCGCCGGCATCCTCCAAGGAGGTCCCACATGTTCAGAGTCCGTACCCGCCGCCGGCCGTGGGCGCTCGCCCTCGCCGCGACCGCGATCATCGCCGCCACCACAGCCCTCTCCGTGCCGGTCCACCCCGAACCGGCGCAGGCCGCCATCGGGGGGATCACCTGGCAGGACGAGTTCAACGCCTCCGCCGGCACGCCCGTCGACCAGAGCAAGTGGCGCTTCGACATCGGCGGCGGCGGCTGGGGCAACAACGAGCGGCAGTACTACACCAACAGCACGAGCAACGCCGTGCACGACGGCCAGGGCAACCTGGTGATCACCGCCCGCCGCGAGAACCCCGCCAACTACCAGTGCCACTACGGCCGGTGCGAGTACACCTCTGCCCGGCTGCTGACGGCGGCCACGTTCACCCAGGCGTACGGCCGCTTCGAGGCCCGCATCAAGATCCCGCGCGGTCAGGGCATCTGGCCGGCGTTCTGGATGCTCGGCAACGACATGGGCGGCGTGGGCTGGCCGAACGCGGGCGAGATCGACATCATGGAGAACATCGGCCGGGAGCCGAACACCGTCTACGGCACCATCCACGGCCCGGGCTACTCGGGTGGCGGCGGCATCACCGGCAGCCGCACCATCGGCCAGCCACTCGCCGACACCTTCCACACCTACCGGGTGGACTGGGAACCGAACTCCATCATCTGGTACCTCGACGGCGTCGAGTTCCACCGGGTCGATCCGGGTCGGCTGGGCGGCAACCGCTGGGTGTTCGACCACCCGTTCTTCATGATCCTCAACGTGGCGGTGGGCGGGAACTGGCCGGGCTACCCCGACGCCTCCACGCAGTTCCCGCAGCAGATGCTCGTGGACTACGTACGCGTCTCGGGCTACACCTCGGGCGGCAACCCGCCGACCGGCACCAACGCCATCCGGGGCGCGCTGAGCGGTCGGTGCATCGACATCCCGAGCGCCAACCCGGTCGACGGGGCCAAGCTCCAGATCTGGGACTGCAACGGCACCGCCGCGCAGGCCTGGACGTTCGCCTCCGACGGCACGATCCGGGCGATGGGCAAGTGCATGGACCCGGCCTGGGCCGGCACGGCGAACGGCACCGAGGTCAACCTCGTCACCTGCAACGGCAACCCGGCGCAACGCTTCACGCTCAACGCCGCCGGTGACCTGGTCAACCTCAGCGCCAACCGCTGCCTCGACGTACGGGACCGCAACCCCAGCAACGGGGGCAAGCTCCAACTGTGGGACTGCACGGGCGACGCCAACCAGAAGTGGTCCCGCGTCTGATCCCCTCGACGCGGACGCCGGCAGGGTCGGCCGGGGCACACCGCCTCGACCGGCCCTGCCGGCTCGCGCCCCCTCAGCGGCCGTACCGCGCTGCTGTCCCCGTTCGACCGCCTGGTGTACGACCAGGCACACGTCACACCCTGTCCGGCACGCCACACCCAACCCAACGCCGGACCTGCTCGGCCGCCTGGTCAGCAACGGCGTGCCCCACCGGGCGAGTCACCAGGTCACTCAACGCGAACATGTCCAGGACCCGCCCCACGTAGGCCCAGTCCTCGACCAGGGGCAGGTCCGCAGGCTGCTGCTCAGCGAATCCCGCGCGGAAGCCGTCCAGGAAGCCGGCGGGATAGTCGGCGCCGAACCGGGCCATGTTCGCGGCGTCGCCATACGGGCAACCGGAGTAGCTGAACTCCCAGTCGAGCAGCGCATCCACCCGCCAACCGCCGCCCACGCGAGAGACCAGGATGTTCTTCGGGTTGATGTCGGCATGCACCAGCCGGGTGTGACCGTCAACGCCTTCCAGCGCCGACGAGTGAGCCGCGCACAACTCCGCCCAGGCACGACGCGTCTCGCCGTCGAGCCGGCCCTCGGGAACCGCGGCCATACAAGCCTCGACGACCTCAACCAGTTGCTGCGACCACGGGTCTTCCTCCTTGACGGTGAGGTCCGCGTCGACGAAGAAGCCTCGTCGGTCGAACGCCACCACAGCGACCTCCGCGACGACCCTTCCGACCTCAGCCCCCAGCTCACCCGCTTCCACCTGACCAAGATCACCCTTGGCGAGCACCCCGCTCAGAGCATCGCCGTCCACATACTCGATGACCATCGCCGGCCGCACGCTCTCGTCCTCACCGGGCGTGACCAACAGGACGTCCGGAACTGGCACATGCCGACGGGCGGCGGCCATGACCCCGGCCTCGATCGCCGGGTCCGTTCCTCCGAACCGGGCAACGACCTGGCCGTCAGCAAGCGTGAGCAGACACGTCTCGTGAGAGAAGCCGCCCGCCAACACGGATGTCGTCACCACCCTGCTGCCCAGTGCCGCCGCGATGCCCTCGAGTTCTTCGATCCGCATCCGAACAGTCCATCAGGACGGTAGGACATCAAACCGACCGAAGCTACGTGCCGACGTACGCAGCGACCGCTGCTCCGCGGCGTGGCGGCACCCGCCCCGCCCGCTGGATAGGACCGACCGGTCGCGGCCCTCTGCGGTTTTTCACCCCGTCGGGCCGGGCAAAGGGGCCACAGTGACTCGCACCGATGAACCCCACACCGTCGAGTTCAGACGGTCGGCCCTCCGGCTGGTCCGGAGGACGACCCTGGGGCTGCTCGCCGCCGCAGCGATCGGGGTCCTCGTCAGCCTGGCGCGGGGTCGGCTGTGGTGGGACGGGCTGTGGGTGCTGCTGCCGTACCTCGCGGTCTTCCACTTCTCGCCGCTACCAACCCCACCGAGAGGCAGCCAGCGGACACGCCTGCCGGTGCGGCTCGACGACCAGCGACTGGAGGTGTCGGGCCCCGGCGACACGACCCTGGCGATCGACTGGTCGAGGCGATGGCAGTGGGCCGGGTACGGGCAGAGCCGCCCGTACGAGATCGTGGTGCCGCTCACCGGCATGACGCCAGGCCCGGGTGTGCTACGCCGCGAGCTGGCCCGGTGGTTGCCGGGGGCCACCCAGGAGGACACGCTGGGGCTGCGGCAGTGAACTGGCTTGCCCACTTCCGCACCGGTCGCCTACCTTCGGCCGGCACCTCCCGGTGCGCAGGCAACGGCTACTTCCGCTTCCAACGGGGAGACGCGGGTGCGAATCCCGCCGCCGCCGAAATGCGGTGTCGACCAGCAGCCCAGGTCACCTTGGCCCGCGAGGGCCAGTCTCCGTTGCCGCTTCGATCTCGGGAGGTGCGCGCGCCGCGTACCCGGTGCGTAGACAGCGGATACTTCATCTATGGGTCGGGGGTTCGAGTCCCCTCCAGCCTTCCGGGGCTGGTAGCTCAGCTGGCAGAGCGATAGCCCTTCCGCCGTCGACCTTCTGGTCTCGGGTGCGCGGCGTGGCCGTCATTTCCGGCCCCGGTCACCGGGCGGCAAACCTCGTTGCCCCCGAGGCGGCGCCACCGCTACGGTCGTGCCCGCACCTCCCGGTGCGAAGGCGACGGTTACATCTTGGAGGGGTGCCCGCACCCCGTTGAAGAGGCCGTCCGTCGCCGGCTCCGATCTCGGGAGGCGCGACCACGCCGCACGCCCGGTGCGCAGGTGACGGTTACTTCAGGGATCCGCAGGTTGGAGGTTCGAGTCCTCCGCCGCCTTCGGGCGGCTGGCTCAAGCGGCAGAGCGGCGGACAGGTCCGTCGCCGACTTCTGGTCTCGGGTGTGCGGTGCGGTCGCGCCTTCCGCTCCACCCACACGGGGTACGCGATGGCCAAGTTCAACCTCAAGCTGCGGCGCGCCAAGCTGCCCGTCACCGCCGAGGGCGCGACCGGCTTCGTCCGCGAGCCACGGGCCGAGCTGTTCCTGCTGGGCGTGTCGAACATGGTCGGCGAGGACACCTTCTACGAGGGCGCCGCCGACCGGGACTCCCGGTTCCGCGAGCTGGTCGCCGCCGTGGCCGTCGCCGACCCCGACTGGTTCGGGCGCTTCGTGCGGTGGCTGCGTACCGGCGCGATGCTGCGGTCCGCATCCGTCGTGGCCGCCCTGGAGGGCGCCCGCGCGCAGGTCGCCGCCGGCATCCCCGGTTCCCGGGCGGTGGTGGACTCCGCGTTGCAGCGGGCCGACGAGCCGGGCGAGGCCCTCGCGTACTGGCTGGGTCGCCACGGCCGGGCGATGCCCAAGCCGGTCAAGCGGGGCATCGCCGACGCGGTGACGCGGCTGTACCACGAGCGGAGCCTGCTCAAGTACGACGCCGACGGCAGCCCGGTGCGGTTCGGCGACGTCATCGACCTGACCCACCCGACAGCGAGGGACGCGCGGCAGGGCGACCTCTTCCGGCACGCCTTGGACCGCCGGCACAAGCGCGACAACCCGCTGCCCGGGTCCCTCACGATGCTGGCGGCGCGGGCCGAGCTCATGGCGTTGCCGGTCGAGCGGCGCGTGGAGATCACCGACCCGGCGGTGCTGGGCGCGGCCGGCATGACCTGGGAGGCCCTCGCGGGCTGGCGGCAGACCGCGATGGACGCCGCAGCGTGGGAGGCGATCATCCCGACCATGGGCTACCTGGCGCTGCTGCGCAACCTGCGCAACTTCGACCGGGCCGGCGTCAGCGACACCGTCGCCGAGGCCGTGGCGGCGAGGCTGGCCGACCCGGGCGAGGTCGCCCGGTCGCGCGTGCTGCCGATGCGGTACCTGTCGGCGTACAACGCGGCACCGAGCCTGCGGTGGGCGTACCCGTTGGAGCGGGCGTTGCAGCAGGCGCTGGCGCACGTGCCCGCCCTGGACGGGCGGACCCTGGTTCTGATCGACACGTCGGGGTCGATGAACAGCGCGTTCAGCAAGGACGGCACGCTGCGCTGCTGGGACGCGGCCACCGTGTTCGGCCTCGCGCTGGCCGCCCGCGCGCGGGACGCCACGGTGGTGTCGTTCTCCAACGCCAGCACGGTGTTCCCGGCCGTCGCCGGTGAGTCGGTGCTGGCGGCGGTGCGCCGGTTCAAGGAGGGTGGCTACTTCTACGGCGCCGGGACCCAGACCGAGAAGGCGGTGCGCGACCACTACGACCGGCACGACCGGGTGGTCATCCTCACCGACGAGCAGGCGCACTGGCACGGCGCGGCAGACGTCACGGCCGTCGTGCCGGCGCGGATACCGGTGTACACCTGGAACCTGGCCGGATACCGGGTCGGGCACGCGCCGGCGACCGGCAACCGGCACACGTTCGGCGGCCTCTCCGACGCCGCGTTCGCGATGATTCCGCTCATCGAGGCGGGGTCCCGCGACCGGTGGCCCTTCTGACCGCGTCGTGGCGTCGGCCCCGTCGCCCGGGGCCGGCGCCGGGGCACGGCCGGTGGACGACGCCCATTGACGGTCGTCTCCGCACGTTGCAAGATGCGGGCGCACCCGTCGTGGTGTGAAGCTCCGGTGATCCCTGGCGTACCGCGATCAGGAGGCCCAGCACTGTGAATACCGGTCTGTCGCTCGTGCTCTTCCCCATCGCGCTGGGCATCGTCATGCTCGGCCTCGGCCTCACCCTGACCATCGCCGACTTCCGTCGCGTCGTCGCCTATCCCCGGGCCGTGGTCATCTCCCTGGTCTGCCAGATGCTGGTCCTGCCGGCCGTCTGCCTGGGCCTGGTGCTCGCCGCCGACCTGCGCCCGGAGCTGGCCGTCGGAATGATGCTGCTCGCCGCCTCCCCCGGCGGCAGCACCGCCAGCCTCTTCAGCCACCTGTTCCAGGGCAACGTCGCGCTGAACGTCACCCTGACCGCCATCAACTCGGTACTCGCCCTGTTCACGCTGCCGGTGATCGTCAACCTCTCCGTCGCCGCGTTCATGGGCTCGGACAGCTCGCTCGGCCTCCAGTTCGACAAGGTGCTCCAGGTGTTCGCCCTGGTGCTCATCCCGATCGCGATCGGCATGGTCGTCCGGCAGCGGCGTCCCGCGTTCGCCGAGCGCATGCAGCGACCGGTGAAGATCCTCTCCATCGTGGTCCTCATGGTCGTGATCGTCGGCGCGGTCCTCGGCGTCAAGGACGAACTCGCCGCCACCATCGGCGCGGTCGGCCTCATCGCGCTGCTGTTCAACCTGCTCAGCCTGGCCATCGGGTACGCGGCGCCGCGCCTGCTGCGCGTCGGGCACCGGGATTCCGTCGCGTCGTCGTTCGAGATCGGCGTCCACAACGCCACCCTGGCCATCACGATCGCACTCAGCCCGGCCCTGCTCAACAACACCGACATCGGTATGCCACCGGCGATCTACGGCATCCTGATGTTCTTCACCGCCACCGCCTTCGGCTTCGTCGCCGCCCGCCGCTCCCGGGCCGCGGACGATCCGACCCGCCTGCCCACCCCGACGGCGTGAGCGGGCACTGAGCCACACCGCGCGAGCGGCGGCGTGCCGTACCGCCGCTCGCGCGCGGCACCGGATTTCGCCTAGGGTCCGGTCATGCCGCCTGAGGGTTCCGACTTCACGGCCGGGCTGCCCCGCAAGCGCATGGGCGCCGGCCTGCTCGTGACCGATCCCGCCGGCCGGGTCCTCCTCGTCGAGCCGGCGTACAAGACGTCGTGGGAGATTCCCGGCGGGTGCGTCGAGGCGGACGAGTCTCCGCACCGGACGGCGGCCCGCGAGTGCCGTGAGGAGCTCGGGCTCGCCATCGAGCCTGGGCGGCTGCTCGTCGTGGACTGGGTCCCCCCGCGGCACCCCAGGACCGAGGGGGTCATGTTCGTCTACGACGGGGGCCGGCTGACCCCGTCGCAGGCCGCCCGGATCGTGTTGCCGCCCGCCGAACTGCGGAGTTGGTCGTGGTGTGACCGGCGGGAGGCCGACGGGCGGCTGGTCCCGCTGCTCGCCCGACGGGTCGCGGAGGCACTCGCCGCGCGCGACGACGGCGTCACCCGCTACCTGGAGGACGGCTTCCGGGTGAGCTGACCCGTCCGGATCCGCTCCATCTTCCCTGCCGTGGGGTCTGGACCAGCGCGTCGTCGACAGTGACCATTGGTAGCTGTGCAAATACTGTGGGTCGGATAGCTCGCTCCCCCACCGCCACCCGACCCGCGACCGACGACCACGTCACCGCGCAGCGAGGAGACACGCCCGTGACCGGAGCCGCCACCCGCACCGAACGGGGCACCACGTCGGAACAGTCGGCTCCGGCAGGGGCGCAGTCGGTCCTGCCGGAGCTGCGGACGATGTACTGGGAGACCGGGATGCAGGCGCGGTCCGAAGCCGGCCTGTTCACCGTCTTCGCCGAACTGCCCCGGCTGGTCTGGACGGCGGTCCGGACCAGCTGGCGGGCCGACCGGCTCCGGACCTCGGTGGTGGCCGCCGCCACGGTCGGCGGCGGGGCGATGGCCGCCTTCGGGCTGCTGGCCACCCAGCGGGTGCTCGTCGAGCTGTTCGCCGGGGGCCCGACCACGGAGAAGGTGGTCGCCGCGACGCCCGCGCTCGCCGTGCTGGCGGGGGCGACCGCGCTGCGCGCCGGCATGGGCATCGCCACCGGGTACGCGCAGAACGGGCTCACCCCGCGGGTGAGCCGGGAGGTGGAACGCGGCCTGTTCGAGATGTCCACGGCGGTACGGCTGGAGGCGTTCGACGCCGACGCGTTCGCCGACGACATGGAGCGCGCCTCCCGGGGCACCGAGTCGACGGTCGACCTGGTGGAGTCGTCGATGAACCTGCTCGCCGGGCTGGCCGGCCTGCTCGCCGTGGCAGTCGCCGTCGTCGTCATCCACCCGCTGCTGCTGCTGGCGCTGCTGGTCGCGACGCTGCCCAAGGCCTGGGCGTCGCTGCGGGCCGGGCACCTGCGCTACCGGACCTACACGGCCGGCTCGGTGCGGCGACGGCGGCTGTGGCTGCTGCACCGGCTGATGGCCGAGCGGGACTCGGCGCCGGAGCTGCGCTCCTACGGGCTGCGCCGCTTCCTGCTGGACCAGTACGACCGGGTGATGGAGGTCGAGACCGACATCGAGCTGGCCCTCGCCCGCCGGGTCACCACGACCACCACGGTCGGGGCGGTGATCGGCGGAATCGCCACCGCCGTGGTCTACCTCCTGCTCGGGCTGCTGCTCGTCGACGGTCAGATCCCGCTCGCGGCGGCGGCGACCTGCGTGGTCGCGGTGCAGGCCGCGCAGCGTTCGCTGGCCGTCACCACCTTCCAGGTCGACCGCGTCTACACCGAGGGCCAGCACTTCGGCGACTACACCGGGTTCATGACCCGCGCCGCCGACTACCTGCACGACCCGGCGCCGGGCGCCGCGGGCACGGATCCCGGCCCGCTGCGTGAGCTGGCCGTGCGGGAGGTCAGCCTGCGCTACCCCGACCGGGACGTCCCCGCCGTGGACCGCGTGACGCTGACGATCACGGCGGGGCAGACGGTGGCGTTCGTGGGCGAGAACGGCTCGGGCAAGACCACCCTCGCCGCGATGATCGCCACCCTGCGCGCGCCCACCGAGGGCGTCATCTGCTGGAACGGGCGACCCCTGCCCGAGTGGGACCTCGACCGGTTGCGGGCCCGCATCGCGGTGGTCACGCAGGAATACCACAAGTGGCCGTTCACGGCCGCGACGAACATCGCCGTCGGCGACGTCGAGAGCGAGGCACGGCAGGACCGGATCGAGGCCGCCGCCGCCCGCGCCGTCGCACACGACATGATCCAGGAACTCCCCGACGGGTACGAGACGCTGCTCGACCGGACGTTCGCCAGGGGCCAGGACCTCTCCGGCGGCCAGTGGCAGCGCATCACGGCGGCCCGCGGCTTCCTCCGCGACGCCGAGCTGCTCGTCATGGACGAGCCGTCCTCCGCCCTCGACCCGCGCGCCGAGGACGCCCTGTTCCAGGCCATCCGGGACCGGCAGGGTCGGGCGACCACCATCCTCATCACCCACCGGCTGGCCAACGTCCGGCACGCCGACCGGATCTTCGTCCTGCACGACGGCGCGCTGGTCGAGGCCGGCAGTCACGCCGAACTCGTCGCCGCCGGCGGCCGGTACGCCGAACTGTTCGCCCTCCAGGCCGCCGGCTACCACGGCGCCCACGACGAGCACGCCCCCGCGCCACGGCAGCGCTGACCGACGGGCGCTCCGGCCCCCGGGGGCGTCCCGGGGGCCGGCGCGTCGCGTCAGTGGATGATGACGGGAGCCTTCGGCTGCCCCTCCTGCTGGCCGTCGAGCAGGTGCGACGGCTCGCGCCGGCGCGGCAGGAACGCCACCGGGACGAACGTGAGCAGCACCAGCGCGAACGCGACCCAGAACGTGGTGGCGAAGGAGCTGGCGGCGAAGTCGAGGCCACGCTGGATGAGCGAGGGGTCCACCGGGAACTGCTCGGCCAGCTCCGGCTGCTGCTGGACGGCGATGGCGAGGCCGGCCTCCGTCAACGGCTCCCCGCTCGGGTCGGTCGCCCCCGGGATCGGCCGGGAGCCGTTCAGCTCGCTGGTGAGGATCACCGACATCATGGCGGCGCCCACGGACCCGCCGATCTGCTGGAGGATGTTGACCAGGGTGGAGCCGCGGGCCACGTCGTGCGCCTTGAGGGTCTTCAGCGCCGAGGTCATGATCGGCATCATGGTGCCGCCCATGCCCAGGCCCATGACGAACAGCGACCCGCAGAGCAGGACGTACGAGGTCTGCGGGTCGACCTGGGTGAAGGTGAAGAACCCGAGGGCGATGAGTGCCAGCGCGAACGGCACGGTGCGGCCGACGGGGACCCGGTCGGCCAGCATCCCGGCCACCGGCATGGTCACCATCGCGCCGATGCCCTGCGGCGCCATCAGCAGGCCGGCGGCCAGCGTCGTCTCGCCGCGGATCTGCAGGAAGTAGCTCGGGAACAGCAGGCCGGCGCCCATGAACGCGATGATGAACACGAACATGGTCACCGCCGCGACGGTGAGGTTGCGGTTGGCGAACAGCCGCAGGTCGAGCAGGGGGTGCCGGGTCCTGAAGGAGTAGAGGACGAAGGCGACGAGGAGCGCGCCGCCGACCACCATGGGCGCCCACACCCCGGTGTCGGCGAACGTGCCGGTCTCGGGCAGCGAGGAGACGCCGTAGAGGAAGAGGGCGAGCCCCGGCGAGAGCATCAGCATGCCGAGGAAGTCGAACGACTCGGACGGCTCGGGGTTGTCCTTCGGCAGCGCCAGTGCGGCGTAGACGAGTGCCAGGGCGCCGATCGGCAGGTTGATCAGGAAGATCCAGTGCCAGCTCGCGACGTCGATCAGCCAGCCGCCGAGGATCGGGCCTCCGATGGGACCGAGCAGCATCGGGATGCCCAGGACGGCCATCAGCCGGCCGATCCGGTGCGGCCCGGCCGCCCTGGTCATGATCGTCATGCCCAGCGGCAGGAGCATGCCGCCGCCGAGGCCCTGGAGCACGCGGTAGCCGATGAGCTGCCCGATCGTGTCGGCGTTGGCGCACAGCCCGGACCCGATCGTGAACAGCGCGATGGCGATCATGTAGAGCCGCTTGGTGCCGAACCGGTCGGCGGCCCAGCCGCTGAGCGGGATCACCGTGGCCAGCGCGAGCGTGTAGGCCGTCATGGTCCAGGCGACCTCGGCGTACGACGCGTTGAACTCGCGCTGGAAGGTCGGCAGGGCGACGGTCACTACCGTCACGTCGAGGATCGACATGATCGCGCCGAGGACGACGACCCCGGCGACCTTGAGCACCGAGGCGTCGAGTTTGTCCGAGGTCGCGATGGATTGCTGTGTCACTAAATCTCCTGGGTCCCCGTGGTGGCCGGCGCGAGCCGTGCCTCGACCTGTCACGTACTGACACTGTCCGCAGGCAGACTAACGAGCGGCACCGACGATCGGCGTACGATTTCCGACCGCCGGAGAGTGGGCGACGCCACGTCGGCGGGCGGGTCGACCGCCGCAAGGGGCGCTCGCGCGCGAAGTCGGGGCCCGGTCGGCCCCGCCGCCGGCGGTCAGCCCACCTTGGGTACGGCGCGGGAGATGATCGCGGCGAAGTCGACGCCGCGGGGCAGCGTGCCGTACGCCTGGCCGTGGTCGCCGCCGAGCCGGGAGGCGCAGAAGGCGTCGGCGACGGCGGGGTGGCCGTGCCGCACCAGCAGCGAGCCCTGCAGGACCAGGGCGAGCCGCTCGACGACCCGGCGGGCCCGCAGCTCGACGTCGTCGTGGTCGGACAGCTCGGCCTGCACGCGGCGTACGGCGGCGTCGAGCCGGGCGTCGGCGCCGGCCGCGGCGGTGACCTCGGCCTCGAACGCCGCCATGACCTCGGGTTCCCTGGTGAGGGCGCGCAGCACGTCCAGCGCGGCGACGTTGCCGGAGCCCTCCCAGATCGAGTTCAGCGGGGACTCGCGGAAGAGCCTCGGCATGCCCGACTCCTCGACGTAGCCGTTGCCGCCCAGGCATTCGAGGGCCTCGGCCGCGTGCGCCGGCCAGCGCTTGCAGACCCAGTACTTGCCGACGGCGAGGGCGAGCCGCTTGAACGCGGTCTCGCCGGCGTCGCCGCGCGCGGACCGGTCGGTGGCCCCGGCGAGGCGCATCATCAGGACGGTGGCGGCCTCGGACTCGACCGCGAGGTCGGCGAGCACGTTGCGCATCAGGGGCGCCTCGACGAGGTACCGGCCGAAGGCCTGCCGGTGGGTGGCGTGGTGGGCGGCCGTGGTCACGCCCTGGCGCATGCCGGCCGCCGCGCCGATGACGCAGTCGAGGCGGGTCAGGTTGACCATGTCGATGATGGTGCGCACGCCACGGCCCTCGTCGCCGACCCGCCAGGCGACCGCGTGCTCGTACTCGACCTCTGCGGAGGCGTTGGAGCGGTTGCCGAGCTTGTCCTTGAGGCGCATCAGCCGCATCGGGTTGCGCGTGCCGTCGGGCAGGACGCGCGGCACGAGGAAGCAGGTGAGCCCGCCCGGCGCCCGGGCGAGGGTGAGGAAGACGTCGCACATCGGCGCCGACGTGAACCACTTGTGCCCGAGCAGGCGGTAGGTGCCGTCCGGCTCGGGGTGGGCGGTGGTGGTGTTGGCGCGTACGTCCGAGCCGCCCTGCTTCTCCGTCATCGACATGCCGGCCAGCAGTCCCCGCTTGGCCAGCGGCGGGCGCAGCCCGAAGTCGTACGACGTGGTGGTGAGCAGCGGCTCGTAGCGCGCGGCCAGCTCCGGGGCGTGCCGCAGCGCCGGCACGGCGGCGTAGGTCATCGAGATCGGGCAGCCGTGGCCGGCGTCGGGACGCCAGGTGTAGAACTTGGCCGCGCGGGCCACGTGCGCGCCCGGCCGGTCGTCCGCCCACGGCGCGGCGTGCAGGCCGTGCGTGACCGCGGTACGCATCAACTCGTGCCAGGCCGGGTGGAACTCCACCTCGTCGACGCGGTGGCCGTGCCGGTCGTGGGTGCGCAGGACCGGCGGGTGCTCGTTCGCCAGCCGCCCGTGCTCGATCGCCTGCTCGCCACCGCCGAGGCGGCCCAGCTCGTGCAGCTCGGCGGCGGCCCAGCCGGCGCCCTCGCGTTCGAGCCCGTCGAGCAGCGCCGCGTCGTCGGCCGTGTCGTGACCGACCAGCGGTGGAACCTGGTTGAGGACCTCGTGCGTCGTCACGGCGACACTCCCAGCGCGCGGTGGAGGAAGGCGGTCAGGTGCTCGATGGTGCGCGGCCCGGCGACCCCGGCGGCCAGGGGGCCGACCATCGCCTCGGCCAGGGCGCCGACCAGCGCGGTGGCGGTCAGCTCGGGATCCTGCGGGGGAAGTTCGCCGCTCGCCACCCCCTGGGCGACGTGACCGGCGATCAGCTCGGCGTACGCGCGGCGGAAGACGAGCCGCTCGGCGTCGACCGCCGGGTCGGCCGGCTCGGCGAGCAGCGCGTACGCCAACCGTGGCGACCGCAGCGCCCGGCCGGAGAACGTCTCGATGACGGCGGTGACCCGCTCGGCGACGGTGCCCTCCAGCGCCGCCGCGCGCGCCACCGCGTCCACCTCGCGCTGCGAGGCGGTGCGGAACACCTCGGCGACCAGGTCGGCCTTGGTCGGGAAGTGCCGGTAGACGCTGCCGGTCGCCATCCCGGCCCGCTCGGCGACGGCGGCGACCGAGCAGCCGGCGTACCCGTGCTCGGCCATGATCTCCAGCGCGGCGACGATGATCCGCTCCCGGGACGCGCTGAGCCGGGCCTTCACGCGTTCGGTGCTCCGGTAGACCACGCAAGGATTGAACCACCATTCAATCCTTGCCGGCAAGGGGCCTGCCAGGCTGGCGTACGACCCGCCCGCGACGCGGTCTAGGCTCCCCCTCTTCGGCAGGCGTACGCCCCCGGAGTCCTCGAAGGCGGTCCCGCCGTGACCCCTGACCTGACCGACGTGAACCGCCGCCTGGACGCGGCGCTGGCGGGCGTGGCCGCCGCCTTCCGAGGCATGACCGCCCACCGGCGGGAGTCCAACTGCGAGTGTCACTGGGGCAGCGCCGAGGAGCTGGCACTGCTCAAGACCCCGGACGCGCCGCTCGACGAGGAGCTGCTCCGCCGCACGTACTGGACCACGGACTGGCACTACCCCGGGCCGCTGCTGCGCCGGATCCTGCCCCCGGTGACCCGACGCCTCGCGGCGGGTGAGGTGGAGTCCGTCTCCGGAATGGACCCCCTGGCCCGCCTGTTCGTCAAGGGCCGCTGGCAGGACTGGCCCGCCGCGCAACGCGACGCGGTACGGGAGTTCCTGGCGGCCTGGTGGCAGCACACGCTGGTGGATCCCGGGGCGAAGGTCCCCGCCCACGAGGCCCTGGCCTTCGTCGCTGAGGTCAGCGGACAGCTCGCCCCGTGGCTGTACAGCTGGGCGCGGCTACTGGCCGACCCGACGGCTCGGCGACGACTGGTCGCGGCGGCGGACGAGTGGTCGTACGACCTGGTCGTCGACCGCCTGCCCTGGTCGAGCTGGCGGGACGAGGAGGACACGGCGTGCCTCGCGCTGTCGATGTGGGTGCTGCGGCACGCGCCGGCCGCGCTGCGGGAACACGACGCGTCCGCCGAGCTGCGCGACCTCGTACAACTGCTGGCCCTCCCCGACGCCGACCGGTGGGACAGGCGCGGCTAGCCACGCGAGGCTGCCGGGAACGGCGAAAGGGGGCACCCCGGTCTCGGGAGTGCCCCCTGGGCCGTAGCCGGCACGCGGTCCGCGGGCCAGCCGGGCCGGGGCGATGCGTCAGCAGCCCTGCCGGCGGCTGTAGATCTGGTGGCGCGCGCCCGCCCAGCCGATGTAGCCGACCGCCTCTACGCAGTAGGATGCCGTGCCGGTGACGCCGACCGGGCCGGCGTGGTAGCTGAAGTCACCGGAGTCGGTGTCCGCGCTACCCGAGCGGGTGCAGTGCGCGCCCTCACCGGAACGCTCGGCGCAGCGGTAGATCTGCACGAAGGTGGGTGCCGACTTCCCGTAGGCCGCGCCCCGGTGGTAGAAGCACGCGCTGTTGGTGCCCCCGTTGCTGCTGTTGTAGTAGATCACCAGTTCGCCGTAGCCCGAGGACTGCACCTGGCTGTAGATGATCGTGCCCGAGCAGGAGCCGGCCGCCTGGGCGGCGGGTGCGCCGACCGTCATGACCGACGCGACGGTCACCAGTGCCATCAGGGTCGAGAACACTCTCTTCATGGTCACCAAGGCCCAATCCACAGTCGACTGTCTTCCGTTGTGGATCATGATCGCACACGGCCGCCCGAACACCGCCCCGTGGGCGACACGCCGCCGGGGCGTCAGAGCTGCCGCAGGATGGCCACCTTGTCGTACGCGACGGCGACCACGTCCGGCTTCCCGTCCCCGGTGACGTCGCCGACGGCCAGGGCGTCCTCCTGGGACCCGACCCCGTCGACGCTGTTCGTCGCGTACCCGCCGAGGGTTCCGGTCGGTACCTGCAGATGGACGCTCACCGCCAACCAGTTGGCGTGTGCGACGACCAGGTCGTTCCGGTTGTCGCCGGTCAGGTCGCCGATCACGAGACCGGCGGCGCAGTCGTAGGCGGGATACCTGGTCGGCGTCGCGGCGAGCCCACCGACGCCCTGCGCGAACACCTGGACGGCGGCGTCCGGGGTGTTGCCCTGGACGCTGGTCACCAGGTCGGCCCGGCCGTCGCCGGTCACGTCACCGACCGCCGCGCCGAGGCTGACCCGGCGGTGGCCGTTACCGTCCGCCGGCGTCCGGTAGGTCGTCGCCGGCCCGTAGGAACCGTCCGCGCGGCGCAGCCGCACCCACGTGCCGTGGCCGTAGAACTGCGCGAGGTCGACCCGGGCATCCCCGTCGAGGTCGGCCACGAAGACCTGGTTCGCCGGCGCACCGGCCGTGAACGGCCCGGTGACCGTCGTGTGCGTCGGGAACGTGTGCGTCGCGCTCTGCGCGTGAATCCTCACCTCGCCCTGCTTCGCACCGACGACCAGGTCCGGGCGCCCGTCACCGGTCACGTCCGCGATCGCGACGTCCTCGGCGCCACCGGCCACCAGCACCGGCGCGGCGAGCCGCCCGCCCCGCTGGAACAACACGTCGACGCCGGCGGACGAGGACATCGCCACGTCCGTACGCCCGTCGCCGTCGATGTCGGCGACCGCCAGCCGTACGTCGCTGTTGTAGCCGCCGTGCGCGGGGATCCTCGTGGGAGCGCCGTACCCGTGGTCGGCCTGCTGGGCGAAGACCAGCACCGAACTCGTCTGCGTGCCGGTGGCGGCGTCCACCCCGACGACGATGTCACGCCGCCCGTCGCCGGTGACGTCGGCGACCGCGACCGCGTTGGTCCCGGTCGACCCCGTCGGGAGGTACCGCGCGGGCGCGAAGGCCCCTGCGCCCGCCGCCCCAGCGCGCGCCGGCGCCGCCACCCCGGCCGCCACGGCGAGCGTCGCCGCCATACCGACCCTGACCAGTCTGTCCATTCCGTCCCCCGTTCGCATCCCGGCCATCGATCGACGGCCGCGCATGCGCCACGTGCCCCGGCCGTCGACGCCGCAAACCTCGCGCGAGGCCGACCCCGGCGGTTGGCACGGGGACGCGGCCCGCCCGGCGGCGCGGAACGCGCACGCGCCGTCTACCGCAGGGCGCGCCGACACCCGCTCACGCCGCAGCCGGCGTCACGGGGCGTGGCGCCACCAGGGGTTTTCGAGAACAAGTTCCTCGAGGTCACGGACGTTCTCGGCAACCGTCTGCGCGGGGATGTCCGGGCGTTGGAGCGAGACGCGGAGGTCCGCGGCGAGGTAGCTCGCCTCGCGCACCTCGCACTCCCGGCGCAGGGTGGCCGGGGACGTCCCCGTCTCGTCGGCGACGACGTCGAGGACGGCCTCCATGTGCGGGCCGCTGAACCGGACCAGGAAGAACCAGTCATCCATCGGTTCGCCGAAGCGCGCCCACTCGAAGTCCAGCAGCGCCGTCACACTGCGGTCGCGAGCGAGCCAGTTTCCCCAGTGGCAGTCCGCGTGGACCGGGACGGCCACGCTCGCCTGCGCCGGCGCGCCCTCCGCTATCGCCGCCAGACCGTCGAGCACCCGGCGAGGGATGATCCCGTCCCGGTTCAGGGCGCCGAGGCTCTCCACCTCGGCGAAGAGCGCGGCCTTGCTGACGAACCCGCCGTGGTCGAGCGTCTCTGCCAGCGTCTGCCGGGCGGGGGCCGCAGGCGTCCAGCGGTGCAGTGCGTGCAGCCGCTGCACCGCCTCCGCCGCCAGCAGGCGCGCGGTCACCTCGTCCACGCCGGGCATGTCCATGCCGGGCGTCGCCCCGGGCGCGCGGGCGTAGCAGGCGTAGCGGACCTCGCGGGTCTCCAGCTCGTAGCGCCCGCTGTCGAGCAGCGGCGCCGTGATGCCGGCGGGCAGGTGGGGCGCGAGGGCGATCTCCCGGTCCAGCCGCGAGTGGCGGTCGGCCTCGATGACCTTCACGACGACGTCCGCCCCCAGGTAGACGTGGTGCGAGAGGCTGTCGCCGACGATCATGGGGCCGGGGTCCCGGCCCAGGGCCGCCGTGGCGATCGCGTGGGCCACGTCGTGGGCCTGTCGCGGGTCGATCATCGGCGGTCGCACCGCGGCGTGGCCGTCGTCCTGGAGAACGTCATCCGAGTGTCCGATCGTGAGGGCCGGTCGCGAGAACCCTATCCCCGTACGGCGATCGCCGTTGTCCACCTTCGACGTGCCTGCCGCCCTCACCCGGCCGTGGGAGTTCCCGCGGCGCCGAACCACCTGGCGAGCGCGACGTCGAGCGCCTGCTGCTCCTCGCCGACCCACGCGACGTGCCCGTCCGGCCGGAGCAGTACGGCCGGCACGTCCCACTCGTCGCTGCCGTCGGCGACGTGGTCGACCCGGTCGGCCCAGCCGTCCACCGAAAGCCGCCCCGTCTGGTCGAGCAGCAGCCCGTTGCCGGTGCGCAACAGCTCGAACAGGCGTCCGTGCTTCAGCCCGACGTCGCGCAGCCGCCGCCCGAGCAGGTCGTGGCCCGCACCGAAGTCGTACCGGATGTCGATCGCCGTGATCTTCTCGATCAGGAACCGGTTGACGTCGTTGAAGTCCATGAGCTGCGCCAACAACCGCCGGACCGCCTGCGGTCCGGGTTCGTTGGTCGTCAGCTGCATCTGTGCGCGGGTGTTGTCCAGCACGTCGGCGGCCACCGGATGCCGCTCGGACCCGTAGCTGTCCAGCAGGTCGTCCGGCGCCCAGCCGTTGACGGCCGCCGCCAGCTTCCACCCCAGGTTGAACGAGTCCTGGATGCCGAGGTTGAGTCCCTGCCCGCCCATGGGCGGGTGGACGTGCGCGGCGTCCCCGGCCAGGAACACCCGGCCGACCCGGTAGCGCTCGGCCTGGCGGGTCGCGTCGCCGAAGCGCGACAGCCAGCGCGGGGAGTGCGCGCCGAAGTCGGTGCCGGCGTACCTGCGTAGCTGTCGCTTGAACTCCTCGAACGTCGGCGGCACCGAACGGTCCTCGACCACGCCCTCCGCCGGTACGACCGCCCGGAACACGCCCGGCGTGCCCGACGGCCCGATCCCGAACCGCTTCTCGGTCCTGCGCACCTCGGTCATCACCTCGGTGAGGTGTTCCGGGGACGCCGTCACCTCCATCTCGCCCAGCAGGGTGTCGATCTTCGACGGCTCGCCGGGGAATCCGACCCCGAGCAGTTTCCGAACGGTGCTGCGCCCACCGTCGCAGCCGACGACGAACCGCGCCCGCAACGCGGTCGCGGTTCCACTTCCAAGGTGTACGGTCACGCCGTCGTCGTCCTGCGCCAACCCGACCACCGCACAACCGCGCCGGATCTCGGCCCCGACTTCGACCGCGTGCTCGGCGAGCAGCCGGTCGGTGAGCGTCTGCGGAATGCCGAGCACGTATCCGTGGGCGGTGTCCAGCCCGGTCGGGGCGGGCTTTTCGATGCCCGCGAAGAATCCCCTGAGCGGATACTGCCTGCCGTTTTCGAGGAACCGCTCCAACAGCCCTCGCTGATCCATCACCTCGATACTGCGCACGTGCAGCCCGAGCGACCGCACGAACGGCGGCGGCTCGGCGTCCTTCTCGAGCACGAGCACGTGGACGCCCCGAAGACGCAGTTCACTCGCCAGCATCATGCCGGTCGGGCCGCCGCCAACAATGATCACATCGAACATGAATCCCCCATGGTGTGCCGATTCCCGCGCTCGGCCGACGATTCTGCGCCACGACCGGGGTCTTGCCGCAAGCCCTGGGGTGCGGTATATGTTAATGGTGGCAAGGAGTTCTCCTCCTTGCCTTTGTTGTTCTCCGGCCCCGCACGCGCGGCCTTTGTCGTTCCCAGGCCGACGGGATCTGCCCGTCAGTACGCTGCGCTCGTCACCGGTTCCTCACGAGCTGCCCTGCTGCCGGCGCACCATCTCGGTGATCCAGACGGGCGCGAACGGAGACGTGCAGCCCGGGGAGGTCGGGTAGTCCTTGAGCACCCCCAGGCGCTCACCGATCTCGATCGCACGGGCGCGGTGCCCGGCGTGCTCGATCCCGATCCGAGCCAGGCACTCGTTCATCGCCCACTGCAGGCGATCCGGCGCGTCTCTCATCTCCGCCTCGATGACGTCGAGCAGTCCTTCGAGGTCGAGGCCTTCGGGCCTCTTCGTCACGCGTTCGGCGGTCAGGGCCCAGCCGGCACTCGCCACCACTGGATCGGGATCGGCGGACCACGCCAGGCGCAGCTCTTCGGAGTGCGGGTTCTTCTTCACCACGTAGTTCACGAGCCAGTCGTGCACCTTGGGTGTGCGCGCCCCGCGCAACATGACGTCCAGCTCGTCACGCCCGAACGCCTTCGGGCGGCAGATCAGGATCGCCAGCAGCCGCGCCGCGGTGTCGTCCGTCGCCCAGAGCTGGCACGCGAGTTCCTGTTGCGTCCTGAGCCGCTTCGCGAGCGCGCGCAGCTTGCCGAGGTGCACACCGTGGTCGTCACCGTGTCTCCTGTTCACCTCGCGCGCCTTCGGGTCCTCGAGCGCGGCCAACTCGGCCATCACCTCGGCCACGGTCGTCTCCGTCACCTCAGCCTCCTCCCCGAACTGTGCGGCTCAGCCTACGAGGGAGCGGCGCTGTTCCACGCCCAGGAGAGTGCGCGCGCCCTCGCCAGCGCAGACGGGTTCGACCCGTACGCGCAGTGCAGCCCTGACGGGAGCTTCACGACGCAGTCGGAGCGACTCGCGGCTCCGGCAGCGGAACGGCCAGCGAGAGCAGCTGCCGTTGCCAGTCGGCGGCGTGCCGACCCTCTCCGGGCACCAGGGCGGCGCCCTGCCAGCCCGAAACCGACCGGATGCCGTGCAGGGCGCTGATCGACCAGACCTCCAGCCCGTCGAGGTCGGCCAGGCGGCAGGACTCGAACCGGACCGCCTGGCCACGCTCTGCCGCCAGGCGGAGTATCAGCCTCCGGGTGACGCTCGGCAGTACGTACGGCCGTCGGGCGGAGCGCACAGGCCGTCGCCGCGCCACCACATCAGGCCGCTGAGCGCCCCCTCCCGCACCTCGCCCTGCGGGGAGAGCAGCAACGCCTCGCCCGCTCCCGCCCTGCCCGCCTCGTCGCGCAACGCCTCCAGTGCCGCCAGGTCCGGCCCCTTGACCGACGGTTCGGTCCGCGAATCGCCCACGCCCGGCACCCAGAGCACGACGCTGGCGGAGAGCCTGGGCGCCGGGCGTAACCAGAACCGGAACTCGCCGGCGTGGTACTCGACCCTGGGGAACCATCGCCCGCCGCGGGGCAGGACGTCGATGACGTCCTCGAGGAACGCGTCGACGATGCCCGGTGCCACGTCGTGCCGCCGACACGAGCCGGCGAAGCGTTGGCGGTGCAGCTCGAGCCCTCGGCAGCGGCCGCCGTCCACCAACCAGGAATCGGCGACGTCGATGTCGCACGCCCTGGACGGCAGCGGCACGAAGGTCCGTGCGCCGGTCCACACCAATCGACCGGCCCCGACGGGGGAGAGATCTTCGCCACCGGTCATGACTGTCCGCCGGTCGGGTGACCGTAGCCGGCATCCTGACCGGTCATGAGGCACTCGACAAACTGTCGTAGTAGGCCGCGATCCCTCGGGGCGTGGGCTGCCGGTACAACTGGCGGACCGGCACCGGTGGTAGTCCCGCCTCCTGCAACTGCGCCGACATCCTGAGGGCCAGCAGGGAGTTCCCGCCCAGTTCGAAGAAGTCGTCCTCCGGGTTGACGGGCGCCCCGAAGAGCCGCTCCCAGACCCTGCAGATCCCGACGGGTGTGTCGGAAGAGAGTTCCGCGGCGTCGGTCGTCGCGGTCCGTGCCGGGCCCGGTTCGGGCAACGCGTCGACGTCGAGCTTGCCGTTGACGGTCAACGGCAGGCTGTCCACGAAGGTGACCGTCGCCGGGACCATGTAGTCGGGCAGCAGGCGGGCCGCCCGGCGACGCACGCCGAGCGGTGACGCGCCGGAAGCCGCGACCACGTACGCCCGCAGCCGCAGGTCCGCCTGGTCGCCCTGATGGGCGCGGACCACCACGGCGGCGGCCCGCACGCAGGCATCCTCCAGCAGGACCTCGCGAATCTCGTCGAGCTCGATGCGGTGCCCGCGAATCTTGACCTGCCGGTCGATCCTTCCCAGGTGCTCCAGCCGCCCGTCGGGCAGCAGCCGCCCGAGGTCACCGCTGCGGTACGCGCGCTCGCCGGTGAGCGGGTCGGTGACGAAACGCTCCGCGGTCAGCTCGGGGCGGTTGAGGTAGCCCAGTGCCAGCCCGGCCCCGCCGACCCAGATCTCCCCGGGTACGCCGGGAGGCAGCACCGCTCCCCGCGGGTCACGGACGGAGACCGACCAACCGGGCAACGCCCGGCCGACCACGCGGGAGCCCTCCAGAGCGTGGCGACGACGCATCGTCTCGGCGGTCACGTGGACCGTCGTCTCGGTGATCCCGTACATGTTCACCATCCGGCACGAGCCTTCCGGACGTCGGTCGAACCAGCGGGCGAGCATGCCCGCGTCCAACGGTTCGCCGCCGAAGACGACCAGCCGCAGCGCCAGCCGGGCCGGACCGGCCGGCACGGCAGCCAGCTGGGCGAACGCCGACGGGGTCTGGTTGAGCACGGTCACCGACTCGGCCCTGAGCAGTTCGTGGAAGTCCTCCGGCGACCGGGCGAGCGGGTAGGAGACCACCACCAGGCGTCCCCCGGTCATCAGCGCGCCCCAGATCTCCCAGACCGAGAAGTCGAAGGCGACCGAGTGGAAGAACGTCCAGGTGTCCGCCGGACCGAACCCGTATTCGTCGCGGGTGGCGGCGAGCAGGTTCACCACGTTGCGGTGCGGGACGACCACGCCCTTGGGCCGTCCGGTCGAACCGGAGGTGTAGATGACGTACGCCGGGTCGTCGGGTCCCGGTGCCGGACCGGCGGGTGCGGCCGACACGGCGGACGCGGTCAGGTCCGCCAGGGAGCGGACCGGCAGCGAGGAGTCCGCCGGGAACGACTGGTCCCCGATCACCAGGGTGAGGTCCGCATCGGCGGCCGTGAACCGCAACCGCTCCTGCGGATAGGCCGGATCCATCGGCACGTAGGCAGCGCCGGTGCGCAGCACGGCGAGCAACGCCACCACCAGCTCCGCGGACCGAGGCAGACAGACGCCCACCCGGGTGCCCGGTCCCACGCCCATCGCGGCCAGTGCCCGACCGAGGGTGGCGCTGCGCCGATCGAGTTCCCCGTAGGTCACGGTCGTCGTCCCCGGCTCGACGAGTGCCGGCGCGTCCGGCCTGCGGGCGGCCTGCGCCGCCACGGCCGCGACGATGGTGGGCCAGGGCGCCGGCGGGCACGGCCCGCCCGCGCCGAGGGACAGCACCGCGCGCTGCTCGTCCGCCGGGAGCAGGGCCACCCCGGCGACCACCGTGCTGTCCGGCCCGTGGCGCAGCTGCCGGTACACGTGATCGAGGCGACGGCAGAACTCCGCCAGCCCGGTGCCGTCGACGCGGCCGTCGGCCGAGCGGACCGTGAGCCGCAGGTCTCCGCCGTCACCCAGGGTGACCAGGAAGGTCAGTGGGAAGGCCGCCAGTTCGCCGGCCTCATACCGTACCGACGGGGCGTGGGGCGACAGGTCGAAGACCAGCGCGGCGGTGTCCAGCCGGTCGGCTGAGGACATCAGCTGCCGGTGCAGCTCCGGCCGGTGCAGGCAGGGACGGAAGCGGGTCAGGGCCGAGGCGACGGCGGCGGTCAGCTCCGTGACCGTGGCGGTGCCGTCGATCCGCAACGGGACCAGTGACATCCCCGCCACGGCGCCGGCCGGATCCCGCTCCGCCGGCACGGCCACGCCGAGCACGAACGACTCGGCGCCGCTGTGCCGGGACAGGGTCAACGCCACGGCCGTGACGACGGCGAGCCGCGTCCGGGCCGCGTCGGCCGGCGGGGCGGTGTCCAGCACCAAGCGGTACGTCGCGGCCGAACGCTCCGGCCCGGAGTCGAGGCCCAACGGCTGGTAGGAGCGGCACACCTCGGCCTCGAGCGCGGCGTCGGGCTCCTCGTGGGCCGCACCGGCCGGCTCGGCGGGGATGCCGCCCGCGCAGATCGACAGCGCGGCGGCGCGCAGCGCTGGACCGTCCAGCAACGAACGGTGTACGGCCAGGACGAGGTCCCGCCCGTCGGCGTACTCGACGAGCACCGCCCGCAGCAGCGGGCCTCGTCGCCGGTCGACGGGGCGGGCCAGCTCCCGGCTCCGCCAGGCCCGCGCCGCTGCTCCGTCCCGCGGCGAGCGCAGGTGTTCCCGCCAGAGGCGGTACGAATCCGGCCCGGGCCGTCGACCGGAACCGGCCGGCTGCCCCTGCGCCGGGGGGAGGGCGGCGGGCAGGGCGCGGATCCGCTCCTCGACATCGGTCACCGTCACCTCGGCCGGCAGGGGCACCGCAACAGCGTGCGTGTCCGTCGGCGACCAGCCACGCGCCGGCAGGTCAGCGCCGGTGCGGCGCGTCGGCGTCGGGTCCACGGCCGGGTCGACCGGCCGGGTCGGCAGTTCGTTGCTCATCCGTACCTCCAACTCCACCGCTCCGGCCCCGCGACAAGCGACGTGGCGGCGCGGTCATCGGCTGGTGAACCCACCGTCCACCGTGACGACGCTCCCGGTGACCCGCTGGGACTCGTCGGACGCCAACCAGAGCGCCGCGGAGGCGACGTCCTCCGGTTCGACCAGCGAGTTCATCGGCTGCCCCTGCAGGAAGGTCTCTTCGTGGTCGGCCACCGCGACGTCCAGGGATCGGGCGATCTCCGAGAGCATCCGCCCCTCGAAGGGCTCGCTGTCCCGCACCGAACCCGGGCACAACGCGTTGACGCGTACCTTCAGCGGCGCGAAGTCCAGGGCGGCCGCCCGCGTCAGGCCGATCAGGCCGTGCTTGGCCGCGACGTAGGCCGCGAAGTTGCGGTAGCCGACCAGTCCGGCGGTGGAGGAGACGTTGATGATGCTGCCCGCGCGTTGCGCGAGCATCCCCGGGGCCGTCGCCCTGATCATGCGCCACGCGCCGTTGAGGTCGACATCGATCATGAGCAGCCACTGGGCCTCGGTGATCTCCTGGGTCGACTGCCCCGACGGTGCGGCGATACCCGCGCAGTTGACCAGCACGTCGGCCCGACCGAACCGGTCCATTGTGTCGCTTACCACCTGCTGCACCTGCGCCGTGGACCGCAGGTCCGCCGTGCGTACCAGCACCGGGGCACCTCGGTCCCGGCAGAGTTCCGCGGTGTGTTCCAGCTGGCTCAGTGAGCCCAGCGGGTACGGCACGCCGTCGATGTCCGCTGCGACGTCGGTCAGGACCAGGGCGGCTCCCTCGTCGGCGTACGCGACGGCGCAGGCCCGGCCGAGACCCCGGGCGGCGCCGGTGACGACGGCGACCTTCCCGTCGAGCCTCATCGCGCTCCGCCGGATACCGGGGCCGCCTCGGCCAGCGTCTCCCCCGCCAGGCCCAGGATCGCGTCGACCTGGTCGGTCAGGTACATGTGCCCACCGGGGAGGTTCATCAGCCGGAAGTCGCCGAGGGTGGCCGCCCGCCACTGCGCGGCCTCGTCCTCGGCGACGAGCGCGTCCTCGGCACCCCGCAGCACCGTCACCGGCGCCGCCACCCGCGCGTCGGGCGCCGCCCGATAGCTCTCGTGCATCTGCACGTCGGCACGCATCGCGGGCAGGATCAGGTCGCGCAGTTCCTCGTCGGCCAGCGCCGGGTGCTCGTACCCGGCGAACTCCCGGACCCGGCGCAGGAACGCCTCGTCGGTGAGGCCGCTGGCCCCGTTCTCCCGCACCGACCACGGCCCGGGGGAACCGGAGACGAACAGGTGCCGGACCACGACACCGGTGGCCGTCTCCAGGCGGCGGACCAGTTCGAAGGCGAGTACCGCGCCCAGGCTGTGCCCGAACACCGCCACCGCCGTTCCACCGGTCACCGCTGGCGGGAGGTTGCGCACCAGGTCGTCGACCGCGGCCCGCACCTCGGTGCACGGCTCCTCCTCGAGCCGGTTCTCCCGGCCTGGGAGCTGCAACGGACGCACCTGGACCCGCTCGTCGCGGTCGCGCCATGGCGAGTAGTAGCTCGCACCCGCTCCGGCGAACGGCAGGCAGAGCAGGGGGATGCCGGTCATGTCTCAGTTCTCCTTCGTTGCTGGTGGCGTCGCGGCCGGTACCCGCCGGCTGGCGCCGGTACAGAGCCGTACGAGTTCGTTGAGGCTGCCGAACTCCACCGGAGCCGGCAGGCCCGCCGGCGTCCGGTCGACGGTCGGGACGGTCGGGTCGGTGCTCCGCAGCAGGACAGCCGCGGCCACGTCGTGGCGGGGTGCCGTCAGGTAGGGCAACTGTGCGCTGCGGTAGGCCGGCGCGGTACGGGGCGTCGCCGCCAGTTCGACGCCGATGACCAGGACCTGGCGCATGTCGCCGTCGTGGAGGATCAGTTCCGCCGCGGCCAGTGCCGGCGCGCAGACGTCGCGGTCCACCGAGAGGCAGGAGATCTCGCCGGTGATGCCGTACTCGCGGGCGAGATGGCCCAGCACGGAGGTGGGCACCGACTGGTAGAAGAGCAGCGGGTTGTGCACCAGTCCGGCCAGCAGGCGGGTGCTCGCCGTGTCGGCGGTGACGGCGTCCCCGAACGTGCCGACCAGGAGCATCGCCGTGCTCTCCCGCCAGTCGTCGGCGTGGCTGGCCCCGGGCTTTCCGAGGCACAGCTGCGCCGCCTCGTGCACGAGCGGACTGAACCGGGACTCCACGAAACCGGGCAGGTCGTAGTCCCGGGAGCGGACCGGCCCGCGGGGGTCGTCGGCCGGTCCCCGCGTGACCGCGGCGGTGGCCACGATCTCGGTGCCGGGCCCCGGCCCGACCTGCTCGGCGGCACAGCCTGCACGGGTCGCGTCGTCGAAGACCTTCGTCACAGTCGCTCCATCACGAGGGCCGCGTTCACTCCTCCGAACGAGGCGTTGAGGCTCACCGCCAGGCGTGGCGAGGTGTGCCGTGCCTGGTTGGCCACCGGGTCGAGTTCGCAGTTCGGGTCGGGTTCGGTGAAGCCGGCGGTGGGCGGCACCAGGCCGGTCCGCAGCGCCACCATGGTGATGACGGCCTCCACCGCTCCCGCCGCCTCGAGCAGGTGCCCGGTCGTGCTCTTCGTCGAGCTGACCGGGACGCCGCCGGCGCCCGGCCCGAAGACCCGGGACAGCGCGGTGGCCTCGGCGCTGTCGTTGGCCGCGGTACCGGTGCCGTGGGCGTTGACGTAGCCGATCCGTTCCGGCCGGACGCCGGCCCGGCGCAGGGCCCGGTTCATGGCGAGGGCCATCCCCGACCCGGCCGGATCGGGGCGCACGACGTGGTAGGCGTCCGCCGCCATGCCCCAACCCGCCAGCCGGACCAATGGCTCGGCGCCCCGGGCCACCGCGCTCTGCTCCGACTCGATCACCAGAGCCGCCACCCCGTCGCCGAGCAGGAGCCCGGACCGGTCCCGGCTGAACGGGCGGATCCGTCCGTCCACCGCGAACGCCGCCCCCGAGTCGAACTTGGCGAACAGTTCCCGCTCCACCAGGTAGGCGCCGCCGCAGAGCACGGCGTCGGCCCGCCCCGCGGCGACGAGCCGGGCGCCGTGGATGATCGCGTTGGTGGACGCGACGCAGGCGTTGATGAAGGCCGTGCGGGGCTCCCCCAGCCCGAGTTCCGTACCCAGCCGCCGCGGTAGCCAGGCGGCCAGCCCGGCGGCCCCGGCGTCCGGGTCGGTCCCCCGCGCGGCCTCCGGCGTCGACCAGAAGTCGGTGACGGCGGTGTAGTCGCCCTGGGTGCCGATCAGAACCGGAATCGCGGCCGGGTCGGGCGGACCGGCCATCGCCAGCGCCGCCCGCGCGCACTCCAGGAAGACCGAGATCTGCCTCGGGGTCGCGTCCGGATCGCCCGACGCCCACCGGTGGGTGGCGGCGTGCCGCGCCCGGAAGCACGCGGTGTCGAACCGGGTGACGGGCGCGAAGGCCGGGTTACCGCCGAAGACCCCCGTACGCAGCGGCTCGGCGCCGAATCCGAAGGCGGTGAAGATGCCGAACCCGGTGATCACCACGTTCCTGGTCATGACCGGCTGCCGGGCAGGGGGTCCGGGGCCGGCCCGGCCAGCCTGCTGACGTGGGCGTGGATGCGCCGGATCGAGGTGAACTCCGCCGTCAGCGGCTCCAGCGCCCGCTCGTCGATGCCGTAGCGCCGGCTGAGGAGGTGCACCAGCCAGACCGTCGCCAGCGAGTCCAACGCCAGTTCCGTGTCGACGTCCAGGTCGGCGCCGCCGAAGATCGTCGGCTGTTCGGCGAGCAGGGTACGGAGTTCGTCGAGGTCCGTCACGGCCGGCTCTCCGATCCGGGCCGCCCCTCGGCCACGCCGGACACCCGGCGGACGAGGTCACCGATCGTGTAACCGGGCAGCTCGGCGAGGTCCAGGCCGAGGTTCACGCCGTACTCCCGTTCCACCTGGACCGTGAGTTCCATCAGGTACAGCGATTCGAGCTCCAGGCCGCCGTAGCCGAGCGGTGTGTCGTCGTCGCACTCCTCCGGAACCCGGTTCCCCGTCATCTTCTCGATCGACTCCCTGACGTACGACCGGACCGCTGCCTGCATCATTACTCCATTTCGGACGGTGGCGTCCCGCCACCGGGGACGTTGGCTGGTGGGAACGGGCTCCGTCACGCCGGCCCCGACCCGTCGTACGCGGCGTGCAGCAGGTCCCGATTGCGGAGCAACTTGCCGGTCGCGTTGCGCGGGATGGCCGGCACGAGGTAGATCCGGCGGGGAAGCTTGTAGTCGCTGAGCCGCTCCCGGCACCACGCCATCAGTGCCGTCGCGTCCACGCTGGGCTCCGCCTCGACGTGGGCCTCGATGCCATCGCCGAAGACCACCACCAGGTCACGAACCCCGGCGTGCTCCCGCAGCGCCGCCTCCACCTCGCCGAGATCGACCTTGAGACCGCCGACCGCGACGAGGCTGTCCGTCCGTCCGGCGAGCCGCAGGGCTCCGGTGACCGGGTCCAGCTCACCCCGGTCGCAGGTACGCAACCAGCCGTCCGCGTGGCGGTCGCTGCCTTCGGCGTACAGGTAGGGCGAGCGCTCCAGCCGGACCCGCAGTTCACCGCCGACGCTGTGGGCCTCGATCCCGGGCGCCAACGTGCCGACCGAGGGCGTGGGATGCTCCCCGCGAAGGTCGGCGGCGATGACGCCGACCTCGGTCATGCCGTACTCCTGGCCGAGCCGGACCCCGTACCGGTCGAGGAAGCGCTGCCGGACCGCGGCGGTGAGGGCCTCCCCCGCCGACGCGGCCACCCGCAGTCGCGGCATCCGCTCCTCGCCGGAGGCGCGGGCGAGGAGGTCGAAGTGGGCCGGCACCCCGAGGATCACCGCCACCTCGGCGGTACGGGCCCGGTGCAGCAGGTCGTCCGGCTGGAGACGGTCGGCGAACACCACCTGGGCGCCGACGCGCAGCGCGTGGAGCACACCGGCCATCAGTCCGAACGCGTGGATGATCGAGCTGAGCACCAGCACCCGCTCCCCCGGTCCGGGCATGCCCGCGATGTCGGCGTGCCGGCGCAGCTCCGACAGGAGCGATTCGGCGCTGCGGCCGATCACCTTCGGCAGCCCGGTCGACCCCGAGCTGAGCTGCACCAGCACCACGTCCGCGACGGCCGCGGAACCCTCCGGCAGCCTCTCGACGAGGACCTCGCACCGGTCGCGGAACGGAGTGAACGGCTGGTGGGCGTCGGTGGAGTGGACCTGGTGGGTCGGGCGGAGCAGATCCAGGGTGCGGGCCACCTCCGAGGGCTTCAGCCGGACGTCCGCCAGGATGACCTGGCTGCCGAGCGACCAGAGGGCGAGCATCGACTGGATCAGGGTCAGGGACGGCGGCAGCCGCAGCACGACACTGGCTCCCGGCCCGACGCCCGCCGCCTCGAACCGGGCGGCCAGGCGCGCCACGGCCTCCCGAAGTCCGGCGTGCGTCACCGCGTGGCTGCCCCACGCCCACACCTCGTCGTCGCCGCCGCGCTGGAGCAGGGCGGAACCCCACCAGTCACGCGTTCGGGTCATCTCGTCCTCCGCTCTCGATGGGTCGCCGGCGCCCGGTCGCCGTGCCGGCGTCCGCCTTGTCGTGGTGGACCAGCTCCGCCCCGGCGACCTCGACCAGTGCCTGTAGGACAGCGACCGCGTAACGCTCGAGCGTGGAGGAGACGAAGATGGTCCGCACCGGCAAGGCGACGCCGAACCGGTCCTTGACCTCGGCGGAGACCCGGGTGGCGAGCAGCGAGTGCCCGCCGCTGTGGAAGAAGTCGTCGTGCCGGCCGATCTTCTCGACGCCGAGCAGGTCGCCCCACATCAGCGCCAGTTCCCGTTCCAGCGGGGTGGCCGGAGGCGTGTACTCGGAATCCGGGTCGGCGGCCGGCGCGGTCAGCGCCGCCAGATCGATCCGGCCGTGCCGGTCCCGGGGCACCTGGGCGATCCGGTGGAACTCCGCCGGCACGAGGTAGCGCGCCCGCTGCCGGGACAGCGCCTCGCGCAGTTCCCGCAGCCCGGACCCGTCGGCGCGGTGGGGCACCAGGAAGGCGGCCATCCGGGCCCGCCCCTGGTCCTCGCTGGTCACCACGACCGCCTCCCGCACCGCCGGCTGCGCCTCGAGCAGCCGCTCCACCTCGTCGAGGTCGACCCGGTAGCCGCCGACCCGCACCCGGCGCGAGGCCCTGCCGTGCAGGCGGATCCGCCCGTCGGCCTCCCGCCGCGCGAGACGACCGGTGCAGGTCAGGATGCCGGGCCCGGACGTCTGCGCCGGGGAGCCAGCGGGTGCCGGGGCGGACAGCGTCAGCACCCCGACGGCGTGCGGCGGCACCGGATGTCCGTCGGCGTCCAGCAGCTGCGGCCGTACGCCGGGCGGAAGGCGGTCCAGGAGCGGAAAGCCGTCGGCGGTGTCGACCTCCGACAGTGCGCCGACCGGTGTCCCGTCGACGAGATAGAGATGGTCGGGTTCGACACCCGTCCAGCGGCGCAGTTGCCGCACCTGGGCCAGGCTCGGCACGTCTCCCCGGCACAACGCCCGCCGCAGGCCGGGCAGCGGCGGCAGCGGCTCGATCACCGCCGCCGGCAACGTCTCGGTGCGCAACTGCACCACGGTCGGCCGCTCCCGGGCCAGCAGGGCCGCCAGGCCCGCCGGTTCCCCGTCCGCGTCCGGCGGGGCCAGGACCAGTTGGGCGCCGGCCGCCAGCGGCCACCGGAACTCCGCCAACGGGGTCCGCGACGTGACCGGTTCGTGCTGGAGCACCCGGTCGCGCCCGTCGAGCGGATACCGCGCCAGCAGGAGTTCCAGGTGGCCGCCGTCGCCGTCCGTCGTCGCCGGCGGGCCCGCGTCGGCGGCACCGGAGTTCCGGGTGATCCCGGCCTCCGTCACCACCAGGTGCACCGATCCCGGCGGCGGGTCGAGGTGCGGGTCCACGAGCCGGCAGCTGCCGCCCACCCGGTCGACGGCGAGCAGCGCGACCACGAGTCCGACCGACCGGGGCAACCGGATCGCGACCTCGGTCCCGGGGCCGGCGCCGACGGCACGGAGCTGGTCGGCCAGTCGCTCCACCGACCTGTGCAGCTCGCCGTAGCTGAGCACCCGGCCGGCACAGTGCAGTGCCGGTCGGTCGGGTGCCGCGGCGGCGTGGGCCGCCACGAGGCTGGCCGTGCTGATCCCGGTCTCCTGGGTGGCCACGGATTCGGCCGGCTCGTCGACGACCAGTTCCCCCACCGGTGTGTCGGGCGCGGCCAGGAGTGCGCTGAGCAGCGCGCCGAAGTGTCGGCCCAGTCCCGCGACGGCCTCGTCGGTGAGGACGTCGGTGTTGTACTCCCACCGCACGGCGACCGCGCTGCTGCTGTCGAAGACGTAGGTGGTCAGGTCGTAGAACGTCTCGGCGCAGTCCAGTGGCCGGCTGCGCAGCAGCAGGTCGCCCCAGCGCGTCTCGCCCCGGCCCGCCACGAACCGGGCCAGGAGGTCCTGGTCGCGGTTGTGCGGCTTGTCGTAGGCGAACAGGACGTCGAACACCGGCGCCCTACTGGTGTCGTAGTCGGGTCGTTGCCGCTGCACGAGCAGCGGGAAGGGCACGATCCGGTGGCGCAGGGCCGCGAAGACCGTCCGGCTGCCCGCGGTGACCAGGTCGCGGAAGGTCCGCTCCGGCCGTACGTCGCTCCGCAGCACCAGCGGGTTGACGAAGTTGCCGAGCGTCCACCGGTGCTCCGGCAGGGTCCGTTGGCTGCCGGCGAGCCCGACGGTGACCTCGTGCTGGTCGGCGAAGCGGCTGAGCAGCACGGTGAAGGCGGTCAGCAGCACCGCGTAGCGGGTGACCCCGGCGTCCCGGGCGAGCTGGTCGAGCCCGGTGACGTGGGTCGGTTCCAGCTCGGTCCAGTGCATGGCGCCCGTGTAGCTGCGCGCCGCCTGGCGGGGGCGCCGCGACGGCAGGTCCAGTGCCTCGGGCAGGTCCGCCCACTGCTGCGCCCAGTACGCCTGCGACTCCTCGCCTTCCGGCCCGGCGACCCAGGTGTGTTCCCACTCGGCGAAGGCGGCGTAGCCCGCCGCCCCCTCCCGGTGAGTCCCGCCCGGGTCCCGGCCGGCCCGGGTGAGCCCGTCCTGGTACAGCTCCCCGAGTTCGCGCAATGCCAGCACGATCGACTCGAAGTCCCAGGACATGTGGTGGAAGACGAAGAGCAGGACCTGCCGGTCGGGCGCCCCGTCGAGCAGCACGATCCGCAGCGGTCCCTCCTCGGTCAGCCGGAACGGGATCCGGGCCTCGTGCCGGACCCGGTCCTCGAAGCCGTCCGGGTCGCGATCCGCGACGTGCACCTCGGTGACCGGCACCGGCAGGTCGTCGTGGACCCGGGCGGACAACTCGTCGCCCGTCGACCGGAAGGTGGTCCGGAGGACGTCGTGCCGTTGCGCCAGCCGCCCGGCCGCGGCCCGGAGGGCCGCCATGTCGAGGTGGCCGGAGACGTCGGCCCGTACGGTCACGTGGTACACCGAGCTCTCCGGGGCGAGCTCGAAGGCGTGCCACATGCCGCGCTGCGCGTACGACGCGGGATATTCCCGAACCGCTGACCCCATCTGATCCCGTCCTTCCACGCCGTACCCGGCGCCACAGGGCTACTTTCTGGTTGGGCTGGCCGACGGCTACGCGGCGGCGTCCTGGTCGAGCAGCAGCTGGAAGAGGCACTGCGCCAGTCCCGCGACGGTCGGATCCGCGAAGAAGTCCCGCAGCGACAGCTCGACCCCGAGCTCCTCACGGATCCGGTAGGCCACCTGCACCGCGAGCAGCGAGTGGCCGCCGAGCTGGAAGAAGCTCTCGAACACCCCCACCTCGGGCAGCCCCAGCACGTCGCGCCAGATGCCCGCGACGGCCTCCTCCACCGGCGACCTCGGCAACACCCGGTCGGCGTCGTCGCGCGCCGGTCTGGGATCCGGAAGCCGGCCGACGTCCAGCTTTCCGCTCGGACCGATGGGCAGCTCGGGCACCACGAGCAGGTGCGCCGGGACCATGTGCTGGGGCAACCGCTGTTCGAGGAAGGCACGCAGCTGGCCGGCCAGCTCGCGGCCCAGTCCGGGCAGGAAGGGCAGGTTGTGGTCGGTGCCCGGCCCGGTCACGTCGGGCGACGACCAGGACGCCGGGCAGCCGCGTCGCCGTACCCGGACGTCGTAGCAGCCGATTCGACCGGACCGGGCCGGCTGCACGGAGACGGCCAGGCCCTTCTCCCGCCCGAGGTCGTACCACCGCTGCGGGTCGACGGCGGTCCGCGCCACCGGCGCGGCGGCCGTCACCTCGCCGACGGTGCTGTCCTCCGGTGCCCGACACATCGCCGCCCAGCGGGCGAGAGCTTCGCCGGTCCGCGCGTCCGGGACATCCCGCAGCAGCAGTCCGGCGTCGGTCTCGGCCGTCAGCGCGAGCAGGTCTGCCGGCTCGCCCGCGGTGTCGGACCACACGATCTCCGCCGGCCGTCCCTGTTCCGCGCGCGGCGCACCGACCCGCAGCAGGACGTCGTAGCGGAAGCCGGTCAGCTCGTTGTGAATACTGCCGCGCTTGAGGTTGACGTCGAGTGCCGCCACCCCCGGCGTCGCCGCGACGGACGAGGCGAAGAAGCGGGGCGCGACGAGGAGCTCACCCTCGTCCTCGACGGCGAAGCGCACCTCTCGGCGCAGCGCCGCGATCCCGGCCTGCGGGTCGGCTCGGTGCAGCCGCACCGAGGCGTGGAACGCCTCGACGAGCCGCAGGTCACGGACGTCCCCGACCAGCACGTGGCCGCCTGGCCGGGTGACCCGTACCGCCTCGGCCAGCACCCGACGCAGATAGGCCGCGGAGGGAAAGTACTGCACCACCGAGTTGAGCAGCACCAGGTCGAAACTGTCGTCCGCCAGGCCGGAGAAGTCGTCGGCGGAGCGCCGCATCAGTTCCACCGACGGGTACCGCAGCGGCTCCCGCGCCACCCACGCGCCCACGGTGCGGAGCACCGCCGCCGAAATGTCGGTGGCAACGTATCGACGTGCCCGGGGCGCGATCCGGGACAGGAGCAGACCCGTGCCGCAGCCCACCTCCAGCACCGCCTCGTGCGGCAGGTCCAGTGCCTGGTCGACGATCCCGTCGACGGCCTCCCGCATCTCCTCGGCGGTCAACGTCTCCCCGGTGTAGCTGCTCTGCCAACCGGTCAGGTCGAACGCCCCGTCCACCGTGGCGGCGTCGACGTCGTACACCTCCTCGAAGACGTTCTCCCAGCCGTCGACCTGCGCCTGGCTCAGTTCCTCCGCCCGCCGCCGCAGGTACGCCTCGCCGGGCACGACGTACGCCACGATCTGGGGGTCGCCGCCGGCGTCCGGGACGGTCCGAACCACCGCGTGCCCCACGGCCGGATGCTCCTCGAGCTGCCGCTGGACCGTGCCCGGCTCCACCCGGTGGCCGCGGACCTTGACCTGCTCGTCCGTCCGGCCCTCGAACCGCAGGGTGCCGTCGGGCAACCAGGAGACGAGGTCACCGGTCCGGTAGAGCCGGGCGTCCGGGTCGGTGCCGAACGGGTCCGGGACGAAGCGCTCCACCGTCAGGTCCGGCCGGGCGAGGTAGCCCTCGGCCAGGCCGGCGCCGCCGATGTGGAGTTCGCCCGGCAGGCCGACGGGCACCGGGCGCAAGCGGTGGTCCAGCACCCGCACCGTCGCGCCGGCCAACGGCCTGCCCAGCGGCACTCGCTCGTCGTCGGAGTCGGCGGGCCGGCGCAGCGCGTCGCGCTGGACCAGCACCCCGACGCACGTCTCGGTGGGGCCGTAGTGGTTGACGACCTCGCAACCGGCGGGCGGGGCGGGCGGGCCGGTCAGCCAGCCGCGTTCCAGGGACTCGCCGCCGAGGACCAGTCGCCGGCGGGGGTAGACGTCCGTTGTGCCCCCTCGCAGCAGCGCCCGGAAGTGCGAGGGCGTGGTCTTCAGGCAGTCGATCCGGTGGCTGCGCTGGTAGGCCCCGAACTCGCTCGGGTCCAGCAGCGTGTCGCGGGGAATGACGTGGAAGGCACCCCCGGTCAACAGGGCGCCGAAGAGGGCGGTGTAGCCGAGGTCGACGGCTGGGCTGGCGACCGTGGCGTGACTCCAGCCGGCTTCCAGACCGAGCCGCTCGGCTACCGCGGCGACGTAGTGGGTCAGGGCGCCGTGGCTGACCGCCACGCCCTTCGGCCATCCGGTCGAACCCGAGGTGAAGACCACGTAGGCAAGGTCCGTGGGGCCGCTCGGGCCGGGCGTCGTCGGGCCGGCGCCTGCCGCGCCGGCCGACTCGGGATCGCAGGGCCGCACGCCCAGCCGTTCCAGCCGGGCATGTGCCGTGCGCGGCGCCACGACCAGCCGGACGCTGGCCTCGGCGATCATGTGGGCCAGCAGCTCGTCCGGGTAGTCCGGGTCCAGCGGTACGAAGGCGCCACCGGCCTTGAGGATGGCCAGCATCGCCACGACCGTGTCGGTGGAGCGCTCGCCCCACACCCCGACCAGGTCCCGCGTTCCTACCTCGCCCGCGCGGAGCGCACCGGCGAGCCGGTCGGTGGCCCCGTCGAGTTCGGCGAAGGTCAGCCGGCGCGATCCGCACCGCAGCGCGACGGCCTGCGGTGTCTCGCGGGCCTGTTTCCCGAACGCCTCGTGCACGGTGCCGCCACCGGTCGCGGCGCCGCCGGCGCCCCACTGGTGCAGCAGCCGGTCCCGCTCGGGCGGACCGATCGTCTCGACGTCGTCCACCCGCTGTTCGAGGTCCACCAGCCCGGCCAGGAGCACGCCCAGTCCGGCGGCCAGGTCGGCGGCCGTCCCGGTCGGCGAGGCGGTCTCGACGTGCAGGCTGAGGCGGGCGCCGTCGTCGACACCGACCAGCCGGGCCGTGACCCGCCGGTCGGGCACGTCCCGCTCGACGACGGTGAACTCGACCTCGCCACCGGGGAACGACGGCTGGACGGTGAGCCACTCGAACTGGTACGGCAGTCGGTACGCACCGGCCCTGCCGTCGGACCAGGCGCCGTCCGGCCATGCCCAGTCCTGTTGCCAGGCCCGCGCGCGATCCACCCGGGCCGCGAGTTCCGTGGCGACCCGCCTGATCGGGTCCTCCGGGCGCAGCGGTGTCCGGATCGGCACGGTCACCGCGACGGGACCGACCGTCTCGCGGAGTTCGTCGAAGCATCGTCCGTCGACGATCCGGCCGACGAGCGGGGCCGGTTGCCCGCTCCGGCGCGCCAACAGCACCGACCAGGTGGCCTCCACCAGATGCTCCACGGGCAGCCCGGCCGCCTCCGCCAGCGCCCGCAGCCTGTCCGGGTCCGCCAGCGGCACCCGCACCAACGCACCGGTCGCCGGCTGGTCGGCCGTCTGCCGGGCGGCGTCGGCCGCCACCTCCGTAAGCGTCGGCACGCCGGCCGCGAGGTGGTCCAGCAGGCGGTCGAGTTCCTCCTCGTCGGCGTCGCCCGTCGCGACCTGCTGCCACGAGTCGAACTGGACGTACTGCACGGGCGGCGTCAGGGGGTCGCCCCGGTAGGCCGCGGCCAGGTCCCTGGAGATCACCTCGAGGCTGAGCCGGTCGGCGAGGCCGGCGGGCAGTCGCACCGTGAACAGCCACGTCCCGGGCCCGGTGTCGACCAGGCTGACCACCATCCGGTCGTCTCCCGACCCGACCGCGTCCGCCAGCCGTCCGGGCCACTGCTCGACTGCCACCGCGGCCTGCTCCTGCACGACCTGGACCGGGAACCGCTGGTGCGCCGAGCTGACGAACCGGGTCCGCAGCACGTCGTGGCGGGCGACGACGGCCTGCAACGCCAGCCACAACCGGTCCGGGGCGAGCGCTCCGTCGACGCGAAGCACGAGCCGGGCCGGTCGTCCGTGCGGGGTGCCGTCGGCTCGCCAGTTCTGCCGTTGCTGCGCCGACAGCGGATATCCTCTGATGGCGTCCGTTTCCATTGACTGGCACTCCTTCTACGGATCGGACCGCGATCGACGCGGGGCGGACTGGCGGACCGGCGGGGGCGCGACGCGCTGGCGGCAGGGGCCGAGGCTCAACCGGGCGAGCTGCCGGAGAGGCCCGCCGCGTCGCCGAAGGCGACCAGGACCTTGCGGCGACCGGTGTACGGCTCCCGGCCGTGGCAGCTCAGCATGTTGTCCAGGAGCATGACGTCGCCCCGGCGCCACTGGAACCGGACCGTCGCGGCGCGGTAGGTGGCCCTGATCGCCTCGATGGTGTCGTCGGCGATCGGGGAACCGTCACCGTAGTAGGCGTGCCGCGGCCACTGCTCCTCGTCCAGCAGCCCGGTCAGGGACCGGCGCACCTCCGGGTCGAGACCGGCGACGTGGAACATGTGCGCGGAGTTGAACCAGGTCGTCTCCCCGGAGACCGGGTGCCGGTGGACTGCCGGCCGGACCTGTCGGGTCTGCAAACCGTCGGCGCCCCGCCAGCGCAGGTCTATCCCCGACTCGGCGCAGTACCGCTCGACCTGCTCCCGGTCGTCCGTTTGGAAGGCCTCCTGCCAGGGCAGGTCGACGCCGGCGCCGTAGTTGCGCACGTACGTCACGCCGAGTTCCTCGAACGGCTTCCGCAGGTCGGGGTCGAGCATCCGGTAGACCCGGCGGGAGTCCGCCACCGGAGTCGCCCCGCCGGTCGTCGCCGGGTGCTCGCAGTAGAAGGCGATCTTCATCGGCCACTCGTGCGAGTACGACATCTCGTTGTGCAGCTCGATGTACTGGTCGGCGGGGTACTCGGTCGAGGTGTAGACGTTCTTCTGGCCGGCCTCCCGCCGTGGCGTCGACCGCTCCTGGTAGTCGAGCAGGTGCGCGATCTGCGTCGCGGCGAACTGGCGGAAGTCGATCGCGGAGGCGACCTCGAAGCCCCGGAACAGCACCCCGCCCTGCGCCACGAGGCCGCGGCCGATGAGGTCCGGGTGGGCCGCCGCCCAGGAGGTCAGGTCGAGGCTCGCGCCGCTCGCCTGCACCACCAGGGGCAGTGCGTCCGGGTGGTCGGTCAGCGAGCCGACCCGTACCTGCTCCTGTTCCGTGGCCGCGACGGTCGCCGGCGCGCGGGAGATCACCTGCTCGAATGCGCGCCGGCCGGGCGCGGCACGTCGTTCTCCGTCGGTCATTGCCTCTCGCTTCCTGCGTCCACTGGTGGCGAGTGCCCGGCTCAGCGGCGCCGAGGGGTCGGCGACCAGCCGGGTGAGAAGGGACACGAAGGTCTCCGCGAATCCGCGCATGTCGTCGGGGCGGAAGAGTTCCCGATCGAACTCCAGCACCGCCCGGTACGCGTCGTCGCTGTCCTCGATCCGGATGGTGAAGTCCCGCTTGGCCGCCCACTCGCTGATCGGGAGCAGTTCGACGTCCAGGCCGGGCAGCCGCAGCCCGCCTCCCCGCGGCACGTTCTGATAGGTGAGCATGATGTCCACGTACGGATCGCGGTTGCTCTCCCTGGGGGGACGTAGCTCCTCCACGATCCGGTCCAGGGGCACGTCCTGGTTGGCGTAGGCCCCGAGCGCGGTGCGCCGTACCCGGGCCAGCAGCTCCGTGAAGGTGGGATCCCCCGACACGTCGGCCCGCAGCACCAGGGTGTTGACGAAGAATCCGATCAACGGCTCGAACTCGACCCGGGTGCGGTTGGCGATCGGCACACCCATCAGGAACTGGTCCTGGCCGCTGGCGGACGCCACCAGTGCCTGGAACGCCGCCGCCAGCACCATGAACGGGGTGGTGCCGTCCGAGCCGGCCAGCGCCGTCACCCCGGCCCGGACCGAGCCCGGAAGGTCGAAGGTGACGAAGCCGCCGGGGCGCGTACGGCGGGCCGGGCGGGGCTGCTGCATCCGCAGGGTCAGCGGCGCGGGTGGTTCCCGCAGCTCCTGCCTCCAGTAGTCGAGCTGTCGGGCCGTCTCGGGGCCCCGCAGCCACGTCTGCTGCCACAGCGCCACGTCGGCGAACTGGGCCGACAGCTCCGGCAGCCGGGCCTCGGTGCCGGTGGTGTGCGCCCGGTACAGCTCGGCGAGCTCGGCGAAGAGGTTCTCCCCCGACCACCGGTCGAAGACGATGTGATGCAGGTTGATCAACAACAGGCTCTCGGTCGGCGAGAGCAGGGCCTGCCGTACCCGCAGCAGCGGGCCTTCGGCGAGGTCGAAGGGGCTGGCCAGTTCGGCGTCCAGCCACTGTCGACCCGACTGCCCGGGGTCCGGCCGGGAGGTGAGGTCGAGCACGTCGATCCGGACCGGGCCGGGTGGCCGGATCCGCTGTACGGGCTCTCCCTTGACCTGCGGATAGACGCTGCGCAGCACGCTGTGGCGGGCGACGACCCGGGTGAAGGCCGCTTCGAGGGCAGCCACGTCGAGGACGCCGGTGAGCCGCAGCGTGATGGGCACGCTGTAACGGGCGGAGTCCGGTTCCAGTCGGCTGACGAACCACATCCGCCGCTGGGCGAGGGAGAGGGGCTGGTCGGCCCGGTGGTCCGCCTCCTCGACGAGGGCCGGTGTGACCGCCGCGTCCTGGCGGACGTTGCGTTGCAGGTAACGGGCGAAGGCGGCCGGGGTGGGGTGGCTGAAGACCGAGCGCAGGGGCAGCGACGCGTCGAAGCGGGCCCGCAGGCGCAGCATCAGTTGGGTCGCGGCCAGCGAGTTCCCGCCCGCGACGAAGAAGTCGCAGTCGTCGTCGACGTCCTCCGCGCCGAGGACCTCCGCCCAGATCGCGCGAAGCTGGGCGACGCGGTCGTCGTCGACCGGCCCGTCCGTACCGTCGCCGGGTTTCGGCTGGTCGCCCGCCGTGCCGACGCGTCCCCCCGCAGTCGCGGGCGGCTGGTTCGGTACGACGCTGCCCGCCGCGCCGGGCGGCAGCGGTGGCAGGTCGCCGATCGGCGCGTCCGGCGCGGCGATGACGGCGGCGAGGACGGCGTCCCAGTGCCGGCCGAGCGCCGCCACCGTGTCGGCACGGAACAGGTCACTGCGGTACTCCAGGTAGCCGGAGAGTTCGTCGCCCTCACCGACCAGGCAGAACGTCATGTCGAACTGGGTGGCCCGCACCCCGAGGTCGACCAGGCGCACCTGGACGGTCTCCGCGCTCCGGCTCAGGGCCGCGGTCTCCTGGTAGGTGAAGGCGACCTGGAACAGCGAGGACCTGTTGGCGCTACGCCCGTCGAGCACGGCGTCGACCACCTTCTCGAAGGGCGCGTCGCGGTGTGCGAGGCCGGCGAGCACCACCTCGCGGACCTCGGCGAGCAGTTCCGTGAAGGTCCACGTCTCGGCGAGCCGTACCCGCAGCGGCAGCATGTCGACCAGCAGTCCAACCAGGTCCCGGGTCTCCGGCCGGTCCCGGTGGTCGGCCGCCACGCCGACCACCAGGTCCGGTTCCCCGCTGAGCTGGTGCAGCACGACGTACACGGTCGCGAGGGCGGCCATGAACACGGTGGCCTCGCGCCGGGCGACCAGATCCCGTAACTCCACCAGCCGGCCGGCGCCCACCCGCAACGGGAGGCGGGCGCCCTCGAACGACCGCTGTTCGGGAACCGGCCAGTCGGTGGGGAGTGCGAGCTGGCCGCGGTGCCCGGCCAGGTGTCGGCGCCAGTGTTCGACGGCGTCGGTGAAGGTCGACTCGGGCCGGTCGCGTTGCCAGGCCGCGTAGTCCAGGTAGCGCACGCCCGCCCGCGGGCCGGCGAGCGGCTGCTGCCGTCGTATCGCCTGGTACGCCGTGAGGAGATCGTCGAGGACGATCCACGCGGAGGCCCCGTCGGCCAGCAGGTGGTGGACGGTGAGCAGGAGCAGTGCCTCCCGGTCGGTCAGGCGCACAAGATGGGCGCGGAGCAGCGGCGCGCTCGTCAGCTCCAGGGGCTCGTCGGTCACCCGGCACACCAACTGGTGCACGAGGGCGTCCCGCTCGCCGTGCGGGACGCCGCTCAGATCGGTCACCGGCAGAGGGATCTCGACCCGGGGCACGATCTCCTGCACCGGCAGCCCGGCGTCGCTGAGAATCCGGGTCCGCAGCGTCTCGTGCCGTTCGACGACGACGCCCAGCGCCGCGCGCAACGCCGGGCCGTCGACGTCCCCCGTCCACCTGGTGTGCAGCGCGAGGTGGTAGGCCGGGCTGCTCGGCTCGAGCTGCTGGGTCAGCCAGACGCCCTGCTGCGCCCAGGACAGTGGCCCGGTGTCCGCGCCGCCGCGCGTGATGGCGGATTTCGCCGGGCGGGCCGACGAGCCGAGCAGGAGGCGCTCCAGACGGTCCCGTTCTCCGAGGGAGAGTTGCGAGAGACGGTCGGACAGTTCCATGTGACGAGCTCCCTGTCGGTCATGGTGGCCTGGGATTTCTCGGGGCACACCCGGCGCGGGGTCATCGGGCTGGCAGCCGCGGGCGGCTAGGCGGAGACCTGCTTCTCGCCGTCGGGACCCGGTGCCCCGGCCGGTTCGGCGGATCCGCCCGCCGCGCTGGCTGGCTGCTCCTCCGTGCTCGCCGACCGCGCCCGCAGCCGGCGCACCTCCGGCACCGCGAGCGTCGCTGCCGTGCCGACCGCGACGGCGCCGGCCCCGGCGACCAGCGTCGCGCTGGCCCCGATCAGGGCGCTCGCCGGACCGGCCAGGGCGTACCCGATCGGTTCGAAGGTGTAGGCGCCCAGCCAGTCGTACGAGCTGATCCGCGACAGGGTCTCCGGCGGGACGTTCTCGTGCATGGCCGTCTGCCAGTACGTCCAGAAGACGGACTGGGCGATCCCGCCGAGGAACGCGACCGCGGCGATGGCGACCGGGGAAGCCGCGACGGAGAGCAGCAGGAGCATGGGTACGAAGAGGAACGCGCCGGCCACCGCCGGGATCAACGGCCGCCGGGGGTGGGCCGACATGGCGACGAATCCACCGACGAACGCCCCGAGGCTGATCGCGCCCAGGATGAGGCCCCAGCTGGCCGGCCCGCCGAGCTCGTCCTTCGCGATCAGCGGGCCGAGCACCATGAACGGCGCCAGGCCGAGCATCCGCACGAGCGCGCTCTGGAGGGTCACCGGCCAGAGCCACCTGCGCGACCGGAAGTCCTGCCAGCCGTCCCGGACGTCACGCAGCACGCTCTTGCCCGAGTTGGCGACGGGCGCGGAGCCGACCCGGATCGCGCTGATGAGCACGGCGCTGAGCAGGAAGGAGAGCGAGTCCAGCGCCAGCGCGTAACCGGCGCCGACCGCCACCACCAGCAGCCCGCCCAGAGCCGGCCCCACCACCCCCGCAGCCGCAATCATCAGCCCTCGCAGCGCGTTGGCCTCCCGGTGGTGCTCCGCCGGCACCGTCTCCGGTTGCAGGGCGCTGACGGCCGGGATGAAGAACGCCGAGGCGATTCCGGACACCACCTGCAACAGCAGGAGGTGCCAGATCCTGGCGTGGCCGGAGATCAGCAGCGCCGCCATCACGCCCTGCGACGCGAACCGCACCAGGTCGGCGGTGATCATGAGCCGGCGCCGGGACATCCGGTCCGCGACCGCGCCGCCGATCACGAGAAACAGCGCCAGGGAGAACGCCTCCACGGCGAGCACGAGTCCCAGGTCGGAGGCGGAACCAGTCAGGTCGAGCACCCCGAAGGCCAGGGCCACGACGGTGATCTGGTTGCCGAGCTGCGAGGTGATGCGCCCGCCGAGCAGCAGCCGGAAGTCGCGCTCCCGCAGCACGCGCATCGATGGAAGTTTGAACAAGAGAGGGCCTCCTCAGACCGAACGGACTGCGCCGTGCCGCGCCACGGCGGCGGACACAAGCCCTCCATCTTGGCCCAACAGTTGGGCAAGGACGCCGCGAATTTCCGCGATCCCTTCGGGACTCACCACCGAATAGTGGTCACCGGTGATGGTGCGGACGGTCAATCCGCCGCCCGCCACCGAGCTCCAGTCGGCGACGACCTGCTCATGATCGGTGCGCTCCTCAGCCAGCAGCAGCAGCACGTGTCCGGGGTAGCGGCGGGGCCGGTGCTCGGCCACGGCGCGGACGTTGGCCGCGAAGACGTCGAACCGCCGTCGTATCCACTCCGTGCTGGTCTCCGGGTCGACGAGGCCGGCGGTGACCAACTCCCGCTCCAGGCCGTCCAGCGTGTCGGGCTGAGCGGTGTCCGCCTGCGCGCCGGGCAGGAGCGCGCCGAGGGTCCGCCGAACGTCCCGGACGAATGCGGAGAGGATGAACGCCTCGACCTCGCCGTCGGAGAGCACGCCCTCGCGGAGACCCCACACCCCGTCGATGACCAGCACGGTCGGCGCGAAACCCGTTTCGTCCGCGAGCTGCTGCGCCATCGCCAGTCCCGTCACGCCCCCCAGGGACCAGCCACCGAGCAACGTCGGCTGCGACACGCCGGCCGCCCGCATCTCCGTCACGAAGTTGGCCGCCAGCGACTCCAGGTCTCGGTGCAGGACGCCGTCCGGCTCGAGGCCCGGCGAGCGCAGGGCCAGCACGTTGAGCGGCGGCAGGGCCGAGGCGAGTGCGGTGTACGCCACGACGTCGCCACCCACGGGGGGTGCCAGCACGACGGTGCCGGCCTCCGCGGCGACCCGCAGGGGTACGACCACCGAGCTGGCCGTCGCGGGCTCCTCCTCCTCCAGCTTCCGCGCCACCCGGGCGACCGTCGCCTGGGGGAAGAGGGCGCTCACCGGCATGCTGCGACCGAAGTCCCGCTCGATGCGGGCCACCAGTTGCACCGCCAGCAACGAATGACCGCCGTGTTGGAAGAAGTCGTCCTGTACGCCCACGTCCGGCTTGTTGAGCAGTTGCCGCCAGAGCGCCAGCAGGCGAAGTTCCGTGGTGCTCCGGACGGCCGCCCGTTGCCGCCCGCCGCCCTCACGCCGTGGTGCGGGCAGCCGGCTCGGATCGAGCTTGCCGGAGGGGGTACGGGGCAGCCTGTCGAGGACGACGAACACCGACGGGACGAGGTAGCCGGGCAACTGGTCGAGCAGCCCGTCGCGCAGGACCGCCGACATCGACTCCAGCTCCGCCACCGACGTGCCGGAGTCCGGGACCACGTAGGCCACCAGGCGGCGGTCACCCGGGTTGTCCTCGCGGACGCGTACCAGAGCGTCCCGCACCAACGGGTGGTGCCGGAGAGTGGCCTCGATGTCGCCGGGCTCGATCCGGTAGCCGCGCAACTTGATCTGGTCGTCGAGCCGGCCGAGCACGGTCAGGCTGCCGTCGGGCAGGTAGCGGGCGCGGTCACCGGTCCGGTACAACCGGGCGTCGGGCTGGTCGCTGAACGGGTGGGGCAGGAAGGCCGCGGTGGTCAGGTCCGGACGCCCGACGTATCCGCGACTCACTCCTCCGCCGCCCACGTACAGCTCGCCGACCACCCCGGCGCCGACCGGCTGGCCCGCCTCGTCCAGGACGTACATCTGGCAGTTGGTGACCGGCCGCCCGATCGGGACGTGCCCGCCGATCCGGTCCGGGGTCAGTTCGGACCACGAGGAGGAGATCGTGCACTCGCTGGGCGCGTACCCGTTGAGCAGGCGGACACGGCCCCCTCCCTCGTCGTGCCAGCGGCGGATGCGGTCCGCCGCGGCGGCCTCGCCGCCGATGGTGATCACCCGCAGCTCCGGGCAGGCGACGAGTGCCGCCGTGGCGCCCGAATCGACGAGTTCGTGCCAGTAGGACGTCGGCAGCGACAGCACGCTGATCCGCCGGTCGAGGCACCACTGCGCGAACCGCGAGGGGCTGAGGTCGAAGTCGGGGCCGCGGAGCACGAGGGTGGCTCCGGTGGTCACCGCGAAGAGGATCTCCTCCAGCGACGCGTCGAAGCTGAGGGACGCGAACTGCAGGCACCGGTCCGCGGCGCTGATCCCCATGGGTGTGAAGCCGAAGGCCGCGTGGTGTGCCAGGTTCCGGTGCTCGATGAGCACGCCCTTCGGCCGGCCGGTCGAGCCGCCGGTGTAGAGCACGCAGGCGAGGTCGCCGCCGGCCACCCGTCCGCCGGCCGGCGCGCTCCCGGTGCCGTCTGCCGGTGTGCTCCCGGATCGGTCTGCCGGTGCGCTTGCGGAGCCGTCTGCCGGTGCGTCGAGCGCGCTGAACAGGACCGTGGGCGCCAGTCCCCGGACCGCCTCGGCGTGCGCGTCGTCGGTGACGACCATCGCCGCGCCCGAGTCGCTGAGCACGTACTCGATCCACGGCGCCGGGTACTTCGGATCGATCGCCAGGTAGCCGGCCCCCGACTTGAGGATCGCGATGATGGTCGTGATCGCCTCGATCGAGGGCGCCAACATCACCGCCACCACGCCGTCACGAACCGCGCCGCGGTCCCGCAGCGCCGCGGCCAGGCGGTCGGTGCGAGCGGCCAACTCGGCGTACGTGACGCGCTGGTCGCCGCACTCCAGCGCGGTCGCCTCCGGTGACCGGCGGGCGTGCAGGGCCAGGTATTCGTGGCAGAACCGGTCGGGCGTCTCGGCCCGGCCGGTCTCCCCCCACTCCCGCACGATGCGGCGTCGTTCCTCTTCGGAGAGGAAGGCGACCTGGGTGACCGGGCGGTCGGGCCGCGCGAGGAGCGCGCCCACCAGTGCCACGTAGTGGGCGACCATCTGCTCGATCGTGGAGTGGTCGAACAGGTCGGTGCCGTACTCGAACCAGCCGGTGAGGCCGCCGTCCCCGGCACCGGAGAGGTAGACGCTCAGGTCGAAGTCGCTCATGGCCGCGCCCGGCCACACCCTCTCGGCGGTCAGCCCCTTCAGTTCCACTCCCGCGACCGGGTCGACGTTGGCCTGGAACATGGTCTGGAAGACCGGGTTGTGCGAGAGGTCCCGTTCGCCCCCGAGCGCCTCGACGACCATGTCGAAGGGCACGTCCTGGTGGTCCATCGCGGCGACGATCGTGTCGCGGGCCTGGTCGAGCAGGTCCAGGAAGGAGTCGTCGGCGGAGAAGTCCAACCGGATGGCGAGCGAGTTGACGAAGAACCCGACCAGGTTCTCCACCTTGCGCTGGTTGCGGCCGGCGACCGGCATACCCACCACGACGGTGTCGTCCCCGCTGTAGCGGTGCAGCAGGACGTGGAACGCGGTGAGCAGGGTCATGTAGAGCGTGCAACCGGACTGGCCGCTGAGCAGCCGCGCCCGCTGGACCAGGTCGGCCGGAAGACTCATCGGCACCACCCGGCCGCGGTAGCTCTGGCGCTGACCGCGGGGGCGGTCCAGCGGCAGGGCCAGGACACGGGGAGCGTCGGCCAGTCGGGTCCGCCAGTACTCCACCTGCTTGCGCCACGACGGGGAATCCTGCTGGCGCTGCTGCCACCGGGCGAAGTCGCCGTACTGCACGGGCAGAACGGGCAGTTCCGGGTCGGTGCCCAGGACGCCGGCCCGGTAGTAGGCGGCGAGGTCCCGGCACAGGACCTCCAGGGAACGCCCGTCGGAGACCATGTGGTGCAGCGCGATCACCAACAGGTGCTCGTCCTCGTCCACCCGGACGACGCGCGCCCGTACCGGGAGGTCCCGGTGCAGGTCGAACGGTTCCTGGACGGTGGCGGTCATCTCCTCCCGGAGAGCCTGCGGGCGGTCCTCCGGCAGCCGGTCACGCAGATCGGTGACGATCACGGGAACCGGTCGGTCGGTGGGGAACTGCTGGACCGGCTCGCCCGCCGGACCGGTGTCGATCCTGGTGCGCAGTGCCTCGTGGCGGCGGACCACCGCCTCGATGGCCGCCCGGAGGCTGCCGAGGTCCAGGCGGCCACGTAGCCGGAAGCAGACCGACGACTGGTAGAGGGACTGGCCGCGGGTCAGTTCATGGAAGAACCACAGGCGACGTTGCGGCAGCGCCAGCGGCACGGGCTCGTCGGCCTCGCGGGCGACGAGCTGGTCCCCCCGCTGCCGGCGAGCTGCCCTGAACAGGAGTTCCGCCTCCAGTGCTCGGCGGTCGGCCGCCGCGGGCGCGGCAAGTCGTTTCTCCTGTGGCGACATGTGCTGGGGGTCCCTTCTGGCAGGCGGACGTCGACTGGAAGGTCTTTTCCAGACGGAAATCCGCGCACGGTCCGGTCCGCCACGGGCGAAATGGTGCCCGATGACGGGGGCGCTGATTCAGCGGGAGATACGGAAGCCGACGGATGCCGGACGGCGGGCCCCGAATACGGGCACCCCGAAGGAACCGACGATCACAGACATCCGCGGCGGCCCAAAAAGGCCACTCGACGATAATTGAACCGGGAACGACCCTGGTTCGACGAAGCCCGACCGATCAGTGCGAAGGGCCATTCGTACGACGACGATGCGTCAGGGAAACAGGCGGGCATCCGCCACGGGATTTCGACACCGGCTGACGCAAGACAAAAACACCCACAACACTTCCTCCCCGTTGAAGCACTCGGGGCGAGAGAAGGGAGTCGCCGGCACCGCAGCGCAGGACTGCCATGAAATGGTTCGTCCGGCGGCGCAGCAGCGCATCGTCAACCTTCAACGCCCTCTGTGCGGCGCTGACGATACCGCCGCCCCATAGCCTCCGCAAGCCTCCGTTGCAGGGCGCCCGGGCCGCGCGGTCGCCGGCCGGCAACCTCCGGATCGGCCCTGTGTAAAGGGCCTGAGCAGGGGTTCGATCCCGACCGGCGCCGCCACGCCGCGCGAGCGCGATCCTCGCGTATCGGACCGATCCCTCCCGGTGCCGAAGTGGCGCACCGCACCCGCGGAAACGCCGTTGTGCCCGTTTCTTCATATTGACAGCACTGCACGGCTTGGACATGATGGGATCTCGACAGCGGCGCGAGGAGTAGCGCGGCGACATACGGTCAGCACGCCTCGGCAAGCAGATTGCGTCAGCCATCCACCGCTTGCCGGGACAATTTCGTGCCACCATCGGTCCGCCCTGCTGATTCCATCGAACGGTGCGGCAATTCGAACGTTCGCGGCAGGCGGTCACGCCTTGACCCTTCCGGGAACAATCGGTAATTCCGTTCGACGCGACCGGTCTGCCCACGGGGAGGAACGGGGAATGCACGACAACACCATCAATCTCGCTGATGCCGGCGTACATGTGGACGATTTGCGGCCCGCCTTTCGCGAGCTGCGCGACCACGCGCCGGTGATGTGGACTCCGCCGCGTCTGGAGCCCGGTTTCTGGTCCGTGACCAGGTACGACGACTGCGTACGGGTGCAGAAGGACACCGCCTCCTTCACGTCCGTGCAGGCCAACGTCCTGGGACCGCAGCGCGTGCATGGTGACCCGGCCGCGGGGAAGGTCATGAACGTCAGCGACCCTCCCCGGCACACGCAGTTGCGCCGGCTGGTCAGCCGCAGCTTCACCCCGCGTCGGATCAACCAGTTGGAGCCGTACCTGCGGGCGGTGGCTGCCGACGCCATCGAGACCGCGTTGGAGACGACCAGCTGCGACCTCGTCAAGGTCATCTCGGTGCTGCCGGTCGCGGCCATCTCCGCCCTGCTGGACGTGCCGCCCGACGACTGGAACCGGATGCTGGAGATGACCAGCGCCGCCTGCGCCACGGTGGAGGCCACCGACGAGGTGGGCCGCGCCGCCGTGACCCAGGCGCACAGCGCGCTGCTGCTCTACTGCCGCGAGCTGATGACGCAGGCCCCGGCGGAGCCCGGGGACAACGTCATCAGCCAGCTCATCCAGGCGGAGGAGAAGGGTGAGCTCACCGAGGAGGAGGTGCTGCTCTTCTTCGATCTGCTGATGCTCGGCGGCAACGAGACCACCCGGCACGCCGCCGCCGGCGCCCTGCTGGCCCTGATCGAGTTCCCGGACCAGTGGGACCGGCTGCGCCAGGACCCTCGGCTGGTACGGCCGGCGGTCGACGAGATCCTGCGGTGGACCACGCCGAGCAAGCACGTCATCCGGCGGGCGCGCCACGACCTCGAACTCCAGGGGCGCACCATCCGCGCGAACGACGACGTGGTGATCTGGTACGCCTCGGCGAACTTCGACGAGCGGGCGTTCGCCGACCCCGACCGACTCGACCTCGGGCGCACGCCCAACGAGCACCTCGCCCTCGGCAGTGGCTCGCACTTCTGCCTGGGCTCCGCCCTGGCCAGGCTGGAACTCTCGGTCTTCCTCGAGGAACTGGTCGCGCGCGTCGCGAGCGCGGAGATCCTCACTCCGCCACGGCGGATGGCGTCGACCACGATCAACGGGCTACGCGACCTGCACGTCCGGCTCGACCCGCGCTGATCCCCCGTATCCCCGTCGGCGGACGCGAGCTGCGAGGTGGCCCGTCGGCCACCCCACCTGTGACGCGTCCCGCGCCCCTCCACGTCCGTGAAACCTCTCGCAACAGGAGACCCTCGTGCGCATCGCCGAGTTGAAAATCGAGACCTTCTTCGCCGAGTACGAATTCGTGACCAGGTACGTGATGTGCGGTTCCGACGCGGAGGCACTGCCGATGCGGGACCTGGTCGAGATGGCCGACCCGGAGAGCCGGAAGCTCTGGGACAACCTCGTCCTCGGCTACACCGAGACGTGGGGCCACCCGCTGCTGCGCGAGGCCATCGCCGCCCAGTACGACGGGGTGACGGCAGAGAACGTCCTGGTCTTCTCCGGCGCCCAGGACGCGATCTTCTGCATGATGAACGCCGAGCTGAGCCCCGGGGACCACGTGGTGGTCGCGACGCCGTGCTGGCAGCCCCTGTACGAGGTGGCGGAGGCGGCCGGCGCCGACGTCACCCGGGTACGGATGGACGTCGGCGACGGCTTCGGCTTCGACGTCTCCCGGATCGTCGACGCCGTGCGGGAGGACACCCGCATGATCGTGGTGAACGCCCCGAACAACCCGACCGGGGCACTGCCCACCCAGGCCGAGTTCACCAGGCTGAGGCAGCTCGCCGACGACATCGGTGCGACGCTCGTGAGCGACGAGATCTACCGGCTGCTCGAACACGACGTGGCCGACCGGCTCCCGGCCGCGGTCGAGGTGTCCGACACCGGCGTCTCGATCGGTGTGGTCTCCAAGGTCTACGGGCTGCCGGGGGCCAGGATCGGCTGGCTGGCCAGCAAGAACTCGGACCTGCTGCGGCGGGCCGCGGGAATGAAGCACTACACCACGATCTGCGCCGCCGCGCCGAGCGAGTTGCTGGCCCTGATGGCGTTGCGCAACGCCGAACAGGTGCTGGCCCGTCCGCGGGGCATCGTCCGCGCGAACCTGCCGCTGCTGGACGAGTTCTTCGCCCGCCACCGGGACCTGGTGAGCTGGAACCGACCGGGCGCGGGCACGGTGGCGTTCCCCCGTTTCAGGATCAGCATGTCGAGTCGCGAGTTCGTGGACCTCGTGCGACGCCGGGCCGGCGTGCTGCTGCTGCCGGGTGACGTGTTCGACGAACCGGACGGGTACGTCCGGATCGGTTACGGCCGCAGCAACATGCCGGAGGCGCTGGAGCGCCTCGATCAGTTCCTGACCGAGGCTGCCCCGGAGCTCAAGGTGAGCGGTGGTTAGAGGATGACCGTGACAGACGAGCCGATCCGGACCCTCCTGATCGACAACTACGACTCGTACACGTACAACCTCTTCCACCAGCTCGCCTCGGTGAACGGCCGCGACCCGATCGTGGTGCGCAACGACGAGTTCACCTGGGCGGAACTGGTCGCGCTCGACCCGGACAACATCGTGATCTCCCCCGGTCCGGGCCGCCCGGAGAACGCCGGCGACTTCGGCGTGTGTCACGAGGCCATCGCCGAGGCGACGGTGCCCGTGCTCGGGATCTGCCTGGGGCACCAGGGCATCGCCGTCAGCTACGGCGCCCGCACCGCGCCGGCGGGCGAGGTCATGCACGGCCGGCTGAGCACCGTCCGCCACGAGGGTGAGCTCTTCGCGGGCATACCGCAGGACTTCGCGGTGGTCCGCTACCACTCCCTGTCCATCGGGGAGCCGCTGCCACCGGGGCTGCGCGCCACCGCCTGGGCGGACGACGGAACGCTGATGGGGCTCGCCGCGACCGACCGTCCCCGGTACGGCGTGCAGTTCCATCCGGAGTCGATCCTGACCGAGCACGGCGACCGGATCATCCGCAACTTCCACGACCTGACCCGGTCCTGGGCACGGCGACAGCACCGGGCGGGGCTCCGGACGAGACGGCCCTGGGCGCTGCCGGAACGCGTCCGCGCCGACGCCCGGCCCACGGCGGGCGGGGCGAAGCGGTTACGGGTCGCCCGCCGGACGCTCAGCGGACCGATCGACGCCGAGCTGGCCTTCCTGCGGCTGCACGTCGGCTCGGCGGCGGCGTGGCTGGACAGCGCCCGCACCGGTCACGACACCGGACGCTTCTCCTACCTGGTCTGCTCCCCGGGTGGGCCGCTGAGCGAGGTCGTGCGCTACAGGACGACGACGCGGACGACCCGGGTGGAGGCCGGCGGCCGGCACCGCGTGCTGCCCGACACCCACGTGCTCGACTACCTTGCCGGGCGCCTCGCCGAACTTCAGCTCGACGCCGAGGACACCGCCGGCCTTCCGTTCGACTTCGTCGGCGGCTACGTCGGCTGGCTGGGCTACGAGTGCACCACCGACGAGGCGACGGGCTGCCTGCACAGCACGGCCACGGACGATGCCGCCCTGATCATGGCCGACCGACTGGTCGTCCTGGACCACGAACGCGACGAGGTCCACCTGCTGGCGTTGGCCATCGCCGGGCAGGAGGAGGATGCCGCCGACTGGCTGGACCGCACCACCGCGCTGCTGGAGCCGCTGCGGGGCGTGCGGCCGCCGGAGCTGACGGACCTTGCCACGCCGGCGGCGACGCCCGCGTATCCGCTGCGCGGGCGCGCCCAGTACCTGAAGGACATCCACACGTCCCGGGAACTGCTGCGCGAGGGCGAGACCTACGAGGTCTGCCTGACCACCCAGTTCCAGGTCGAACTCGCCCTCGAACCGTTCACGGCGTACCGGCGACTACGGCGGATCAATCCGGCACCGTACGCCTCCTACCTCGACTTCGGCGACACGAAGGTCTCGTCGTCGTCCCCTGAACGCTTCCTGAAGGTCTGCGCGGACGGCACGGTCACCGCGAAGCCCATCAAGGGCACCTGCCCCCGCAGCCCGGAGCCTGCCGAGGACCGGCGGCTGGCCGGGGCGCTCGCCGCCGACCCCAAGGAACGCGCCGAGAACCTCATGATCGTGGACCTGATCCGCAACGACCTCGGGCGGGTCTGCCAGCCGGGTTCGATCCGGGTGCCCGCCCTGATGTTGATCGAGTCGTTCGAGACGGTGCACCAGATGGTGTCGAAGATCGAAGGAAGACTGGCACCGGGCCGGACCGCCGTGGACTGCATGAGGGCGTCCTTCCCCGGCGGATCCATGACCGGCGCGCCGAAGGTGCGCACCATGCAGATCATCGACGAACTCGAAGGACAGGCGCGGGGGATCTACTCCGGGACGATCGGGTACTTCGGCCTCGACGGCTCGGCCGACTTCAACATCGTGATCCGCACCCTGGTACACCACGACGGAACGACCACGGTCGGGGCCGGCGGCGCCCTCACCATCCTCTCCGACCCGGAACGGGAATGGGCGGAGGTCACGCTCAAGGCGCAGTCGGTGCTCAACGCGGTCAACGCCACGGCCATGGACGAGAGGCCGCACCCGTGACCGGCACCGACCGGCCCGGCGAGCCGCGCCGGCAGGAGACGGTCGTACGACGGGCGGCCCCCTCGGACGTCGACCTGGTGATGGAGGTGGTCACCCGGTTGCTCCGGGAGCTCTCGGGCGTCCCCGACCGTACGCTCGCCGAAGCGAGCCGGAGCGCCGCCGAAGAACTGCTCGGCGACCCGTCCCGCGGACTCGTACTCCTCGCCGACCTGGACCACGCCCCGGCGCGGGCGTCCCGTGCCGCCGTGCCGGTGGGCATCCTCACGGCGAGCTTCCCGTTCGCGGTGCGGACGGCGGGCCGCTACGCGCTCATCGAGGAGTTGTTCGTGAGCCCGCAGGCCCGCGGTGCCGGCGTGGGCGCGGCGCTGGTCTCCGGTCTCCTCGGGGAACTCGCCACCGCGGGCATCCGGACGGTCGAGGTGGGTCTTCCCTCGCACCGGTTCGCGCAGGAGCCGCGAACCCGCTCCTTCTACTCCCGGCAGGGCTTCCGCTCGATCGGCCTGCGAATGCGTCTACAGAGCGGTGACACGGCATGAGGCACGAGGATCGCTACTCGAGAGAAGGATCCCCATTGGACGAGTTGGACCGGCTGCGTCACGAGCTGGACGTGGTCGACCTCCGCATTCTCGAGGCCATCAAGAGCCGGTTCGACGTGATCCGCAGGATCGCGCGGCACAAGCAGGCCAGCGGCGTACCGATGATGCAGAGCGACCGCGTCTCGTTCGTGCGCAGCCGGTACGCCGCCTACGGCCTCGCCCACGGCATCCCCGACGACCTGCTGGATCGGATCGCGGCGGAGCTGATCGAGACGGCCTGCCGCCTCGAGGACGAGCTGATGGCCAACGATCCGGCAGGAACACAGCAGTGACCGCGCCGGCGGCGTCGCCCACCCTGCCCACCACCTGGTCGCTCGGCACGCTCGGTCCCGCCGGGACGGACCACGAACGGGCCGCCCGCGAGTACGCCCGCACCCGCCTGGACGGCCGGCACTCCATCCACCTGCTCACCGACTTCGCGGCGGCAGGCGACTTCCTCGCTGGCGACGGCCTCCGGCTGCTGGTGGTCAACAGTGCGCACCAGGACGTGGACCTGCTGGTGACCCGCGACTGGCGGAGGGTCGCGATGGTGGACTTCTTCGCGCTGCCCACGATGCCGTTGGCGCTGGTCAAGCGGGCCGACGTGGCCCGCCCGACCAGCATCGCCCTCATGCCGGCCACCCGCGGCTACCTGGATCTCGCCGACTTCTCGCGGGTGGACTACGTCTCGGCCAAGCCGATCGCCCTGCGACACACACTCGCCGGGCGGTCGGATGCGGCCATCGTGTCGATGCCGGGCTACCACGAGCACCGCGACGAGTTGGACCTGGTGGCCACGATCGGCCCGGTCGTCTGCTGCTGGCTGGTCTTCGGCCGCCCGCAGCGGGTGGCCCACCGGCTGCCGCCGCTGCCCGTGATCGGCGCGGACCCGGACCCCGGGGACCGGGCGGAGGGACCGCGGTGACGGACCGGCCGCGCCACCATCCCGCCCTGCGTTCCTTCGCCGAGCCCGACGAACCGATGCCGCCCCTGGCGCTTGCCGGCCCCACGCACCGGATGGGCCTCAACGAGAACCCGTACGGTCCCACCGAGGCGGTGCAGCAGGCGATACTGCGCAGTTGCCGGGACGGCCACCGCTACCCCTCGATGGACAACGGGGAGCTGACCGCCCTGCTGGCCAGCCGTCGCGAGGTGCCGGCGGAGATGGTCGTCGCCGGTCCCGGACTGGTCGCCCTGTGCCGCGGGTTGGTCCACGCGACCGCCGGCCCCGGTGACGAGGTGGTCCTCCCCTGGCCTTCGTTCGACGACTATCTCGTGGACGCCCTGCTGCACGAGGCGGTGCCCGTGCGGTCCCCGCTCCGCGAGCACCGGTTGGACCTCGACGACATCGCCGACCGGGTCGGCCCGAGGACCCGCCTGGTCTTCCTGTGCAATCCGAACAACCCCACCGGTACGGCCTTCACGCAGGAGGCGTTGGAGCGGTTCCTGGACGCGGTCCCCCCGCGGGTCACCGTCGTCCTCGACGAGGCGTACCACGAGTTCGGTACGGCGCCGGACCTCGCGGACGGGCTGCGGGCCCTGCCCGACCGGGGCAACCTGTGCGTGCTACGCACCTTCTCCAAGGCGTACGGTCTGGCCGGGCTCCGGGTGGCGTACGCCATCGCCCACCCCGTGGTCAGCGCGGCGCTACGTAACGTGATGCTGCCGTTCGGCCTGAGCCGGGTCGCCGAGGCCGCGGCGGTGGCCGCGCTGCACGACGAACCCGAGATCACCCGCCGGGTACGCCGCATCGTCTCCGAGCGGGAGAGCATGACCGCGCGGCTCCACACGGCGGGCTGGCCGGTCGTGCCCTCCCAGGGGAACTTCGTCTGGTTGGCACTCGGGCGACACGCCGCCGCGGTCGCGCTGCGGCTGGCCACCGCCGGCATAGCGGTACGCGCCTACCCCGGGCACGGCATCCGGATCACCGCCACCACCAGCCCGGACACGGAACGGCTCCTGCACGTGCTCGAGGAGATTTCCCTGCACCAACACGAGGAGGGGGTGCCGTGTCGAACATGACGACGGTGCTGGGGCGAGAGCACCGCAAGCACGATCCCTCGCACCAGGTGGACGACGGGCAGATCGTCGACGTGCTGGACCGGCCGGAACGGGTCGACGCGCTGCTGCGGGGCGTTCGTTCCGTGGGCACCCGCGTCGTCGCACCGACCGCGCACGGCGAGGAGTCCCTGCTGACCGTGCACGACCCGGGAATGCTGCGCTTCCTCGCCACCGCCTACGCCCGCTGGAGCGAAGAGGGTCGGCCCGGTCCGGTCATACCGGACAGCTTCGGCCCGCGCGGAGGCCCGGCCCGGATCGGGGCGGACGCCTCGGCCCGGGTGCTGGCCGGATACTACTGCCGGGACACCTGTTCACCGATCATGGCGTCGACGTGGTCGGCCGCCCGGGAGGCGGCAGACCTCGCGCTGACCGGCGCCGACCTGATCCGCAGCGGCACCGGGCTGGTCTACGGGCTCTGCCGGCCGCCGGGGCATCACGCGGCGGTGGCGGACTTCAGCGGGTTCTGCTACCTCAACAACACCGCGCTCGCTGCAGCGAGCCTGCGGGAGCTGGGCCGGGTTGCCGTCGTCGACCTGGACTTCCACCACGGCAACGGCACCCAGGACGTCTTCTGGGCCGACCCCCAGGTGTTCTACGGGTCCGTGCACGGCCACCCCGACCGGCACTTCCCGTTCTTCTCCGGATTCCCCGACGAGGTGGGCGTCGGCGACGCCCGCGACACCACCTTCAACCTGCCGCTGCCCGACGGCACCGATGGCCTCCGCTACCGCGCCACCGTCGACCGGCTGCTGGAGCGGGTGCTCAGGTTCGATCCGGCGACGGTCGTGGTGTCGCTCGGGCTGGACATCGCCGCCGACGATCCGGTCGGCACGTTCGACGTCGGTGACGAGGATCTGTGGCACCTGGGCAGGAGCCTCGTCGCCCTAGGTCGGCCGCTCCTGGTCATCCAGGAGGGCGGCTACGCGCTCGCCCGGCTCGAGGAACAGATCGGGGCGTTCTTCCGCGGCGCACTGCACCTGCCCGCAGCGGCGTCCTGAACCCGTCCACCCACCCTTCCGCCCATCCAGCGCATCGGCACGGAGGCACAGTGCTCGTCATCATGAAAAGTGGCACGCATCCCGACGCATCCTCCCTACGGGCCGTCGCCGCGCTCCCCCACTCACCCGTGACCTGTGTGCTCGGCGGTCGGCCCGTGGCGTTCCTCCCCGACGGGGACGTGCTGCTGACCCACCGGCTGTCCGCGCTGGACTGCGTCGAGCAGGTGCTCATGTCGCACGCGAACCCACCGCTGGCCAGCCGGGACGTCGTGCCGGACGGCTCGGTCGTGTTCCTCGGCCCGCAACTGGGCATCGGTGGTGAGGGGTTCGTCGTGATCGCCGGGCCCTGCGCGGTCGAGGGCCGCGAACAGGTGTCCGACTGCGCCGACCTGGTGCGCCGGGGCGGCGCCGGGGCGCTACGCGGCGGCGGCTTCAAGCCGCGCACGTCCCCGTACGACTTCCAGGGCCTGGGCATCGAGGGCGTACGGATGCTCGCGGAGGCCGGCCGCGAGGTGGGGCTGCCGGTGGTCACCGAGGTGGTGGAGCCCGGGCATGCCCGGCTGGTCGCCGAACACGCCGACATGCTGCAGATCGGCACCCGCAACGCGCAGAACTTCTCGCTCCTGGCGGCGGTCGCCGAGACCGGCCTCCCGGTGCTGTTGAAGCGGGGCTTCGGGTGCACGATCAAGGAATGGCTCTACGCGGCCGAGTACGTGCTGGCTCGGGGCAATCCCAACGTCGTGCTCTGTGAGCGGGGGATCCGCACCTTCGAAGGGGCGACCCGCTTCACCCTGGACCTGAGCGCGGTCCCCATGGTGAAGCAGCTCAGTCACCTCCCCGTCCTCGTCGACCCGAGCCACGGCACCGGTAACCGGGGGCTCGTCGAGCCCATGGCACTGGCTGCCGCAGCCGCCGGCGCCGACGGCCTGCTCATCGACGTCCACAGCGACGCCGCGACGGCGCGGTGCGACGCCGATCAGGCGCTGCGCCCTGCCGAATGGCTGCACTTCGCCGATCGGCTCGCGAAGCTCCTCACCGGGTTGGGTCGACCGCTCCTGGCCCCGCTTCCCGCTTTCCCGGTCGGTCCGTAATCGGCATGCAGGGCGGACCGGCACCGGGGTGATTCGCGTTCCTCGGCCCTGTCGTAGGGACGACGGCTCCACGGTCAGTCGCCGCCCGCCACGCGCCGGCGGCGAAGCGCTTGCTCCTCACGCGACGTCATGCCACATAGTCGGGGGCGTGGCGGAGCACCTGACGGTGGGGCGCGTGGCGGAGTTGGCCGGGGTCAGCGTCCGCACCCTGCATCACTACGACGAGATCGGCCTCCTGGAGCCGTCCACGCGGACCGCGGCCGGGCACCGGGCCTACTCGGCGGGCGATGTGGAGCGGCTGCGGGAGGTGCTCGCCTACCGGCGGCTCGGCTTCGGGCTGCGGGAGATCGCGGCTCTGGTCGACGACCCGGCCACCGACGCGGTCGCGCACCTGTGCCGGCTGCGTGGCCTGCTGATGGACCAGCGCGACCGTGCTGCCGCCATGGTGACGGCCATAGACAGGGAACTGGAGGCACGGGCGATCGGGATCAGGACGACGCCGGAGGAGCAACTGAAGGTGTTCGGGGCACAGTTGTACGACGCCATCGGATCTGCCTACCCGGCGACGCGACGCACCGAGCCACGGATCGCCGCACGCATCTGGGATGCGCTGGGGGACGCACGAACGGTGCTGAACGTCGGGGCTGGCACCGGCTCCTACGAACCACCCGACCGGGACGTCACGGCGGTGGAACCGTCGGCGGTCATGCGGGCGCAGCGTCCCGTGGGCGCCGCGCCGTGCGTGGCCGCCCATGCGGAGAATCTGCCGTTCGAGGACCAGTCCTTCGACGCCGCGATGGCCGTCAGCACCGTCCACCACTGGCCGGACCCCGTCGCCGGGCTGCGTGAGATGCGGCGGGTGGCCCGCCGCGTGGTGGTGTTCACGTACGACGCCGATGACACCGGCTGGCGTGAACGGTTCTGGCTCACCCGTGACTACCTGCCCGAGTTCGCGAACCTTCTCGTCGGCTGGCCCTCACTGGCCGACCTGACCAGCGCGATCGGAGGACGCGCGGAGCCGTTGCTCGTCCCGTGGAACTGCGCCGACGGCTTCTTCGAGGCACACTGGCGCCGGCCCGAGGCGTACCTCGACGAACATGTCCGCCGCGCGGTCTCGGTGTGGACCAGGGTCGGACCGCAGGCTGAGCAACGGGCAGTCCGCAATCTCCGCGAAGACCTCGCCTCAGGCCGGTGGGCCGAGCGCAACCGCGACCTCCTCGCCCTCGACACGGCAGAGCTCGGCCTCCGCCTGCTCGTGGCCTGAGCCGCCCTGCGGCATCCGGGCGCGAGACGCAGATCCGGCGCACGCTGATCGGCCCACCGGTGTACGGCATCCGGACGTGCCGGATGGAGGTGGTCCGGCTCGGGTGCTGATTGACCGGCAAAGGCTACGGCCCGTTCCCGGCGGAGGAACGGGCCGTAGCCGCGTGCAAGGGTGGCCGGGACGGCGGCGATCAGATGGTGAAGCCGCCGTCCACGTTGATCGTCGCCCCGGTGACGTAGCGCCCGCCGGCGCCGGCGAGGAACGCCACCGCTGCTGCCACATCGGCCGGGTCCGCGTAGTGGCCGAGGGCGGTGTACCCGTTGATCGTGTCGGCATTGGGGCCGTCGGCCGGGTTCAGCTCCGTGTCCGTGGCCCCTGGATTCACCAGATTCACGGTGATCGCCCTGCCGCCGAGTTCGCGTCCGAGCGCTTTGGTCAGGCCGATCAGGGCGGTCTTGCTCATCGCATACAGCGCGAAGCCCGGGAAGACAGCCCGCTCTGCCACGTTGCTGCCGATGTTGATGATCCGCCCACCGGCCGACATGTGTCGCACCGCAGCCTGGGAGGCGATGAACGGTGCCCGGACGTTGACCGCGACGGTCTGTTCGAACTCCTCCAGCTTAAGTTGCTCCAACGGTCCGAGCAGGAACGCGCCGGCGTTGTTGACCAGGATGTCCAACCGGCCCAGCTCGCCGGCGACCCGGTCGACCGCGCCGACCACGGCCGCCGGGTCGGCGCTGTCCGCCTGCACGGCGATGGCCCGCCGTCCCGCAGCCTTGATCTGGTCCACCACGTCATCGGCGCGCTGCTGATTCTGCTGGAACGTCAACGCCACATCGGCGCCGTCCTCCGCCAGGCGCAGCGCCACCGCAGCGCCGATGCCGCGACCACCACCAGTAACCAGAGCCACCTTGCCGTCAAGTGCGTTGTTCATGACAGCAGCCTGGCCGACAGGAGACCCGCCGTCTGGCGGCGATCGGACGGCGCGTTCTCCCCCGCCGTACCACCTCGCGCGTCAGGTGGCCGCTGGAGACAGTTCCGCCTCGCCGTGGCGTTTCGACAGCCTGTCGATGTCGAGCCTGTCGGTCCTGTCGATCCCCTCATCCCGGTGACGACTAGACCTCACCGACCGCGGCGGCCTGGATCGATTTGCGCAGGGCGGGGCCGATCGGTCCGCTGAGCTTGGTGAGTTCCTGGATGCGCTGCTTGTTGGCGCGTCTGGTCCCACGGTCGAGGACGAGCGTCAGGTCGCCGGCGGCAACGATGGCCACGAGTGCGGCGTCGGCGGAGTCGATGCTGCCGACGGGTTGGTGCAGGGCGGCGTTGACCAGGTCGAGGAGTTCCGTGCGGACGCGGGGGTCGCGGAGGGGCACCCTGGTGGTGGGGAACAGCCCGAGAATCTTGCGGGTTGGAGGTGGACCCAACCGCCGTCGCTGAGCTGCTGGCGTACCGCTCGGACGGTGGTGCCCTGCCTGTGGCCGATCCAGGACTGCCATGTGTGCGGCTTGGAGCCGGCGATCTCTTCGAGGAGCGCGTCGAGGACGGGATCGCGGCAGGGGTGCCGAACGTCGATGGCGACGCGGCCACATGCGTCGGTGAGGTGGCCGCCCCGGTGGAGGTCGGCGAGGGCCGCGGCACGGAGCATGGCGCCCAGGTTGGTACCCAGGCCGACGCCGCCTTTGTCCGGGTCGTAGGCCAGCACGAAGATGCGCTCGGGAAGGCTGTCGGGTACGGCCACGTCATGCCTCCTTCGGCTCCCCTGTGGCGGGAGCTGCTGCGATGCCCTTGGTCAGCGCCGCCTGGACGATGCGGATGGCCTCGTTGGTGTCGATGCCGACGCTGGCGATGACGGCGGCGTACTCGCCGGCGGCGCGGCTTGCCGCGTCAAGCCTTGCGACAAGTCAATCAAGGGCGTAGATCTCATGGCGCCGTCTTCACGGTCCACCAGCCCGTAGCGCACCTGCGGCACTCGTACGCCACAGGGCTGGTCTCGCGCGGCGCCCCCGTCCGAGGTCATCCAGCCTGCTGAAGCTCGTCTCGGGCCGGGTCGGCTGGCACGGCTGCGGCACTTCCCTGCTGTACTGCTGGCCTCACACGAGGCGCTGAATGCGGACCTTGGGCTGCTCGTTCCTGCACTGGTTATCGGAAGGGATCAAACGTCGATGCGGAAATGGACGGACAGTCGCGTGAACTGCGGTGACATGATCGGCGTGGTGACGGCCGGGACTCCCTCCCCCTCTGCCGACACCCCATCGGCGTGCGGCTGCGCACCAAGGTCACGCGGTGCCGGATCCCGCGCAGCCGCCTTTGCGATGACGTTCGAGCTCATCGAATCCGCCCAGAAACGCTGGCGCGCGGTCAACGCCCCTCACCAGGTCGCTCTCGTGCGGGCCGGGGCCCGATCCGACAAGGGCGTGCTCGTCGAGCGCGAACAGTTCGCTGCGGCATGACCGACCCTGCGGAGAGTCCACTGCTGTTCCTCGATGTCGATGGGCCGCTCCTTCCGTTCGGGGACGGCCCGCAGCGCGAACTGGCAGGCGACGTGTCGACCTCGCATCTGTCGCGGCTCGACCCACAAGTCGGGCATCGTCTGGCGGCGCTGCCATGTGCGTTGGTCTGGGCCACGACCTGGGAAGAGGAGGCGAACACCGAGATCGCGCCCCGGATCGGGTTGCCACGCCTACCAGTCGTGCGCTGGCCGGAGGCCTCGGACAAGCACGAACGTGAGGACCAGTGGTTCGGACTTCACTGGAAGACCCGGACCGTGGTGGCGTGGGCGGAGGGACGCCCGTTCGCCTGGGTCGACGACGAGATCAGCGACGCTGATCGGGACTGGGTGTCCGCGCACCATCCCGGCCGAGCCCTCCTCCATCACGTCGTGGCATCGCGGGGCCTCACCGACGACGACTTCGCAGCCCTCGATCAATGGCTACACGCAGCCTGGGTCAACCACAGGATTTGACGATTGCTCCTCGCATGTAGGTCCTGTGCGCTCCGTGCGGCAACGTCCATCCGCGTACGCACCCTCAGGGCGATGGTTCGCACTCGGCCGCCAGCGGCTGCCCTCGTCCCGGCTGGCTGCTGTCACCGACGCGGCCGACAGCAACAGGAGACAACCGGCCGGCAGGCCGCAGGGGCGTCCACACGGTGATGGGCGGGACCGCAATGCGATCGGGCCGTCGGCCCTGCTTCGCAAAAACTCTCGTGACTGCTTCGTCCCTAGGAAGCACCGGCCGTCGTTGAGCTGTGTCATCAGCAGGGCTGAGCTGTTCGAACGGCCCACCGGAGTCCACAGGCGTCCCGCGCTGCCCGCGCCCGCCGTCACACACCGAGAGGGGTCAGATGGAGACCTGGCGTGTCCTGGCGGCTGTCATCATCGGCCCGGCTGTGAGCCTCCTAGGCGTCGCCCTGGCCACCAACTTTCGCGGGGTGACGGAGTGGCATATTCGGCGATCGATGTCCACGGCGAGCGTGCTACGGCGAGTCCCACCGTGGCGCTCGCTACCCGACGTCCCGCATGAGGAGCGTCTAGCGCGCTTCATCCTGCTGGAACGGGTGATAGGCGTAGCTTTCGCAGTGGCCGGCGTGATGATTTTGGTTGCTGTCAGCTACAGCGCCTTGACCGGTGAGCCGATAAAGACGGTGAAGTAGGCAGCTTCGTCTCGACCACCGACCCGCCCTTCGAGGGAGCAGGCCGGCTGCTCGTTCCGCCACGTCAAGCGGGCCTCGACTGCTCGTACGGCCGCTGCCGGAACAGACTGAGTCGGCTCCCGTGTCACGGACCGCGCCCCTCGGCGGACACCGCCCCCATGCTCGGGCCTTGCCGCGCGGTCCCGGCGCGCACCTTCCCCGGCGCGGCGCGGCCGGCGCGCGCCCAGGCGGCGGCGCGCGCGGCCCGTTGCGGGCCGTTTTTAGACATACAGAGAGTTCTTCAAGACCGCCGGCAGCCGGCCGTGTCCTCCGTCGACTGATCGTGTGTCAGTCGTCCGCCGACTGATCTGCGACGCCTCAGCGCGCTGATCGCAGCATGGGCGGGCAGCCGACCTGGCCTTCGAGCTGTCCGCGGAAACGCTCCTCGACGACCTCGGTCACGGCTTCGCTGTCGCCGCTTTCCGCCTCCGTGAGCAAGGCACACTCCTGGTCCAACGAGTTCCCGACGTGCCCCCCGCAGGCGGATCACTTTCGAGCCGGAAAACCGTTTGAGCCCTCCTTCCGCGTTCCCGTAGGTTGCCGATGCCCCGTCGCAGCGAGGACAGAGGACAAACCGCGTGACCCCGCCCGCTCTTTAAACCTGACGCCTTCTTCCGCGCATCTACAGGCCGACCCTCCCGTCGGTTCTGCCGGGCTGCCCGCGTGCGCCCGTTCATGCAGCGTTTGAGGCCGCGCGCAATCGGCCTCGTGTCAGGTCTTTAGAGAGATCATCATGTCTTCACAACCTCATACTGTGCTGCCCTGGATCGTTCGCCGGACCAGGCTGCCTCTGCTGTCGTTGCGGTGCGTGGACTGCCGGTCGGAGTCGGCCACCACCGGCGAGGGCAGGTTCCGCGTCAACGCCAACGGCAAGCTGCTGGACGTGTGGCTGCTGGTCCGTTGCGTGTCCTGCAATCGGACGAGCAAGCTCACCGTGCACGAGCGAGCGTCGGTCAGATCCTTCGATCCGGCGTTACTCGACGGCTACCACGCCAACGATCCGGAGCTTGTGGCGGCCACGCTGCTGGATCCGCTGCTCGCCCGGCGCAACCGGTACGCCCTGGACTGGCAGGGGGCCTGGCACCTGGACACTCCGCCGGCACCGCTCGACGAGGCGTGGCCACTGCAAGTGGAGGTCGACTTCGAGGATCCGGTGCCGGTCCGCCCGGAGCGGCTCATCGCGCAAGGGCTCGGCCTCAGCAGAAACGAGGTACTGCGCCGGGTCAAGTGTGGCATTTCCCTGCGCCGTCCGACGAGCGCCGGATTCACTTTTGTCGTGATGATGAGGGACTCGATGAACTGATTTGCACTCCCAGCGGTGGGAGTCACAGCCGTTACCACGCCACATACGCATACAGCGGGAATCAGAAGTGGGGACATAGGCCGGCTCGCCCATGTCCCCACTTCTGACAACATCCGATCGTTGCCGTCTACCGCATTCTGGCTTGATCAAATGCACACAACTCGGCAGAGCCGTGAGCGCTGGCTATGCCCCGGAGGCCATGTACGCGGCGAGGATGTAGTTGGGGTGGCGGTCGAGGTCCTTGCGTGCTCGGTCGTAGCGCATGGTGGTTCTCGGGTCGGTGTGGCGGGCGGCGATCTGCACGTCGCGGAGGCTGACGCCGGCGTCGAGCGTCGTCGTCACGAACGTGTGCCGCAGCATGTGGGGTGCATCCTCGGCATCCGGATCCCCGCCGCCGCCCGACGCTTCCTCGATGCCGTACTGCACCATGATGTGCAGATCCGCGGTGAGTAGATCCCTCGAGAAGGGATCGATGAAGAGAAGGGGACGATGAGAGGCAACGCCCGACCCGTACTTCATACTGGAAGGCAGTTCTCGTGGACGGCGCACCGGTTACCCTCAGCCCGTACGACCCGCAATGGGCTGTGCTGTTCGAGCAGGAGCAGGTCATCCTCGAAGCCGCTCTGGCGCAATGGCTGGTCGGGCCAGTCGAGCACATCGGCTCCACATCGGTTCCCGGCCTGGCAGCAAAGCCGATCATCGACATGATGGCGCCGGTGCGCAGTCTGTCAGAGGCGGTAGCCGCCATCGAGGTGGTCATCGCTCTCGGCTACTGCAACGGCATGCACCGTCCGGAGGAAGCGCACTACTTCTTCAAGCCGGAGACCGACAACTGGTGGGAGCGCACCTACCAACTCCATCTCACCGAGCCGACCTCCCTGCTGTGGCGGCGACGAGTCGCGTTCCGCGATGCGCTGCGGTGCCGGGCGGATTACCGGTCCCGGTACGAGCGCCTCAAGCGCGATCTCGCGCACGCGCACGGCGCTGACCTCATGGCCTACGCACGCAACAAGGACGACTTCGTCAACGAGGTCCTCGGCGCGCGCGACAGGAAGCAAGCGCCGACCGTCAGCTACACCCGGAAACCCTGACGGTCTCTGACCCGCTGTGAAATGCCCATGCGTTTCTGTGTTCCTCCGGGTAGGGTCGCCACCGCCGCACTGGTCGGCCAGGGCATGGCGACGGCGATCGGCCCGCAGCCCTTCCGGCCGCAGCCGCCGACCGATGTCGTGATGCTCAGCCGAAACCGGAGGCCCCAGCGATGGCCCGAAAGACATATCAGGTCATCGTGCGTGGCAAGTTCGCGCCACTCGATGACGAGCAGCGGGCCGCGCTGCTCGCCAAGGCTGACGAACACGACGTGTTTCGGGCGAAGTTCACCGAGGAAGGCACCGTGACCTACGAGCGGTCCCTACTCGCCTTCACCTTCCGCTGCCTGGTCTCGGCCAACGGGGAGGACGAAGAAGCAATCGTGATTGGCAAGGCGGAAGCGCTCGCGGCAGCCGCCGTCTCGGGAATCGGTGCCGACTACCGCGACCTCAAGTCGGTCTCGACCGACCTCGACGACATCAAGGTCCGCCGCCGACGGCAACACTGACACTCGTAGCCGTCGGGCTTCGCCACCGGCGCCCGGGAGGCGGCCCGAGGGGCGCTGCACCTCCGTGACGGCGTTAACGTCCGGTACCTGGACTCGGTGCGGACCTCCGGCGCGGGCGGAACCTGGAGATCGGCGACGGTGCCGACACGGTGGACTTCGACCTCAACCCCAACCAGAGGCGGGAGCTGCACGACGCGCTCACCGCCACCATCACCGCTGACGACTTCGCCGACGCGCCCGGCGCCTACTGGCCCAAGGAGAACGACGAGCGGTACGTCGACTGGTCCGACTTCGAGCACGAGCACGGCTTCAGCCTGGAAGCCGGCGACGGGCATCCGCATGGTGAACCTCACCCTGACCCTCAAGCAACTGCAGGCACGGCGCGACCAGCTCGCCGCTGGAACCTCATGATCGAGCGCCGCGACGGCGGCGGGTGGGCGCTGCCCGACGGCCACATCGAGCCGGGCGCGAAGACCGCGGCCGACCCGGCGGGCCCGGGAGCTGACCGAAGAAGCCGGGCTGGTCGCCACTCTCACCGACCCGCGGGTCGAGTTAATCGATCGTCAAAAGTTCCGGAGTCACGGCAACGTTTGCCGGGGTCGAGAGCGTAGGTAGTGGCCGTGAGATTGGAACTGAGGGTGCGGGTGGCTGATGCATGATCGCGAGGATAGGGAGGTGTCAGCCTTTGTACGGGCGCGCTACGGATCGCTGCTCCGGACCGCCTTCCTGCTGTGCGGGGACCAAGGGAAAGCCGAGGATCTAGTCCAGACGACGTTGGCCAAGACGGTTGTGGCGTGGCCTCGACTGCAACGCTCAGAAGGCGTCGATCACTACGTTCGGCGCATCCTAGTCAACACCTTCGTGACCTGGAGGCGGCGCCGATCCTGGTGGGAACAGCCCTTGGGTCGGCTGGTGGAGAGTCAGGCACGCGACGAGTACGTGGGGGTGGAACAGCGGGACCTGCTGCGCCGGGCGTTGGACGGGCTGCCAGTACGACAGCGTGCTGCCGTCGTACTGCGCTTCTACGAGGACCTGTCCGAGCAGGACACGGCGCACGTACTGGGTTGTTCGGTTGGCACGGTCAAGAGTCTTTCATCAAGGGGTCTGCAGACTCTGCGTAGGCAGTGGGTTGAGGCCGATGCTGCTGCTGATCAAGAGGTGCGCTATGCATAACACGACCAAGTTGCGTGACGGCCTGGCGGACCTGGCCGAGTCGGTGGTACCGACCGAGGGCTATGAAGGCAAGATCATGCGGCGGGCGGACCGGCGTCGAGGGCGGCGGCGTATCGCTGTAGGAGCCGCGACAGCCGTGTGCTTGGCGGTGCTGGTCACGATGTTTCGGGCTGTCGGATTCGGGTCCACACCGCAACTCGCTGCACCGCTGCCGGATGGCCCGTTTCTGGGGTGGTCCCCGGTGGGAGACGTGGACGCTGGCCTGGTACGTGAGGCCACCAGCGTCTGGGACCGTACCAACTCGGCAGGGCCGCACACTGATGTTCGGGCCCTTGTCGCGACGCGCCATCCACGCCTGCGCTCGACGGTGGTCGTCCTGCAGGGATACGACAAGCAGGGCGACGCGCGGTTGGCGTTCTTCACCGGTGATTCCGGTGCGGCGGACGCCTTGCGGATGCGGGTTGATCGGCCGGTGCCCGACCCGGTGAAGACTCAGGTGATAAGTCTGGTCAGTCCACGGTTGTCCGGAGCCGTCGGCGAAGTCAGTGATGACTCCGCGGGTACCTATGCCATTGCCCTCGCCATGCCGGGCGTGACAGCGGTGCGGGTGTCGAGTACCGCAGTCGATGATGAAATGATCCAAGAACCGGACGGACCCACGAGTCGTCTTGTGGTAAAACGGTTCCCGCTCGCTGCGACCGCGCAGACGACGACGATCGCGGGGTTCATCAAGACGAAGCGACCGTTCGCCAGCCTCACGAGAGTATTCGAGGTGCCCGGTGAGGACGGTGTGGACGGCGACCCGCGAGCCGTACCCGCTGAGGTGGTTGGCAGGAACGGCCAACAGATAATCGTGGCGTTCCCGAAGGACCAGGGAGTCCGGCGAGGGCAACTGGCCGTCGTCGCCGAAGGTTTGGTCGGACGCGTAACGGCAGTCGATACCGTCCGCGGTGAAGCCACTGTCGACCTCGTTACCAGCACCGGGTTCGCCGGCCAGGTGTACACGAATATCAGTAATGTTCCGGGTTCCGTACGGGGCACCGGCGGAAAGCTGGTCATGGAGGGCGTTCCCGCAAACGGTGAGGTTTACCAGACCAACCGTGTCTTGATGCCGGATCCGTCCCAGCAGAGCAATCAGGTTGGCGCTGTCACGATCGGGCGAGCGTCTGCGGACAAGGCGGCAGGCGCGACCACGGTGGAGCTTACGCCAACAGCCGACCTTGCCAACCTGACCAGATTGTCGATCATGACGCCATCCGCCCCCTGACGGCGCCCCGCCGACGCAAGGATGCGCGGAGGCGAATCGCCTTCGCGCATCCTCAACAGGTCTGTAGATCAGTAGTGGACCGAGCCGCTGCCGGAAGCCTTTGCGGTGCCACCGTCGCTCCCCGGCTGCTGGCTCGCCGCCAATAGGCTCGCTGGCGCGGTAACCCGGTAACGCCCCGGTCAGCACCGATCAACGTGCGAGCGCCCCCCGCTCTCCTTCGGGAGGACCGGGGGCCCGTTTCGCGCTGTAGTTGATGTACGTCAATTTCTCTGGCAGGCTCGGCATTCGGATCGAACAGAGTGGAGCTCGCATGTCTGCACTTCGTCGGGTCGTCGCAGCCACAGCGCTGGTCGGGGCGGTGTCCGCGTCCGTCCTGCTCTCCGGGCCTGCGGTCGCCGCCGAAACCAAGTCCTTTTACGGCCGGGGAATGAACAACAACTACTTCACGGCGCTGACCAACGCCAACAACGCTGCGCGCTCCCTTGCCAGCGCCGACGGCTTCGACCCGGACACGCAGTGCAGCCACGGGGGAAGCTTCACGACGCAGCCGTGGCCGGGCCTCTACTCGGTGCTGGCGCAGATCAACTGCACCCGCTGAGTATCCAAATCAGGAGCCTTCGGGGGCAGTCTCGCCCGGCTCCGGGGAACGCTTCGTGTAGCAGCTGCGTCGGGTAACGACCAACGCCGACGCAGCCTGCGGGCTGGACCAACCGTCACCTCCAGCGGCGGGGTTCGCGGGCGTCCCTCATGCGAACGGTTGGGTGGCTCTCATCCTGTTGGCCCACCAACCCAGCGGCCCTGCTCACCTCCGGGTGGGCGGGGCCACTTCGTGCTGCCTGGACCACCTCACCGCCCAAGCGCGGCGTCACGTGCTCGCCCTCCGACGCGTACTCGACGAACACCGGCCGCGGCCGACGGGCGGGATCAACGCATCCGCGACGCGTTTGCTTATGATCCGCTGACGCCTAACGACGGCTGACGACAGAATCAGCAAGAGCCACCCCGTCCGAGGGTGGCTCTTCTGCGTTATTTCGATGGTGGGCGATACTGGGATCGAACCAGTGACCTCTTCGGTGTGAAGCAGGACGCCACACCGACTCTGACCTGCAGAAACGAGAACTCGCAGGTGGGCGCGGGTGCAGTTGAGTGCCGTTGCGTGCTGTTGGATGCAGCTGAACGCCGTTCAGCGCGCCCGCCTTCCCCACGTGCTCCCCGATCCCCGGCGGGCGACCGCGGCGTCGCCCGGCGCCTCGGCACTTCGGCAGGTCCAGGAGAGAGCACCGCGGCGCGCGCACGGTCAGCGGCAGATCAGTGCACCTGACCTTGGTCTGTGCCGGCGTTCAGGGGCGTGGAGTGCCGTCCCACCTCCAAGATGTCCGCGCCGGCAGGCCGGGTAGGTCCGCCCGGCCGGTAGCCCAGAGGAGCGTCAACCACGGCTCGCCGGTTGACGGCACGGAGGGGAACAGCCGGCGCAGCGCTCCCGTACACAGATTGGCAGGGGGCGACCACGTCAGGTCCAACCCGGCGGCCACGTCGTACATGTGGACCAGGACCTCGACCACGCCCATCGCGGCGAACCCGGAAGGGTCGGATAGACCGTACGCGTGAAACGACCGCCGGTCCGGCGGCACGGCATCGATCATGGCCGCCAGCATCGCCCCGCACGCCTCGAAGACCTGCACCAGCCCGGATGGCCCCTCAGCCGGGTCCACGAAGATCGTCAAGGGCGGGCCACCCTCGCGGCGTCGCTGCCAGCCGAACGGTACGTGGGTACGCGTGGACGGATGCGCGGGACCGAGTTGCGCGGCGTACCCGAAGAGATCGTCGCTCATGTGCTCGACCGTCTCCCAGCAGCTCCACTCCAGTCCGCCAGCTGGCTTCTGCCAGTCGAGATGGGTGGCCGCCGCCAGAGTCTCGCGGGCAAGCTCGACAGCGCGCGTCACGTCGTCTGCGATCATCCAACAATTACGGAGGCGAGGCCGGGCCTGAAGCAACCCCATTTCCACGCTCGTCGACGAAACACGATAGCGAAACAGCCACAGCACTGATCTCGGCATGACGGCGCTCCGTGGCAGATCCGCTTGACGCGACTAATCCGTGAAGAGCGCGGCGAGCCTCGGCAGACGCCGACGGACCTCGCCGTCGTCCTCGAAGTCCCAGCCCTGGCCGAGCTCCGGGTATCTGCCAGTGACCGCGCTGGGCAGCTCCATGCTCCCTGATACGACCGCGTACGCGTCCCATACGACGCCATACATGGATTCGCATTCAAGATCGAACCCGCCGTCGACGGCAACGCGTTGGACCACCGGCAGGTCGGCGAGCGTATCCGGGTCTGCCACAGCGCGTTCGAACGTCTCACGCCCCTGCGTGAGCAGCCAGCCGCGGAAGTACTCGAAGCCGTCGTCGGAGCAACCGCCGTTGATCAGATAGGCCGCCTGCCACAGATCCCACCCGTACGACTGCGCACGCAGATCCCACAGCGGCTGCGCCAGTTCCGCGATCCTGTCGGCTGGCAGGGCAGCCAGCAGCCGCAGTGTCTGCTCGGCGACGTCCTCGGCGTCCGAGGGGTCGGCCGCAGACTCCCGTGCCTTCGCCACCACGTTCCAGAACTCGTCAACACTCATGGCGCGGGAGTATGGCAGCGGTCTCCGACTTCGCCGCCCACCATTCGCCGTCGTGCCCTTTCCTGACCGCCCGTCTAGCGCACCGAGCCCTGGAAGATGAGCTGATCGCGGCAGAAGCGGATGCCTCGACATCTGGTGGTGATGCCGGTGACGGATCACAATGAGCCGGTCGGCGAGGAAAATCGGGCAGGGAGCAAGCGGTGGAGCAATTTGCAGTCATGGTCAGCGCCGGCTCGTTCAGTTCAGGTGACGGTGGTGCGATCCGGTTCCCACACCGGTGGACCCCTGAGGGCGTCACGGTCGAGGCGGACTTCACCGGGGCCCACCTGTTGCACCTCGCTGCGGCTGGATGCGTCCTGAACGACATATACCGGGAGGCAGGCGAACTTGGCATCCGCATCGACGGGGTACGTGTATCGGCTGAGGGTGGGTTCGACACGCAGACGTGGATATCGAGCGGCATCACCTATCAGGTCGAGCTGAGCTCACCCGCGTCCGTCGAGGAACTTGCCGTGCTGCTGGATCGCGTCGACGATGTCGCCGAGATCCCGCGGGCGATTCGAGCCGGGGCCACGGTACGGAGAAGCTGACTTGCCCCTTTGTCCGCGATGCTCACACCGATCGACCCACCACGGTTAGCAAACCGATTGCGTTGGCTTCACCATCCGCGAAGCGTCGACACACCCGATCAGCGGCATGAGCGAGCACCTGATCGAGCACGTGTTCACACGGTCCCTCGGTGCGAGCCTGGCGTGCCTGAGAAGTTGTTCGACCACCCAGGCCTGTCGGTGCACGGGAAGGCAACCACAGCGTGAGCCGGGATGTACTCAACGGCGCCGCCGGCCAACTGGCGGAAATGCTGACCGCCGGCCCGGCACCCCACCGCCGTACGCGTTCCGGTCGACTGACCGACGGCCACCGGCGCCCGTCCGTGACCGTGCGGACAGCCGGAAACGCCGTTTCTCCGATTGGCGTTCGCTGCGTAGGATCTCCGGCGATCAAGGGGGATGGAACGGTGGGCGATTTCCAGCAGTTCGTGACGGATGTGACTTCGCGTCTGTCCACGATGTCCAGGGGTGAGTTGTACGTCGTCGGCGACGGTCTCGACCGGGACTCACTCTGGCTCACCTTTCTCGATTCCTTCCCCGCCGGCACCAATCTGCGGTTCCGTGAGCGATCCGAGTACGACTGCTCGACCTGCCGCGGTTTCATCAAGCACTTCGGCAACGTCGTCGAGATCCACGACGGGCGGGTCCGTACCGTCTGGTCCGGCGTGTCGGCATCCGACCCGGTCTTCTCCCCCGTCGCCGCCGCTCTGGACGAGTTCGTTCTTTCGCTGCCGTTGTCCACGATCTTCCGGTCCACTCAGGCGCAGTACGGGACGAAGACCACCCGAACGCTGCGCGACGGCCAGGTCGAGGTGTGGCACCACCTGCACGGCCGGGTGGAGAAGCGGCATCGCATCGAGGACGTCGGCGCGGCACAGGGCAACTTTGACGCCGCGGTGCAGGTCTTCCAGCGTGGCCTGGCCGAGCTGACCCGGCACGCTCTGGACACCGTCGTCGACCTCGTCGACGACAACGCCCTCTACCGCGGCGCGGAGCATCGCCGGGCGGTGACCGAGTTCCGCTCGCTGCAGAACCGGTGGACCCAGGCGACCGATCGACGTGCCTTCGTCTTCGCCAACGCCATGAACCCGGCGGCCCGGTTCCGCAACACGGTGATCGGCACCCTCGTCCAGGATCTCTCCGCGGGCGTCGACCTGGAGCAGGCGGTCCGGTCGTTCGAGGCTAAGGTGGCGCCGCAGAATTACCAGCGCCCCACGGCGTTGATCACCCCGGGCATGGTCAAGGCCGCCATGAGGACCATTGCCGAGCTGGGTATCGAGGAGTCGTTGCAGCGACGGTTCGCCAGGCTGTCCGACGTGTCGGTCACCAATGTGCTGTGGGTCGACAACGACGCCCAGGCACGGATGAAGGACGGCATCGAAGGGCTGCTCATGCAGGCGGCCACCACCCGGTCGTCAGGTGTGCTCCTTCGCGACGCCAAGCCGGAGGAGATTCCGGTGGTCTCCTTCATGAAGGACATCCTGCCCGGCGCCGCCACCATCGACCTGTGGGTTGCCAACACCTACGAGCCGCACCTCGTCAGCCTCACCACCGGCAGGTGCCCGGCTGCTCCGCGGTTGTTCAAGTGGGACAACGATTTCGGCTGGTCGTACGGCGGCAACGTCACCGACTCGATCAGGGAGAAGGTCAAGCGGGCCGGCGGCAACGTCACCGGCAAGCTGCGGGTGAGCCTGTCCTGGTTCAACCACGACGACCTGGACCTGCACGTGTACGAACCCAACGGCGACCACATCTGGTACCAGGAGAAGCGCAACAAGCTGGACGTCGACATGAACGCCGGCGGGACGCTCTCCCGCGAGCCGGTGGAGAACGTCACCTGGACCGACCGTGTCCCCGACGGTGAGTACCGGATCGAGGTGAACCAGTACCGCAAGCGGGACAGCACCCAGGTCGGCTTCGTGATCGAGACCGAGAGCAACGGAAAGACCGAGCATTACAGCCACGAGCGCGCGGTCGGCCACAAGGAGACCGTCGAGGTGGGCCGGATGACGGTTGCCGGCGGGGTGATCACCGCTTTCCGGCCGGGTAAGGACGTGCTGCCGGGCAGTGCGGGCAAGGAGTTGTGGGGCATCACCACCGAACAGTTCGTACCGGTGTCCACCATCATGTACTCGCCGAACTACTTCGACGACAACGAGGTTGGCAACCGGCACTACTTCTTCATTCTGAAGGGGTGCGTGAACGACCAGCCGACGCGGGGGATCTACAACGAGTTCCTCCGCAGCGACCTGCAACCGCACCGCAAGGTGTTCGAGGTTCTCGGCGACCGCACCAAGTGCGAGCCGTCTCCGGATCAGCTCTCCGGCCTCGGCTTCAGCTCCACGGTCCGCAGCTCTGTGGTCGCCAAGGTGACCATGACCGGCGGCCGGCGCCGCCTCATCAGCATCCAGTTCTGATTCCCTACCCAGATATTTCAGAGAGGCTACCGTGACCATTTTCGAGAAGGCCACACGGGAGAAGTTCCGCTATCCGTCGGCCAAGGGACTGCTGACCACGGAACAGCTGTGGGAGCTTCCGCTGACCGCCAAGTCCGGCTTCAGCCTCGATGATGTGGCCAAGGCGGTCAATGCTGAACTCAAGGCCGTCGACACCGAGTCGTTCGTGGCCACCGAGGCCAATCCGGCCAAGGCAACCTTGGAGACCAAGCTGGAGGTCGTCAAGCACGTCATCGCCGTCCGCCTCACGGAGGACCAGGCGGCGAAGGCGGCGGCGGCCAAGAAGCTGGAGAAGGAGAAGCTGCTGGCGGTCCTGGCCCGCAAGCAGGACGCGGTCCTGGAAAACCTGACCGAGGCAGACCTACTGGCCCGAATCAACAACCTGTAGCCCGCCGACAATCAGCGTCTGCCAGCGGACCCGCACATCGCCGAGAAGTACGGTCGCCATGCAAGACCTGTGCGGCCAGGCCGGCGCTGACGGCCACTTCTCGGCGAACTCACATCGGTACAACAGCGACCGCGACGCCCCCTCACCGGCATGACCGTGCATCGCGTCCGGCACGACCAACGCCTGATCAGCGGCTCTAGACTAGAAGACGACGTCGTGAGGGGCGGGTCTCGCCACCGGGGCGTTGCAACCGCAGAATAGTGGGGTGACTTCGGAGGCCGCCCTCGGCGAGGTGTTGCGCAGCGCCGCCCGAGTTCGGGTGACCAATGGTGGGGTGTCTGGTGTCCGGGTGCTGGGCGAGGATGTGCTGCTGGAGGTGGCTGAGCCGGCGGCAGTTCGCCAGCTGATCCAGGCCTTGGCCGTCAAGCAGACGACCGACGGGTACTGCATGTGTCACGGCGACCTCGCCTTCGAGTTCTTCGACCGAAGCGGGCGGCTGACTGCAGCCGTGGGATTTCATCACGCCACCTACCTGCGCTGGTCGGGCTGGGACGACGACGCCACGCTGTGCGATGGCGGCGCGGTGCTGCGCTGGCTCGCTGAGCAGGGGGTCGAAGGTCCGTTGGCGCAGGAGGAACAGCAGCAATGGGAACGCCACGAGCAGCGGCTCGCGGAGCAGCGGTGGAGGGCCGCTGCACCCGCCGCAGTAAGTGACCTACTTGATGTGGCAGTGGCCGCCGGCAGCACCGACGGACTTCTTCCCGAGGGGATACACCGGCTGGTCGCCCAGCGCCTTGAAGAAGCGATTCCGGATCGGGTCGAGCGGGCTGGCCTCATGCTTGCCTGGTTTGGCTCGGGAACAGGGCGCTGTTCCGGCTTCCCAGTACACGAAGCATTGCCGGAACCGGCGCTCGCCGAAACACCGATCGCCTACCTCATCCAAGCCATGCAGGTCTACCCCACGGACGCTCGCATCGACGCTGGCGCCGTGCGGCACCTGTGCGGCTGGAAGACCCGCAAACAGCAGGCGAGGGATATCGCCAAAGTCCCAGCGGAGCTACGGATACGCCTGCTGATGGCAGCGAGGGAGTCAGGCGACGACGACAAACGCCGCCGGGCGGAGCGATGGCTGAGCACACCTTCGAGACACCGGCAACGGTAACGTGAAGGAACTGGCCATCGTCGCCCTCGATAACGTCCTCGCAACGTCTCCCTGGCGTGCCGTCGAATGGAACGATGCCTCGAAAGGAGAGCAATGGCGCCGGAACATTATCGCGCTACGGAATATCCTCGACCCGAAGCAGCGAGAAACGCTCTTCGAGAAACGAGGCCCACACTTCTGCCACCGGCCGGCAGCGCGCTGAGTAACCGACCGCAGCACTGAACCCGTCCGGTCGTGCCGAGATCAGTGCGTCGTGCGATCTCCTGCCAAAGAGGGCCGCACCGAACTCCTCCAGCAGTCCTACCTGTCCGACTGCGGCCGGTGTGCCAGCTCGATGGCGTAGGTGTTGGTCATGTCAATGTCGGCGATCGCCTGCATAGCGGCCGCGGACCCACCTCGGTCGCGAAGCAGGCGCGCCAGAAGATACAGGGCGATCTTGTCACCGCGCTGGGCACGCTCATGTAGTACACCGTCGCGGCCTTCCTCGTACAGGAACCGGTTCAGCTGGCGCCGCGCGTGCACGTCGATCTCGGCCCGATCAACCAACTCGTGCAGCAATCCGGCCTTGACGAGCAGATCCATGTGCCACAGGTGTGCGTTGTGCCGGTAAGGGTCGTGGCTGTAACACTCGGCGAACTCGCCAACCAGGGCGATCGCCGTAGTCCAGTCACCGCGCGCTTCGGCCGCTTCCGCCGATGCCTGGTCGAACCACGCTGTCACCACACCAGTATGGCCCTCCTGTCGCGGTGCGCTCTTCTGCCGCGTACGGCGCTGCGCGGAGCGTGATGCCCTCGGATGCTGCAGTGCTCACCCGGCGTTCGCCAGGTTCTCCGAACGGCGGGATAAGACAGGGCGGTGAAGGTGCGCTGGGGTGCCTCGCTCATCCACCGCGTCGTACGAAGCCTGCCACCGAGGCCGGCAGTTCGTCCTGCGGCATGCCCTCGTAGCCAGGACGGGCGAAATCAAACAAGAGCACGACGCGGTCGCTGGAGCCGTAGTTCCACGCCTCATGCGTGACGGTGTCGTCGAAGACAAAGGTCTTACCTTCGCGCCACTGTCGGGTCTCGTCGCCCACTCGCAGTGCGCAGTCCTCCGGCACGACCAGCCCGAGATGCGCACGGTAAACGGTCGTAACCCACCCCTGATGTGGCTTGATCTGGGTGCCAGGAACCATCCGAGAAAACCCAGCGGTCGTCAGGTGAGGAACCTTCGTCAACGCGGAGGCAGTATCCGGGCACGCTTCGAGCGCGCCCTCAATCCGTTCCCCGAAGGCGACAAGCCCGTACACGCTCCAGCCCTGGCCGTACATCTCGCGTTGCACCCACGGCTGATAGGTCTCCCGCGGCAGAGCAAGGCACTCATCCCGGATGGCCTCCCACCGTGCCCGAAGATCGGCCAGGAAGGGAAAATGCCGCTGATCCACGAACATGAGAGACCATGATGCACCAACGACGGATGATGCGGGCTACGGCGCCGCCTCGTGACAATCGTGGCCCTCGTACGCACCTCCAGCGGTAGACGCACGCTATGCCGCCGACCGGGCGTCAGGGTGCATCACCTGAGTGAGATCAGGTGACGCGCTCGCTTCCGCCAACAGGCGAGCACCGGAGGCGCTACGCCCACGGTGGGATGTACCGGCTCACGTACTCGCGAGCACGAGGAAGCGGGTCGCGCCAATACTGATACGGCATACGGGAGTGGTGCTCCTCGCAGAACTCAGCGAGACCAACTGTGATCTTGACACGCTCCAGCGGGCGGCCTTCGAACTCTGTGTTGACCGCCAGCAACTGCGGCTCGGGATGCCAGCCTGAGTGGTCGAACGCCCAGCCGTCCCAGACCGCGTAGACGTGGAAGACCTGCCGCTCGGCAGCGAAGCGCACCGCCGCTATCTCAATCGACCGGTCCGCGTAGAACTCTCGGCATACCCAGGCGAGGACATGACACGCCCCGGCAGCGAAGAAAGCCTGGTCTGTCCGCTCCCATGCGACGCGCTGGTCCGATCGCTCGATCGGCGTCCGACGAAACGTTCCCGCTGCTATTGCTGTCATGACAGGGACGTTAGTCACTGGCCCGACGCAGTCGCTCATGGCACCCCTTTATGTCAAGGCGCCGCTGACACCAGGGGTTTAGGGTGGTTGGTGGCGGGTCCGGGAAGTGGCTTGTCCGAAGGGCCGATGTCCGGGGTTAGGTCGGTCACGCTGGATTGCAGAGTCGTCCCCGAGTGCCCTCCCGGATCCGCCGCCTGCCTGCGTTTCTGGTCGGTGATCATGCGGGCGTAGACGACGTTGGACAGTCGGCGTTTGAGGGCGCGCATGGCTTCCATGGAGGTCTTCCCGGCGGCCTTCTTCGCGTCGAAGTAGGCGCGGCCTTCGGTGCGGTTGCGCAGCTGGACGACGGCCATGATGTGCAGTGTGCGGTTGATGCGGCGGTTGCCGGCGCGGGAGAGTCGGTGACGCTTCTGGTCGCCGGAGGAGGCGTCCAGCGGGGCGGTGCCGTTCCAGGACGCGAACCGGTCGCGGTCGGCGAAGCGGCGGATGTCGCCGACGTCTGCCAGCAGCCGGGCTGCACCTGAGGGGCCGATGCCGTGCAGGTCCATCAGGGTGGAGCTGCGGGCGACCACCAGTTCCTTGAGGTCCTTCTCCGCGGTCTTGATCTTCTTGTCGATGCCCTCGAGTTCACCGATGAGCTCGACGGCGAGACGGCGCCGGGTCTTGCCCACGATGTCGCGGGGTTTGATGGTCGCGATCAGCGCCCGTGCCTGTCGTGCGGACAGGAATTGCTTTGCCCCGCCGGGAAAAAGCTCCAGCAGCAGCCGGTGCAGCCGGTTGATGGTCTGCGTCCTGGCGCGGCCCAACTCGTCGCGACGGTCGACCAGCATTCCCATCACCTGCAGGTCCGGGTCGAGCTGGACTTGCACGAGGTTCGGGGTGCGCAGTGCGACCATCGCGACCGAGTGCGCATCCACCGGGTCGGTCTTGCGGCCGTTGCCGCTGGCGAACACCCGCACCTGCGCCGACAGCTTCGCGGGTACGTCGAGCACCGTCTCACCGTCATGCAGCAGGCGGTGGGCGATGTGCTTGCCGATGCCGTTGCAACCCTCGACCGCCCACACCCGATCGGCGTACTGGCGGCCGGCGGCGAGCATCTGCGCGTAGCCGGTCTTGTCGGTGCCGTACCTGCCCACTGCGAGCACCCGGGCACGTTCGTCAACGACCTCGATGGTGGCCGAGCGCTTGTGCGGGTCCATCCCGATGATCACAGACATCGGCGCCTCCCTTGGCTGAACCGGATGGGGTTGTCAGCAAGGAGGGCACCGCTACTTCGAGCAGGACAAACCCCTTTCCAGCCTCTCCTCGCGCGGTGCCCGGCGAGACCGCAGGCCATGAGAGAGCCACACCAATGACACCGGTGGGCAGCCGCAATGTGGGAGCGTCTCGCCGGGCACCTGGACCGAGTCTGGCCGGACATCGATCCTGAACCAAGTCTCTAAGTAGCCGCGATTCGGGCGGCGCCCACGTCCACCGGTTACTCATCGTGAGCAACGGACGTGCGTCGCCGGGGCGACCGGCGCCGCAAGGTCCCCCAGGGCCACTCGCCCAGGCCTCTGCACATTTGGCGTACCTGGCTCTGCACCGGAACCCCCGTACGCCGACAGCGTTGCGGCCAGCGGGCGGCCCAGTCGGTCAGCGTCTTGTATGCGGCGGCGTTGACGGTGATCCGCCTTCAGCCTGTGCGGCGAACTCGGCAGCGGGTTCTGGATAGCCGAATGGGGCTACCCTGACATCGGCGTTTACATCGTCGACTGCCCGTCAGCGGGCCACGACATGATCGCCCTCGACTACCGCTGCCCCGGGGAGCCGACAGTCGTGCACGTCGATCAGGAGTGGAACTACCAGATCACCGTCCTCGCTCCCGACTTCGAGACCTTCCTCAAGGGCATCGTCGACGGATCCGAGTACCGCGACTGATCACGGTTCTGTCCCCCCATGCGGAAATGAGGCCGTACCGCCGGGCGCGTACAGGCACCTTTCTGGCTCGGATGGGTAGTAGCGATGTCAGCGAGGCGGCCAAGACCGCTTGTCACAGGATGAGTACGGCAGCTCAAGCGCCGACTTTGGCAGGCCCGACATGCTGGTGATTGTGGCTTCCTCGCTCCCGGTCAAGCTGGCGACTGTTCTGCTCGTGGCGCTCGCCCTGGCGGGATGCGGGTCCGATGCCCCCGCCCCGGAGGATGCCAACCGAGCGGCCAACTCCGGCGTGGTCCGGCAGGCAAGCGCGTCCGTTGTATCCCAGCTCGACAAGATCCTGACAGGTGTCGCCGAGCGGACACCGGGGATGCGGCCGGTGGCGGCATCGACATCCGACAGCTGCCTAGCCGGCGACACGAACGGCGTCTTCCCGCATGACTCCTACCGCCTGCAGTGCAGCTGGGGTGAGACGAGGTACTTCGCCGTCCGGGGAGACCTGCCCGATGTACGGCGCCAGTTGGATGCGGCGGCGAAGCAGATTGGATTGATGGCGGTCAGCGGCGAGTCGTTGCAGGACGTGGAGGCCAACCTCGCGGCCGGCGGCACGACTGATGATGGGCAGCTCCTGTCGCCGCCGACGTGGACCTACGTCGCGCCGGGGTACGACGGTCCGCTCCACGTCAGTTGGTCGCAGGCGACTGACTCCAGAGCCAGTCAATATCCCGTGGAACCCCGCTGGCCCCTGGTCTTTCAGGACGACCACCCGGTCGACCTGGACTCGCTATGGAACGGTCCGCTGCGGGGGCAGAAGTACCTCATCTCGATCACTTCGTCGGTGACCTATCACGAGGTTACCTGGCCCTCCTGACGCTGACGAGGGCGGCGAAGTCCTCACGATCTTGTTCGTAATTGCCACGGGGTACCGCCGTCTTCCTGTCTTGGTTGGCCACCTACACGGTCACCTCGGCCGCTTCAGGGCGTACGGCGTACGTGCCTCCGGGCCCGCCGTGTTCGGGTCAGTCTGGTTCGGGCATCAGGCCTTGCGCGCGGAGTTGTTCCACCTGACTGGCTGGTGGTGGCAGCGGGTCGTGGTCGGAGGGGCGGGGTCCTTCCGGGCGTCCGGGCCTTACCGGATAAAGGTTTCGAACCCGGGTCACCCGGCACGCCACACCGCTGACCTCGAAGTCGTCGGTCCGTTGCGGACGATGCGCCCGCGCGGGCGCGCACGTAAGCCGCCATGAACTCTTCGATCGGGGTGTCGACGTCGCGTGCAATGTCGGCAATGGCGAAGGACTCCGCGTCCCGGGCGGTCTGCGGCGTCGGGTAGGTGGTGAACGAGCGGGGACGCCACCTGCCGTCGACGTGCTTCCCGACGATGAACCCGACCGGGAGCAGCACCACGTTCGGGTGCGTGGACACCGCCCGGCACGAGCCGGCGTACACGTCCTCAGGGAAGGAGGTCGCCGTTAGGACGCCGAGACCAACTCCATCCGGACGAGGGCGTCGGTGAGCCCCGGTGCCCGCGGTCGGGTCGATGACGAGGCCGTCCATCGGCGACGTGGTCCGCTCCGCCTGGCCCGGCGGGTACGGGTCGGCATCGGTGGGCCGGGGCGGCTCCGGTCCATCCGGATGAACGGCTGCGCCCGGATGATCCGGTAAGGACGGCCACTGACGGTCAGCTCATTGACCGGCTCCCAGTCACGCACCTCGTACGCCCTCTCGTACGCGACCCGCACGGCCGCGTTCTCGACGGTCTGCGGCGTCTCGCCGAACAGGCGCCGAAGTGCGATGCGAGACAGTCGCGGGCGTGCTGCGGCTCGTCGGCGTCGAGCCGCACGATCCGCCACCGGCCCTTCACCTCTTCGGCCGCGCCGAAGAGGTGAAGGGCTCACATCAGCGTGGGATAGGTGACCGAACGGCATTGGGCATCATCCTCGGAGACCGCCGATACCGGATCGTCCCGCTGCTCGATGGTGATCAGCAGGTGCTCAGGCACCCGCTTGTCGTGATGGACCATGTACGTAGTGTTTGCTATCCATTGCCGAAACGCCGCACCTGATCGTGACCACACGGCCTACGAATCGTCGAATGGGCGTGGGCAACCAGGGCCGCTCCCATGGGTCGAGCTCGCGTTGCTCGTCCCATGGTTGATCGGCAACAGCCACAACCGACCGCTAAGCCTTGAACGACTTCGCAGCAATTGACGCGTCAAAGTGGTCGGCCAAGGCCCGCCAGAGCACCGAGAAGTGGGTACACGACCTAGCCTGGTGGACCGGCGTGTGGGCGGCCCACCGGACCAGCAGCCGTCGGCCAGGCTGCTGGCCCGTAGCCGGGGAGCCTTGTCCTAACCTGGGGCTGTCAGCGGCATGTTCAGCTCCTTGATCAGGTGAGGAGCGACGATTAAGCCGTTGCCCCGGTAGTAGTGGCCGCCGGCACGCCTGCCTCGGTCAGCCACCGGACGAACGCCTGCTCCCAATCTGCTCCCATAATAAGGGCCGAACGCCACGAGGCCCGTTACCGGAGTTCCGGAAACGGGCCTCGTGACCTGCACATACTTACGGTGGGCGATACTGGGATCGAACCAGTGACCTCTTCGGTGTGAATGTTGCTCCGGCCTCCCGTCGCGCAGCAACCCGCGGCATCTAGTGCCGTTGCTTGCGCCACGGCCACCGTCAGAGGTCACACAGCAAGGGTTAGCGCCGGACCTCTTGCTGACTTCTCGCTGACGTACCACCTCAGCCTGGATGTCGGTCCCATCGCCGGCACGCTGGCTCACAAGCGGTAGCTTCGAGAGGCTCGAACTTACAGCTGCGCAGTCGCGCAGAGCGCGCAGGTGTGCCGCCCGCTGCTGTACTCGGCGACGTAGTACTCGATCGAACGAGCCGTACCTGTCTCGTGAGGCTGGCCCGTGCTTCGGTCCACAATGATCGGCGCGTTTCCGATGACCGAGTCGAGGAAGGATCCCGACTCGATGTGCCGCGCGGACTGGTAGTAGAAGACCCAGCAAACGGGGTGCTCCTCCACGCAGGTGATCACCAGCGGTGGTACGCCGGGTTCCGAGGACATGTCCCGCAGCACCGCTTCCGCCGTCCCCCTTGCTTGCTGCTCCTTGAGCACCTGCACATCATGCCCCTCCTGCCGGAGGCAGGTAGCCCTGCCTTGCAAAGATCAAGACTCGTGTCGGCCGGCGTCAGTGACTGCCGCTGACCTGCTCGCCATGCCGCCCATCGTCGGCTCCGGACCGCGTCCGTCGGCCGGCTTGGCTGTACGGATGGCTGTACAACAGACCCCGTTTTGCCCCGTCACATGATCATTCGGGCGGTAGTCTCCATCGATGGCGATCTCCTCTTATCTCCGGGAACTGCGTGCCAAGGTCGGGCAACAGCTACTGATGCTGCCCTCGGTCAGCGGCATCGTCTGCAACGACGACGACGAAGTCCTCCTCGTCCGGCGCTCTGACAACGGCTCTTGGTCGCTGCCAGCAGGAGCAGTCGAGCCGGGCGAGCAGCCCGCAGACGCCGTTATCCGTGAAGTAGAGGAAGAGACCGGCGTACGGGTTGCTGTCCAGAGCATCGCGGGCGTAGCACTCTACCCACGCACCTACCCCAACGGGGACTCCTGCCAGTACCTGAACGTGTGGTTCCGCTGCCGCCCCAAGAGCGGCCAGGCACGGGTCAACGACGACGAGACATCAGCCGTCGGATGGTTCCCCGCCCGGGCACTGCCAGAGATGGAAGAAACCGCCAAGCTCCGGATTAAGACCACCCTGAACAACCTCGATGGCGCCGCCTGGTTCGCCCGCCCTGGGGAGCAACATGACGCGCTGATCATGCCAGGCGACGACTGAACCCCTTCGTTCCGAACGCCGAGAGGGCGCACCATCGGCTGCCAGCCGTTGCCATTTGGTGCCGCTGAGCGTGATCTTCGTGCCGGCCCGCACTGGGCGTCGTCAGCGGCTGGCGGCCGTTTCGCTGCCTTCGTGCTGCCTCTGCCCTGCAAAGATCAAGACTTCTGTCGGTCGGCGTCGGTAACTGGCGCTAGCCTGCTCATCATGTCGTCCACCGTCGGCCTCGGACCGCGTCCGTCGGCCGGCTTCGAGTCCGGGGGGCCGCTAACTCGGGAGGCCCCGCGGGCATATCGCGAATGCTCACGCTCAACTACCTTCGCACAACCCCTTCGTACCGCTATAAACGATATAGCCCAAAAGTGGATTTAAACACCAATTGCAAGCAATGCTAGCTAAGCCCGTCGCGCAGGCGCGATGTCAGGTAACCGACACTAGACGAGTCCTAGTCGATGCCCAGTTGACTTCAATGCTGCCAAAACCTTAGATATGAGATTTCAACGATGATTACTTCTGCGAAAGAGCCCACTGTCCCACCCAGATCGTGTTACCTAGCTAGTCTCCCTCACCTGTAGGGTGGTGCGGCTACAGGTTATGGAGGTTGCATGCCCCGCAAGCAAGCACGGCAGGTCAAGGCATTCGTCATGCACGGTCGAACGCCTAGAACGCTTCTCAACTACGACGGGTTCTTTCGGTGGCTCGCCGATCTACCGACGCCCGCAACCGAGGCACCCGTCGCTCAGGACCAGGTGCTTGCCGTCGCAGCCTCTGCCATTGACGGGGAGTTCATTCATTTCCGCTTCGTCAGCGGGAACCCTCGGGGCATTCCACTGTTATTCAATAGGCAAACAGGCACTACTCAGCAAGCTCGCACACCGGAAAATACGTGGCTTGCGCAGCCAACGAGAGTCTCAGTCATCCCGAAAGACCGTTTGATCTTCATCGAGAATCGACGCCGAGGTGTAAGTTCATCGAGCCTAGAGCGATACTTCTTCGGCGTCAGTCAAAAGAACGGCTATGGAGCGGTCGATCTGGACCTCGACCCGCTTCCCGCCCCGTCCCTTGAGCGCGAGATTCTTGATTTGACTAGGATCAAGGAAGCGTCAATTGTAGTGAACAGGCCGAACACCGACTGGAACGATGCGAGCGATGTCCTTTCAGAGCTCGCGGGAAGTTCCGGCGGAAAAGACGCGGCGGTCGTAGTGCATGCGCCTCGCGGCCAATCCCTAAGCAAAAGCGAGGGGATCATCAATGTGATTGTTTCTAATATTCGACGACGTTTGCCAAACATCCGCGACATGAAGGTGGTAGGTCGTCGACTAGGAGAGCCAACTGATCACACTGTATCTCTAGAGAAACATCAAATGCGCGCGGTTGCACGAGTGGATGACGAGGCTCCCTTGGACGAGCAGGACGAGAGCGTGCGGGAAGCCGTTCGCAGGCTTGCCCAGCAGGCGCTTCCCGTCGTCCGGCGACAAGGAGACGCCACGCCCCAAGCTGAGTCAACGTAGGCTAACTTGTCATACCTGGAGTCTAGGCTTGAGTCATGAGCGGGATCCCGGAAGCCTCAGGCAATGAGAAGAAGGCAAGTCCTGGACAACCCAAACAAGATCTATTCCGTTTCAGTCGTCGCTACCTCGCTCCCCGACTGCACGAGACGCTGCTGCACAGGAATGTAGCATTAAGCACGCTATTCGCCGGACTGCTAGTTTTTGCATCCTTCCGCCTGCACTGGATGCCCGCCCTCCAGAAGGTCGCCGTTAAAGATCTTGTAGCAGGCATCCTGGCATTCTCCGCTCTCGGGTTCGGAGCCGCTACCGCAGCAACAGTCCTAGCTCTCGGAATACCGAAGGGCCATCTCTATTTCACAATGATCACAAATGGCCCAAAGGCACCCCGGGTCAAGGTCAAGAAAACCGCCTCCGGCATGAGGGCGGAGGCCTCCAACGCAGCCGAGCAGCCGCTACTGAGCTCAAAAGAATACGGGCCGTTATTCAGGTCCTTCTACGGCGATCTCATCTTTACCTTCACATGGACTCTTGGAACGCAGCTTAGTCTAGGAATTGTCGGTGTAGTGTATTTTGTGATTGCCGGCGACCTCAATATGGTTGACTGCTCCCATTGCCGTCGATCCAGCCTGGGCCTTTTTCTAATGACTGCAATGCTATTCTACGCCATTCTCCAGATGGGCTCTCTCCTTCGCGCGATGGCAGATTACGCAATGAACCAGGAGCTTTATGATAGGCGTGAGCTCGGCCTCTAACCCACCGAGCAGGCCCCCTACTGCCATCCCGTCTGCCGCCGACCCACACACCGTGGAGCGGGCCAGGGCCAGGGCGACAAGGTGGAGCGCCCTACCGGACGTACGACCTTGTCGCCCTGGCCCTGGTCTGCTCGGCTCGCCTGGGTCGGTGGCTGGCGGGATGGCATCCCACCCCAACCACCCACGACCGCAACCGTTCGGCAACTCCATCCTGGAGTCGTTGCGCCCCCGCCGGAGGCAGCTCTAACCCCAACCCCGCCCTCACCCTCCGCCCCTCCTCCTGCCTCCACCTCTTCCCCACCTCGGACCCGTGAGCGGCCCGACGGATTCCGTTCGGCAACTCGATCCGGCCGACCGTCGACCGGTCCGCGGTGAGACGTCACCAGGCTGGAAGAGACGAAGGTAGAGCTGTCGCATGGTCCCGGTCAGTCCCGGGACTCGTCACCGGGTCCCTTCACGGACCGAGGGGTGACGCGCGGGGCGGGGCGTGGTTTGCGGGCCGGCTGACTTTCCGCCCCGGCGCCGTAGGCGGCCGGGGCGGCGGCTCCGTAGGAGCCGGTTGCCGCGCCCCGGCCCGCGCCGCGCGGAGCGCCTTGATCTAGTACAGGCCAATTCGGCAACAGATCACAGGCAGCTCCGAGCCGACCAAGGCCAACACGACACCACCCACCGCCCCGCACTTCCACCCGCAGCGACCTGACACCGCCGCCCGGACCGCACAGGGCTGCCCTGGGCGAGCAACCCCGCATCGCAATCCCCGACAGCTCGCCCGGACAAGTCAACGCCCGCAACACCTGAGACCAATACTCCGGCCGTCAGGCCCCTCCCCCGTCCCCTCTCCGTCCTTCCTCCTCGCACCCGAATCCGATGATCGCTGCGGCCTTGTCGTCGTGCCGCTTGCTGCGTGGCCACTGCCGGCACTCGCGGTCGCGTTCTTCGGCCTCGTGCACCGCGTCGACGAGTGTCTGAGGGTTCTCCAAGGCGAGGTAGAAGGCGGACGGCCAGTCCGGCGGGATGCCGTACCGGTCGATTCCGGCTGAAACTCCGTCCGTGACGGCCAGGATTGCTCGCAGCTCCTGTCGGTGCCAGCGATACGCGTAGGCGTTCCACGCGGCGGTCGGGTCGGCTTCCGCTATCCAGTAGCCGCCCGGCTGGTTACGTCGGCTGCGCTCGGCAGCCACCAATGACCGCCACAGCTCGTGGTGCTGCTCGGCAGTGCCGGACCGGAGGCGTTCGCGCTGATGCCGTGCCGAGTCCTGCAACCGGTCGTCGCGCACCTCGTGCACGTTCCCATCGGTCGTGAGTGCGACCACCGGACTGTCCCCGAGGACCAGGACGTCAACGCTGTCGGCGTCCCATCGGACGATGCTCACAGTGGTGGACGGGCTCGATCCCGGCTTCAGGCCGTACCGCCGGCTGACCGCATCGATCGAATCGGCCAGGATGGCCGCCAGGCTGTCGGTGCGCTGGGCGAGGTTGTCCCGCACAGTGCGCCCCAGGGTGTCCGCGAGCCATCCGCCGTCGCGCTCGGTGGGGTCGGGCTGGGATGCGCCGTCGAGCACGATCACTGCGGTGGGTGTGGTGAAAACGCGATCTTCTGTAGGACGCTCGGGGCCGCGGCGCTCAGCCCATCGAACTGTGACTACTCGTGTGTCCGGGGCGGGCATAGCAACTCGCTCCTTGTCACGGTCTCGCCGTCATGGTCGCTCGTAACGACCATGGAGAATCGTCGTGTGCCGACCTGGGCGTAGAGATCCTTGAGATGTCGTGCGAGGTAGGCGGCAGCCCCAACTGAGCCGAGAGCATGAACCCCCGCGATCACCAGCAGAGTTCCGGAGCCGCCGGGAAGCATCAGCCGGGCCACGTACGCGACATCGCTACCTAGGGAGCCGGCGTCGGTATCCATGCGCGACTCGTAGACGCGGCTCCCATCGCGTTCACGGATCGTCCACTTCCCCGCCTGGTCCGGCGCGAAGGTCAGGAAAGGATCCGACTCGATCGCTGCCGCGGTGACGGGTGAGGACTTCGGACCGCAGATCGCCACAGTGTCTTCGCCGGGCGCCCAGTTCCCATCGACGGGGATGCGTTGCGGCTTGACCTGGAAGGCGAGTCCCGTCAAGAGAGTGGTCAGCACCTCCGCTGCCCGGCTGTCTTCCGAGGAGATCACGGGCAAGCTTCGTTCCCCAACCTGCCTCAGTGGCACCGCCACTGAAACCGGTCCCACGCCGAAGAATGCGCGCTCCGCGGGGGGCGCTCCCTGCCGAATCTGGGTGATGCGGCCTCGCGTGAGGTCGAGTTCGGCCGCGATGGCGCTGAAAGAGATCCCCCGCTCCACGGCTGCACGGTTGATCGCCTCCTTCCGTAACCGCGCTAGCTCCACCGATCGCTGCTGGTAGACGGCGATCAACTCGCCTGCAAGCTTCGCCTGACGCAGCGGGTCCGGCTCTCGCCGTACGCGGTCGAACTGCTCGTCAGGGCTACTCATCGCCATAGCTTAGGCCCCCTTGACAGACATGGCGCTCAGTGTATGCTCGCTTACACCCCCTAAACATCACCCGAACAGGCGCGATCCAGTTGTTTAGGGGCACTAAGCAGCGGCTCTTGGGTCGCAGAGCAGAGAGCGCCTTGGGCGCTGAAGGAGGCAGGGCTATGGCTCTTCGTGGTGGTACTCGGTTCACGGTTCCGTTCGAGGCTGTCTTCCCGCACGGTGCGGTATTCGTGCCGGACTCGATCGCGGAGGCGCAGGACTTCAACGAGGCGACTCGGCAGCGGACGCCGGCGAAGGACAAGGTCACGGGTCAGCGGGTGTGGCAGTGCCGGGTGATGGACATGGACCCGGAGCTGGGCTCGCGCTCGCGTGAGGTGTCGATCAAGATCCTGGCGGATGTGCAGCCGGTGTCGCCGGTGGGTCCGTTTCAGCAGGTGGAGTTCGAGAACCTGACCGTGACGCCGTACGTCGGCAGCAACGGTCGGTTGGCGTACTCGTTCCGGGCTACCGGGATCGTGGCGCCGAAGACCCTGGCGGAGACGCGCGGGAAGGCTGCCTGATGTTCGGCCGGAAGCGCTCCGAGCCGGAGCCGGTGCGCAAGGACCAGGTAATGCGCTTGATCTCCCTCGGGATGCGGGAGACCGACGCCGCCGACATGGACATTGATAGCCCGGAGTTCGACCAGGCCAAGGCTGCGTTCGAGGCGGCGCTTGGCAAGTCGACGCAGGCGGAGAAGAACGCGGCGATCGACGCGCTCCGGCGGCACGGCTACTAGATGTGGCGCGGGGCGGCCCATGCCCTAGGAAAGCCGGCCGCCCCGCTGCCCCTCTCAACCCTCTCGGCCTGGAAGGGCAAGTTCATCATGCCAACTTCTCTGGACTGGCGACGCGACGGGAGCGCCGGAGACCCGGTCCCGTGCGTCATCTGCGGTAAGCCGGCGATCTGCCGTAGCCCGGCCGGTAAGCCGGTGCACAAGGTCTGCGCTGAGGCGTGGATCGACCAGCACACCATGCCGAAGGCGGTGGCGTGATGCGCGCTCCGCTGGTCAACTTCCGTCGCCTCCAGGTCGCCGCGCCGTGGCCCCTGGTCTGGACGGTCACGTTCTTCATCCTCCTCGCTCGCCTCGTCGTGCTGGTGGTGCGTGCTGCTGTTGCGGTGGTGCGGCACTGGCGGGCCTGGCCGGCTGTCGCCCTGGTCCTGCTCGCCGTCGACGTGCACCGCTCGCACGGCTGGTGGCCTCACCTCCTGGTCCTCATCGTCGTCGCCGCCGCGGCTGGCTTCTGGTGGTGGCGGTCTCGGGAGTCCTTCGAACGCCTGGTGGTGTTGCGGGGGCTGTCGTGGTGGCGGCGCCTGTGGGTGTATCGGCGTCAGTGGCACGAGGTCATGTCGCTGTGTGGGCTGGTGAAGAAGTACGACGGTGGCGAGAAGCTGCCCGAGCTACTGTCGGTGCGCTGCACGTATGCCACGGATGAGGTCGTGTTGCGGATGCCTCGGGGGCAGAACCCGGAGGCGTACCACAAGGCGGCCCGGGATCTGGCGTACTCGTTCGGCACCCGGCACTGCCGCGTCTTCTCCGGCCGTCGTCAGGTCGCTCCGGCCCGTACCGGTCAGCTGGCGTGGCTGCTGCGTCGGGTGGATGCGATCCGGTTCCGGGACCGGCCTCGGCACGTGTGGTTGGTGCTGATCCGCCGCGACCCGCTCACCCGCATCGTCAAGCCGCTGCCCGTGCCGGCACGCCCGGACTTCACCGCCCTGCCCCTCGGCCTGCGCGAAGACCTTGCCGTGTACTGCCTGCGCCTACTCGCCACGCACGTACTCATCGGCGGGGCTACCCGAATGGGCAAGGGCTCGGTCATCTGGTCCCTGCTGCGTTCCCTCGCGGCCGGTATCCGGTCGGGTCTGGTGCGGGTGTGGGCCATCGACCCGAAGGGCGGCATGGAGCTGTCAATCGGTCGGCCGCTGTTCTCCCGCTACGTCGATGACGACTGGACCCGCATGGCAGACATGCTCGATGACGCCGTAATTCGGATGCGGGCGCGTCAACGGGTGCTGAGGGGCAAGGTCCGGGTGCACACCCCGACCGTCGATGAGCCGCTGATCGTCATCGTCATCGACGAGATCGCCGCACTCCTGGCGTTCCTGCCTGACAGCGACATTCGCCAGCGCATCACCCAAGCCCTCGGGCTGCTGCTCACCCAGGGCGCCGGCCTCGGGGTGCTGGTGGTCGCTGCCACCCAGGATCCCCGCAAGGAAGTCGTCTCGGTCCGCGACTTCTTCCCCACCCGCATCGCCCTCGGCGTCACCGAACGCGGCCACGTCGACCTACTCCTCGGCGACGGCGCCCGCGACCGCGGAGCACTCGCTGACCAAATCCCGCTGTCGGCAAAGGGTGTCGCGTACGTCCTGCTTGACGGTCAGCCGGAACCGGCGCGGGTCCGCTTCTCGTACATCTCCGATGACGTGATCCGGGAGATGGCCGCGACGTTCCCCGCCCCGCCCGAGGTCCAGCCCGAACCCGCCGACACCCCGGCCCCGGCTGCGGTCAAGGCCCGGTCTAACGGCAACGGTCGGCACACCTACCGACCCACCACCGCGCCGAAGCAGGCCGCGCCGCTGCTGCCGCCGTCGCTGCTTCACGCCCTGGACCTCGACGCCACCCCGAACGGAGGCGAGCCCCGATGACCGAGCTGCCCGAGGGCACCCCGGCCCGGATGCCCTACGCCGACCAACCCGACGGCACCACCGCCGAGGAGCCGCGGCGCTTCTACCGGCTACGTGCACCGCACGTCGACAAGGCCTCGGTGCCGGTCACCGTCCGCGTCACCCCCGACTCCGATCTATACGTCGCTGTTGGTGCCGGCCGGCGCCGCATGTACCTCACCCCCAACGAGGCGTGGGCGCTGTGGCGCTGCCTCTCCGAAGCGGTCGCCTCCACGGGTGAGCCGCCGGAGTGGATCCGCGTGCACGTCACCCCCACCCACCGCTGACCTTCCCCGCCCGAACGTCAACGAGGAGTCCTGTGATGGCTGCCCGTCGCCTCACCCTGCGCCCGATCCGCCGTACCTGCCTCGACCTCAACCACACCGACCCCGACCAGGACTGCCCCTACTGCACCGACACGCACGCCGCCGCGATCCTCGACGCCGCCCTTGCCCGGCACGCCGAGATCGCCGCCGAAGACGCCGAAGCCTGGGGATGGGCCGCATGACCGCCCGCCGCCTGCACCCGTTCGGTCAGCCCGTCGCCGTCTTCGCCGTCACCTCCGCCGGCCTGCTGCACCTGGTCATCAACCCCGAGGACTGCTCCCTCTGCCGCACCCGCGGCGAAGTGCAGATCTGGAACCCCGAGATCCGCGACCCCCTCACCCACGAACGCACCCCACCCGCACACCGCATGTGGAAGATCCCCTGCCCCGTCTGCCGCCCCGTCGACTTCGCCACCTGGGAGGCCCCGCAATGAGCTACCAACTGTGGTCCTGGCTCCTGATGACTGTCGGCGTCACCGGCCTGTGGCTGGCGGGTGAGCGCTCGTGGACCGGATGGGCCGTTGGCCTGGGCGCCCAGGTGCTGTGGCTGGCGTACTCCCTCGTGACTGAGCAGTGGGGCTTCCTGGCCTCCTGCTTCGTCTACGGCGCGGTCTACGTCCGCAACCTGCGCGCCTGGCTCCGCCCCATTCCGGCGGTGGCGGTCAACGTGGCTGCTCCGGATCCCACCACGGTAGTTGCCCCCGTCCGGGTCGACCGGCCGCTGGTGGTGCGGGAGTCGCCGCTGCGGGAGCACTCGGGACCGGTGCGCTGCCTCACCTCGTACTGCACCCGGCCGGCAACCCACTGGCACGACGGTGCGCCCCGGTGCGAGCCCTGCGCCTGGAACGCGATTGAGGAAGAGGGCCGCAACGGCTTCAGCCCGGTTCCCGGCTCGTCGGCGGAGTTCGCCGCCTACTACCTGGACCGCGACATGAACCCCGCGCTGCGTGTCGGTGGGGAGGTGCGCTGATGCGCCGCTTCGTCAACTCCGAGCGCTTGGAGGGCGTCGCCCTGGTCGTGATCCTCCTCGCCGTCGGCGGGATGGCGGGTGCCGCGTCGTTCACCCACGTCAAGGACTGGACGATGATCCACGCTCCCGCCGGCACGCACGAGTGGTTCGGCTGGTCCAACGCCGTCATCTCCGAACTCACCCCGGCCGCCGCCCTGCTGGTGATTCGTCGCCGGCGCCGTCTTGATCCGGACGCCTCGGTGTTCTATCCGCTGTCGATCCTCGTCGGCGCGGTCGCTCTGTCCCTGGCGGCGCAGATCGCCGTGGCCAACGACAGTTTCTCGTCGCGGCTGCTGTCGTCGGTGCCGGCGCTGGCGTTCCTCGCCCTGTCCAAGCTCGTCCTCACCGCTCCCGCCGCTCGCCCGGCCCGGGAGTCGGCCCCGGCCAAGCCCAAGCCCGAACCCGTACCGGTCGAGGAGCCTGCCGACCTGGAACCGGTCGACCTGCCCACCGACCCGGCACCCGCCTACGTCCCGCCAGCACCCCCGCCCGCCGTCGTCCCGGCCCCGGCTACGCCGGTTCGGTCCGCGCTCATCTCGTCCGTCGTCCAGGCCCCCCGCAACGGTCAGGTCTTCACCTCGGAGGTTGTCCGATGACCCGCACCCAACTCGCCCGCCGCAACCTCGCCCACCCGGCGGTGATAGCCCGCCGCGTCGTCGGCACCCCCGCCGAGGTCGCCGCCACCGTCGCCCTCGTCCGCGACTCCGGCCGCCTCGTCTCCATGACCAAGCCCCAACAGATGCCCGGCGACACCCGCGTCACCGTCACCATCCGGTTCCTCGACAACAACGGCCCCGCCCCCGCTGCGGTCCGCCGGCTGCGCCGAGGACACCTCGTCGCCGCCGTCGCCGTCCCCGCCGTGGGCGCGCTCGCCGCTACCGGCTACCTCGCCGCGCAGCTCGTTGACGCCGCCCGCTCCGCAGTGCCGCTTATCGCGGGCGTCGTCCTGGTCCTCATCGTCGTCGCCCTGCTGCTGCGTCGCTCCGGCCGCTGCTGCCCCGGACTGCACTGCCCCGGCTGCGGCCACTGATGACGGCTGGTTGGCCCACCTACTGCGCGCGCTGCCGTAGGTGGGCCACCGCCCTCATCGAATCCGGCCACCCAGGCACCGGCCACTACCGCGCCGAAACCGCCTGCCACCGCCACCAGGCCGCCGCCCACCGCTGGGCCGGCCGCCTCGGCCCGACCCGCACCACCCCGATCGGCTCCACCCAAGCCGCCCTGTTCGACCTACCGGAGGTGACCCGATGATCGCCCCGACCCTGCCCGGCCTCACCCCCGACACCACCACCGAACCGACCCCGGCCGCGGCTGCCCCGCCCGCGCCCGGATCGCGTGCTGCCCGCCTCGCCCTGCCCATGTCCCGGCAGGTGTTGAAGGAGATGGCCGCGGAGTACGGCGTGTGCCTGCGCCCGGTCACCCTGCGCCGTACCGACCTGCACACCGGACAGACGGAAGTGATCGACCTGCCCTGCGGCACGACGCGGGAAGACAAGTGCTCCCCGTGCGCGAAGCGTGCCCGCCGGCTACGCCAGACCCAGATCCGCGAGGGCTGGCACCGCACCGACGAACCCAACCCGACCGACGCCAACCCCGCCACCGACGCCCAACGCGAACTCATCCTCCTGCGGGCACACCTCGAATTCGCCCGCGACGAAGCACAACGCTCCGCACAGTTCGACCAGGTCCCCGGCATCGATCAGGCCATCGCCGAGGTAGAGGAAGCCATCGCCGCCGAAGGGATGCGCGGGCAGGTCGCCCCGCCCCACGACGACGACTCCGACAGTGGCCGGCGCAAGCGGTCGACCAAACGGCGCCAGGACGCCCCCGACCTGCCGCGCAAGAAGGTCGAACCGCGCACGGTCGGGAAGGTCTACACCGCCCCCGACGGCACCCAGCACCGGCCGTCGATGTGGCTGTCGCTCACCCTCGATTCCTACGGCCGGGTCCTGCCTGACGGCACGCCCGTTGACCCCGGCTCGTACGACTACCGGCGGGCCGCCTGGGATGCCGTGCACTTCGCCCGGCTGCTCGACCGGTTCTGGCAGAACCTCAGGCGGTGCGTCGGCTGGAACGTCCAGTACGCCGGCTGCGTCGAGCCACAGCGCCGGTTGGCGCCGCACGCGCACTTCGCCATCCGCGGCACCATCCCCCGCGCCCTGCTGCGCCAGGTCGCCGCCGCCACCTACCACCAGGTCTGGTGGCCCCCGGCTGATGAGTTGATGTACTCGCTGGATCGGCTGCCGGTGTGGGACAACGACGCTGACGCCTGGGTGGACCCCGATACCCGAGAGCCGCTGACGACGTGGGCTGACGCCCTGGACCTGCTCGACGCCGACCCCGACGCCACGCCTGTGCACGTCGTCCGCTTTGGCCGACAGGTGCACGCCGAGGGCGTCACTCCGGGCACCGTGCACGCTGACCGGACCATCGGCTACATCACGAAGTACATCACCAAGAGCGCGGCTGACTGCCACAAGGCAGAGACGGACCGGCAGCGTGACCACCTCGACCGGCTCTGGCACCAACTGCGCATCACACCGTGCAACGAACGGTGCGCCAACTGGCTGCTCTACGGCATCCAACCCAAGAAGGCCCACGGCCGCCTACAAGCCGGACGCTGCAAGGGCAAGGTCCACCAACGCGCCACCCTCGGCATCGGCGGACGACGCATCCTCGTCTCCCGCGACTGGTCCGGCAAGACCCTCGCTGACCACCGCGCCGACGCCCGTGCATGGGTCCGCAAACTCCTCGGCGTCAGCACCGGCGCCGACGACGCCGACCCCGTCGACCAGGACGACGCACCCGCCTACGCCTGGGAACTCGCCCGCCCGGACGACCCCGACATCCCACCCCTGCAACACCGACTCCTGCGGGCGCTGTCCCAACGCGCCCAATGGAAAGCCGCCCTCCTCGCCGCCAGAGACCGTGCCGCCACCACCGACACCAACGCGCCATCCGTCCCGCCACCCGCTGAACCGGAGGAATGATGCAACGCTCCGTCGTCTCCCTCACCGACCGTCCCCGTCCCTCCACCACAGAACCTGATGCCCCCGGCCGCCTGCTCCACATGGCCGACAGCCGGGCCGTCTACTCCGTCCGCGAGGTCGCCCGGCTGCTCTCGCTCTCCCTCGGCAGCACCTACGCCCTGGTTCGCGAGGGTGAGATACCCGCCCGCAAGCTCGGCGGACGCTGGGTCATCCCCAAGAAGCGCTTCCACGCCTGGCTCGACGAATGCACCGAGCAGCCGGCCGACGATCGGGAGGGCTGGGCCTGATGGGACACATCATCAAGACCCCTGCTGGCAACTTCCGCGCCAACTGGCGTGACGGGAGCGGCCGGCAGAAGGCCAAGACCTTTCCGACCAGGCGTCAGGCGGCTTCCTTTCTCGCTGAGACGGAAACTGCCATCGCGCGGGGCGGTTACGTCGATCCTCACGCCGGTCGGCTGCCGTTCGGGAAATACGCGGAACGGTGGCGGGAGTCGCGCAATGACGAACTCACCACGAAGGCGCGGGATGCCTCGATCCTGCGAACTCACGTGCTCCCACGCTGGTCCGATGTGCCATTGCACCGGATCGATCACCTTGCCGTGCAGACCTGGGTGACGGAACTCGGCACCCGGCGGTCGCCCGCCACAGTCGCGGAGTGCTTCCGACTGCTCTCGACTGTCCTTCGCTCCGCCGTCCGTGATCGGCTCATCGGCACCAACCCGTGCGAGGGCGTCAAGGTGCCAGCGCGCCGCAGGAAGGACACCGACGGACACGTCCTGTCCCGCGCTGATCTGGTCGCCAGACTCCTGCCGGCCGTACCGGACCGCTATCGCGCCCTGGTCGCGCTTGCCGGCGGCACCGGGCTGCGTTGGGGCGAGTGCACCGGGCTCCGCTGGGAGTCGCTCGACCTGACCAGGAAGACGGTCGAGGTCGTCCGGGTCGCCGTCGAGGTCGCCGGCACCGTCACCAGCAAGCCCTATCCGAAGTCGCGGGCAGGTCGGCGTACCGTCCCGGTGCCAGACTTCGCGGTCGAGCTGCTGACGGCACATCGCGAGGTCTTCCCCGCCGGTCCCCGCGGTGAGGTCTTCACCAACTCATCCGCCGGTCCGCTACGCCGGACGTTGTTCCGCGCTCGCGTCTGGCGGCCATCGCTGGTCCGCGCCGGCCTACTCGGGAACGTGAGTCGGCTCGGGCACTTCAAGTGGCGTGCGGCCTGGCTCGACCTCGAAGGCGTCGAGTGGACGGCGGAATTCACCACCGAGCGGGAAGCAGTCGCGCACGTGGCGAAGATGGCGCCGGGCGGGCTCCGCTTCCACGACCTGCGGCACTCGTACGCCACGGAGCTGGTGTCGCGCGGCGTCCCGGTCAACGACGTCCAGGGCGTGATGGGCCACGAGAAACCGTCGACCACCCTGAACCTCTACACCCACCGCTCTGACGGGCGGGATCAACGCATCCGCCAGGCGTTCGCTGACGATCCGCTGACGCCCAACGACGACTGACGATGGAATCAGCAAGAGCCACCCTCATCCGAGGGTGGCTCTTCTGCGTTACTTCGATGGTGGGCGATACTGGGATCGAACCAGTGACCTCTTCGGTGTGAACGAAGCGCTCTCCCGCTGAGCTAATCGCCCTCAGCGCCGCTGACTCTACCTGATCGAGGGACCGGACCGGAAATCCGGGGTCCGCGCGCCGCGCCGCGATCGGTCGACCCGGCGGAGCGCCGGGTCGGTCCGGGTCAGTGCGTCGCCAGGTAGTGCAGCGCCTCGGCGACCACGTCGATGCCGAAGCTGTACTTCAGTGACAGCCAGACCACCGAGCCGACGAAGGCCAGGCCGACGGAGCCGAGCACGAAGCGTACGGCCAGTGAGCGGTCCTTCACCCACTGGGTCCAGTTGTGCACGTGGCGACGGGTGAAGCCGAGCAGCCGGCGGGCCCAGTGGAACTCGACGGCCCAGATGCCGAGCCCGGCGATCACCAGCAGCCAGCCCGGCCCGGGCAGCGGGATGAGGGCGATGCCGATGGTGACGACGAGGGCGCCGGCGATGGCGATGAAGATCTTGAGGGTGACCCGTCCGGTCGGGTTGGCCCGGATCAGGTCGAGGGTGGTGCTCAGCCGCTGCCGCCAGCGGGGTCGCTGCCGTCGCTCGGCCAGCGCCGTGCCGCCTGCGCCATCCCGGTCGGTCGTCGGCCGACCGGGCCGGTCGTGCTGCTCCGTCGGCACCCCGTCCCCCCGCCTTTCGGCTGCTCGGGCCGCGACGTTCGGCGGGCCCGGCACTGCCATCGGATCCACTGAGGATCGTTTCGTAACCATTTCCTCCCCCAGTGTGGCTCGCGCCCGTCACTGCAACGGCCGACTGGACGTTACCGGAGTAAGTCGACGACTGAACCACCCGATGCCGGGCGGGATCACGCACTGGGCAGAACCGGAAATCCTACATGAATATTCACATTCACGCGGCCTTTCCGACCCCCTTCCCACCACTGGGTGAAGTCAGCGTATGGCGGAGCGTAGCCAGGAGTAGCACCTGAGTATGGGAAAAGCGGGACACGCGCGTTCCGCAGCGGTGCCGGGGGGAGATCGTCCATGAGTGTCATCCGACCGACGACCGTAGAGGTCGAGACGTCGCTAAGGCTCGTCGCACCTGACGCCACCGCCTTGCCGGTGCGTGCCAGTCTGCGTTACGACCCTGCTGATCCGTATGCGGTCCATGTCCTGTTCCACGCCGAATCCGCCGGCGGCGAGGCGGTCAGCTGGTCGTTCGCCCGGGAGCTGCTGGTCACGGGCCTCGACGAGCCGGCCGGCATCGGCGACGTGCGGGTCTGGCCCTGGGCCACCCCGCGTGGGGACTTCGTCGCCCTGGCGCTGTCGTCGCCCGACGGCAACGCCCTGTTCGAGGTGCCGCGCAGCGTCCTGGTGCGCTTCCTGCGGCGGACCTACGTCGTCGTCCCGCGCGGCCGCGAGGCCGAGCACCTGGACGTCGACACCGCGGTGACCCGGCTGCTCGCCGGCCGCTGAACCACCGGCCACACCGGCCGTCCGGGGCCGCGCGGATCTGCCGAGTCCGCGCGGCTCCGGCCCACCAGGGGGTACGCGCACCGCCTCCCGCCCTTCGCCGAGCTCAGCCGTGGGTGGTGATGCCGCCGTCGACCGGGATCACCGCACCCGTGAGGTACGCGCCGGCGCGGGACGACAGGTAGATCGCGGTGCCGGCCATGTCCTCCGGCCGGCCGATCCGACCCAGCGGCACCTGCCCCTCGATGGCGGCCCGGGACGCGGGGTCGTCCAGCGCGAACGCCATCATCTTGCTCTCGAACGGCCCCGGCGCGATCGCGTTGACGGTGATCTGCTCGCCGGCGAGCTGGTGGGCCAGGCTGCGGGTGAGCATGTGCACGGCGGCCTTGGTCGCCGAGTACGCGTACACCTCCATCATCGGCACCCGGATGCCGTCGATGGACCCGATGTTGATGACGCGGGCCGGGTCGTCGGCGCTGGCCGACGCGCGCAGCGCGGGCAGCAGCGCGGTGGTGAGCCGGAAGACGGCCTTGACGTTGACGGCCCAGAGCTTGTCGAACGCGCTCTCCGGGTACGACTCCAGCGGCGCGCCCCACGTCGCGCCCGCGTTGTTGACCAGCACGTCAAGCCGGTCGAACCGCTCCCGGACGGTGGCGGCCAGGCCCTCGGCGCCGGCGTCGTCGCCGAGGTCGGCGGGGATGGCCTCGCAGCGCCCCTCGGCGGAGAGCTCCTTGGCCACGGCCTCGCAGACGTCCGCCTTGCGGGACGAGATGATCACGTGTGCGCCGGCCCGGACGAAGCCCTGGGCGATCATCAGGCCGATCCCCCGCGAGCCGCCGGTGACCAGGACCGTCTTGCCTTCGACCGAGAACAGATCCGTCATGCCCATCCCATCGCGAGTCGGCCGGGGCCGCCGGGGCGGGGGCGGCCCGGTCCGGTCCGGTGCGGACCGGCTCCGGCCATGCCTCCACCGGACGGCGCTACCGTTCGGTAACGTAGCCCGCCTTCGACGACCTCGACAACCCCCGTCGGTCGGCCCGGGGCCGGCCCGCCGCCCGCCCGCCCGCCCCGGCCCACCGGCCGGCCGGCGGGCGCCCGCGGGCCGGGCCCGCAGTGCGACCGGCCGCGCGCGTTACCTGGGAGGCGCTCCCGGGATGCATTGGCCGTCGCTCCGGGCTACCGTCGCAGGCGATGGTCTCTTCCGGTCAGCTCTCCCCCGCTCCGCCCGGCAACCCGGCGACCGCCCCCGCCGAGATCGACACGGTCGCCCTCGGTGACCTCGCCCCCGAGCCGCGCTGGCGTCGTCCGGTGCTGCTGGAGAAGGACCTGCTCGTGCTGACCACGGGCGGACACGGCACGGCCGAGCTGGACTTCCGCGCCCTGCCCTGCCGCCCCGGGACGCTGCTGCGGGTGCGCGCCGGCCAGGTGCTGCGCTGCGCCGGCCCGCAGCTCGACGCGACGGTGGTGCGCTGGGATCCGGCGGCGCTGCGCGGGCTCGACGTCGACCCGGACGCCGTCCCGGCCTGGCTCCAGCTCGCCGGCGAGGACGAGGACGCGGTGATCAACGAGGTGAGCCAGCTGGCGGTGGACTGCCAGCGGCACCGGGGGTTGGCCGTCGCGCGCGGACTGCTCCGCCACCAGCTCGCCGTGCTGCTGCTCCGGCTGTCGATGCTGCCCGAACGCGCCCACCCGGCGACCCGGGCGGAGGCCGCCACCTTCCATCGGCTGTGCCGCGAGGTCGAACGCGGCTACCAGCACACCCGCCGGGTCGAGGACTACGCCGCCCGGCTGGGCTGCTCGGTGCGTACGCTCACCCGGGCCTGCCTGGCGGTGACCGGGCGCAGCGCCAAGCAGGTGGTCGACGAGCGGGTGGCCCTCCAGGCGAGCCGGCTGCTGGCCGCCACCGACGAGCCGATCGCCCGCATCGGCCGGCGGCTGGGCTTCTCCGAGCCGACGAACTTCGGCCGGTTCTTCACCCGGGAGGTCGGGGTGAGCCCGGGCGCGTTCCGCGCGGCCCGCGAGCAGCCGGTACCCGGGCCGGTCGTCCGGCCCCGCCCGCCCGCCGACGCGACCGGCCGACCGCGCGGGGCATGATGTCGGGGTGCAGATCTCCGCGCGCGGCGACTACGCGGTACGGGCGGCCCTGAGCCTCGCCACCGCGTACCCTCGGCTGCTGTCCACCCAGGCCATCGCCACGGAGCAGGACATGCCGCGCAAGTTCCTGGAGGCCGTCCTGGCCGACCTGCGGCGGGCCGGCATCGTCCGGGCGCAGCGCGGCGCCGAGGGCGGCTACACGTTGGCCCGGCCGCCGCGCGAGGTGACCGTCGGCGCGGTGCTGCGCGCCGTGGAGGGTCCGCTGGCCGGGGTGCGCGGGCTGCGCCCGGAGGAGACCAGCTACGAGGGCGCGGCGGAGAACCTGCCCGGGCTCTGGGTCGCGGTGCGGGCCGCCGTGCGACGGGTGGTCGACGAGGTGAGCCTCGCGGAGATAATCAGTGGCCGGCTGCCCGCCCACGTCCGTAGGTTGACGGCTTTGCCCGACGCCTGGGAGCCGCGCTGATGCCCACCCCCGTCCTGCACACCGACCGCCTGCTGCTGGAGCCCTACCGGCCGGACGACGCCGAGGACGCCGTGTCCCTGCTCGCCGACCCGGAGGTGGGCCGGTTCATGGGCGACGGCCCGCTGAGCGCCGAGGCGGCCGGCGCCCTCTTCGGGCGGATCTTCACGAAGGTCTACGCGGAGGACCTCTTCGACGTCTGGGCGGTGCGCCGGGACGGTCGCTACGTCGGGCACGCCGAGATCAAGCGGACGGACCAGGTCGACGGTCACGAGATCATCTACGCGTTGGCGAAGCCGGCCTGGGGCGCCGGTCTCGGCACGGAGCTGGCCCGGGCCCTGGTCCGCCACGGCTTCGACACCCTCGGCCTGCCCCGCGTGTACGCGACGGTCGCCGACGCCAACCACGCCTCGCTGTCGCTGCTGGGCAGGATCGGCTTCGTCCACGAACGTGACATCGCCGAGGACGACGGCAGCGTGACCCGCGTGCTCGTCGTCGACCGCGCCCCCGCCTGACCAGGGCCGGCCGGCCGCACCGTGGGGCGGGGTACGGCCTGGTCAGGGTCGCGCCAGCGGGCCCGTCGTGGTGTAGCCGCCCCGGTGGTGGACCAGCGGGTCCCCGTCCTCGCCGCCGCCGAGCGCGAGCGGCTCGACCACGAAGAGGGTGTGGTCGCCGACCGGCACCCGGTGCACGACCCGGCACAGCAGCCGGGCCAGCGCTCCGGTCAGCAGCGGCACGTCGAACGGCCCCGTCGTCCAGTGCGGATAGGCGGCGAACCGGTCGATCCCGCCGGTGGCGAAGACCCGGGCGGCCTCCCGCTGGTGGGCGCCGAGCAGGTGCACGGCGACGTGCTCGGCCCGGGCGAAGACGGGCCAGCTCGACGAGGCGGTCCCGAGGCAGAACGAGACCAGCGGCGGGTCCAGCGAGACCGACGTGAACGACGTGGCCGTGAAGCCGGCCCGTACGGGCCCGCCGGAGGCGTCCGGGTGGGCCGGGGCGACCGCGGTGACGACGGTGACGGTGGCGGCCTGCCGGCGCAGCAGCGCCCGGAACAGGTCCCGGTCCACCGGCAGCAGGTCGGCATCGCCCTGCCTGGACCACTCCACGGTGGTCACGCCGGCTGCGGGGTCGGGTGGGCGCCGGAGGTGCGGGGCAGCCCTCCGTCGACGGGCAGGCGAGCCGCGTGGAGAAGATCGTCCCGCTGCGTCATCGCCCCATGCTGCCGGGGGCCGGGGCCCCGGTCAATGCCCCTATCGGGGGCGGGATCGACGTCGGCCGACACCGCCCCGGACCCCTATGCCGGCGGGTGGGGTTCGACGCCCTCGGACGCACAGGATTCGTCACCGCCCCTCGACGCCGTCCAGAGCGGACGGACAGGGGTTTCACGATTCGGCGATCCGGGCATGTTCGGGTTCGACAGGGCAGGGAAGGGAATCGAAGGGAGTCCGACGATGGGTCTGATGTTCCGCAAGCGCAAGAAGTACGGTCCGATCATCCTGAACTTCACCGAGAACGGCTTCTCCTCCTGGAGCATCAAGATCGGTCGCTGGTCCTGGAACTCGCGGGCCAAGGCGCACCGGGTCGACCTGCCGGGTCCGCTGTCCTGGAAGCAGGACAAGTCCCGGGCGTGAGGTCCCGAGGTCGAGCGGGGTGCCGGTGGATCCACCGGCACCCCGCTCGACGTTCGCGTCAGGACGCCGGCCCGTCCTCGCGCGCCGAGACGACCACGTCCCCGCCGAGCCGGCCGTGCTCCGGGTCGCGGGTCGCCTCCCCCGCGTCGAGCAGGCCGGTCAGCGCCCGGACGGCGTCGGACGACCGGTAGACGGTCGCCGTGAGGGCGTGCCGGCGCAGCTCGGTGACCGTACGCGGGCCGGAGCGCGCCAGCTCCGCCAGCAGCTCGCGGCGCAGCGGGCCGGGCTCCGGGGCCGCGACGACGTCGAGCAGCCGCCCCGCCGGGTCGCGGTAGCGCACGCCGGCGGCACCGTCGACCGCCCAGAGCGCCTCCTTGAACGCCTCCAGGCTCTTGTCCGACCCCGTCGCGAAGGCGAGCAGCCGCGCCGGAGCCCCGTCGGCGGGCACCAGTTCCAGCTCGGTCGTCAGCGGGAACCCGGCGTCGGCGAGGGCGGCGCGCGCGGGGGTGCCGACGGCGGTGGCGAGCAGCACGTCCGCCGGCTTGCCGATCGCCGCAGCGGTCAGCACGGCGGGATCGGCGGCATCGTCGTCCACGACGGACAGCAGGGGCGCGCCGGCCGCGCCGGCCGCCTTGACCGCCACCGGCAGCCGGGCCGGTCCGCCGGGCACGAGGTGCACGGCGACGCCCGCCGGCAGTTCCGCCTCCACGGCGCCGAGCCGGGCCGGCAGCTCCTCGGTGCCGTCGGCGAGCACCAGCACGGTGAGCTGGCGCCCCCGCAGCCGGTCGGCGTGCCGGGCGACCACCCGCAGCGCGGCCTCCGCGGAGCCGGCGTCGCCGCCGGCGTACGCCAGGGCCAGGGTGGCCCGCCGGGCGCGGTGCAGCGCCCCCGGCAGCCAGGTCTCCAGGTGTCGGACGAGCAGCTCGCGCAGGACGGCGTCGGTCGGCATGCTGCCGTTCTACCGCACGCCCGCCCCGGGCCGGGCACAGCTCCCCCCATCCGGGCCGGACAGCGCGGCGCGCGGTCGGCGCGGCGCGCGGTCGGCGCGGCGCGCGGACGGGGCGGCGTCCCGTCCCGAGCCGGTCAGGACGGGACGCCGTCGGATCCCGGTCGGGTCAGGCCGGGACGGAGACGCCGACGCCGCCACGGGTCTGGCCGCCGTAGCGCCGCCGCTCGGCGTCCAGGTCGAGCCGGCCGATCCGCTTGCGGGCGGCCAGGGCGGCGTCGTCGAGCCGGTCGGCGGGCACCAGCCAGACGATCTCGAACTCCAGCCCGTCCGGGTCCTGGCCGTAGAGGCTCTTGGTGGTGCCGTGGTCGGACGCGCCGCCCAGGGCGCCGGCGGCGGCGAGCCGCTGGGCGGTCACCTCCAGCTCGTCGAGGGTGTCGACCTCCCAGGCCAGGTGGTAGAGCCCGACGGTGCCGCGGCCGGCGGTGGAGGGGCCGGTGCCCGCGCCGGCCTCGAACAGGCCGAGGTCGTGGTCGTTGGTGGAGCCGGGCGCCTGGAGGAAGGCGGCGCCCCGGAAGCCGTCCGGCGTCATCGGGATCGGCCGGAAGCCCAGCACGTCGCGGTAGAAGCCGACGCTGCGGGCGAGGTCACTGACGTAGAGCACGGCGTGGTTCAGACGGTGGATTCCCATGCCACCGACGCTAGCGCGGTTTTGTTGAACGTTCAACTATCTGGCGTATGATGGGCGTCATGACCCGCTGGCTGGACCCCGACGAGCAGCGCACCTGGCGCGCGTACCTGACCGCCTCCCGGGCGCTGATGGAGGCGCTGGACCGGGAGCTGCAACGCGACGCCGGGATGCCGCACGCCTACTACGAGATCCTGGTCCGGCTCTCCGAGGCGCCGCAGCGGCGGCTGCGGATGAGCGACCTCGCCGAGGCCAGCGGCTCCTCGCGCAGCCGGCTCTCGCACGCCGTGGCCCGGCTGGAGGCGGCCGGCTGGGTCCGCCGCGAGGAGTGCCCCACCGACCGGCGCGGGCAGATCGCCGTCCTCACCGACGAGGGATTCGCCACCCTCGCCGCCGCCGCACCCGGCCACGTCGAGGGGGTACGCCGGCACCTCTTCGACGCGTTGAGCCCGGCCCAGGTGGACCAGTTGCGTCGGATCAGCGAGACGCTCGCCGCACACCTGACCGGTTCTTGACCAATACACTCCCGCTCGGGTCTTGTACTTACCGTCGTCGGATGAGCACGATGGGGCGTGCCTTACGGCTTCGGTGAACTGACTGACCAGGCGCACCACCTGGTGTCCTCCGGCGACCTCGCCGGTGCCCAACGGCTGCTCGCGGACGCGCTGACCGACGCCGACCCGCGTCCGGCCAACGCCACACCCGAACTGGCCGAGGCCGCCAGCCTCCAGGCCCGCGTGCTGGTCGCCCTCGGCGAGCCGCACTCGGCCCGGGGCTGGGCCGCCTTCGCGTACGCGGCCGCGACCCGGCTGCACGGGCGCTCCGACCAGCGCACGGTGGCCGCCGCGGCCACCCTCGCGGCGGTGCTGCACCGGGTCGGCAGCTGGTCCCGCGCCGCCCGGCTCTACCAGGAAGTGATCATCGAGCTGACCGCGCTCGACGGTCCCGAGTCGCTGCGGGTGCTCGCCGCCCACGCCGACCTCGCCACCGTGGAGTACGCGCGCGGCCAGTGCCAGGTGGCCCGCGACCGGCTGCTGGACGCCTGGGAGCTGCACCGCGAGGTCTACGGCGACGGGCACCCCAGCGGCATCAAGATGCTGGCCCGGCTCGGGGCGATGCGGCGCGACTGCGGGCAGTTCGCCGAGGCGCACGACAACCTGGCGCTGGCCCGGGAGCTGTGCCGACAGCACCTGCCGGCGGACGACCCGCTGGCCACGCAGGTGGCGGGGCTGGCCAGGGCGGCGGCCAACCCGGACCACGTCTGCGCCGACACCGCACCCGTCGGCCGGGACGGTCCGATCGTGCCATCCGCGCGCACCCCGCCTCCGGGCGACGGGCCGGCGACGGCACAGCACCCCTCGCAGGCGGGCTACCGCCCGGCGGAGCCGGACCCGTACGCCGGGCCGCCGCACGTGGTGCCGACGCCCCGGCAGCCGACGGAGGACCCGCCGCCCGGCTGGTGGCCCCCCGAGGCCGACGCCGGGGACGGGCCGGCCGACAGCGCCGTGCCGCTGGCGGTCGTCCCCCTGGCCAACGGCGCCACCGACGAGGCCGAGGGGGTGCACCGGGTCCGCCAGCCCGGCGCGCCCGAGGAGCCCTACCAGCCGTCGCGGCTGCTGCCGGTGCCGGTGCACCGCGCGCCGTCCCGGCGCACCAACCGGCTGCTGCCGCTCGCCGTCGGTGGCGTCGCGGTGGTGCTGCTGGGCACGGTGGCGGTGATCACCGGGGTGGCCGGGATGGACGGTGCCCCCGACCCGGCGCCCCCGGCAGCCACCGGCGCACCGGCCTCCACGCGGGCCGGGGACCCGGCCGGCACGGGCGCCCCGTCGGCCGCCGGCCCCACGGCCGGGGCCGTGGCCTCCCCCGGCAGCCCGCCGGGCTCGGTGACGCTGCGGGACAACCGTGACAACGTGGCGCTGCGCTGGACGTACCCGGCCGGCGGCGAGGGCCCGGTGGTCATCTCGGGCGGCCGGGTCGGCCAGGCGCAGACGGCCTTCGCCAACCTGCCCGCCGGCACCACCGCCTTCGTCGTCTACGGACTGAACCGCAGCACCGACTACTGCTTCACGGTCGCGGTCGTGTGGTCGACCGACACGATCGCCCGCGCCCAGCAGGTCTGCACCCGCCGCGGCTGACGGCCCGTCGCGGCTGACGGGCCGCCGCGGGTCCCGGGTGGCGCGGCGCCGATCGTGGGCGCGCCGGGCGGTCCGGCCGGACCATCGCCCGGCGTGGCCCGGTCCGTCAGGGCCGCTCCGGGTCGGGCAGGGCCGGCAGCAGCAGCCGTACCCGCAGCCCCGGACCGCCGTCCCGGCCGGGGTGGGCGTCGGTCAGGACGATGCCGCCGCCGGCCCGGCGGACCAGCTCGCGCACGATGGCCAGCCCGAGGCCGGCGCCGCCGTCGTCCCGGGCGCGGGCGTCGTCGAGCCGGGTGAACCGCCCGAAGACCCGCTCCCGGTCCGCGGCCGGGATCCCCGGCCCGTCGTCGGTCACCGTCACCAGGTGGTACGCCCCGTCGCCAGCGCCGCTGCCGCCCGTCCCCCTGCCGGCGGCCCCGCCGTCCGCCGCTCCCCGGCCGGCCGTCCCGCCGTCCACCGCTCCCCGGCCGGCCGTCCAGCCGTCCGGCGCTCCCCGGCTGGGCAGCCCGCCGTCCACCGCTCCCCGACCGGCCGTCCCGCCGGCGCCGCCCGCCTCGTCGATGCCCGGGCCGGCGGTCAGCACCACCTCGCCGTGGGCGTGCCGGACCGCGTTGTCGACCAGGTTGGTGAGGATCCGGCGCAACTCGTCGGGGTCGCCCTCGGTCCACAGCGGCATCGCCGGCGCGTCGAGGCGCACCGGCGGCGACGGATACCGGGCGGCCACCGCCGCCAGCAGGGCCCCCAACTCGACCGGCCCGGTGGCCCGTGCCGTCGGCCGCTCGTCGAGCCGGGCCAGCAGGAGCAGGTCGTCGACGAGCCGACCGAGCCGCTCGGTGTCGGCGAGCAGGTTCGCCGACACCTCCGTCCAGTCCGTCCGGTCGGCGAGCCGCCGGGCGACCTCCAGCTCGGTACGGATGTTCGTCAGCGGGCTGCGCAGCTCGTGGGCGGCGTCGGCGACGAACGCCCGCTGCCGGTCCCGGGCGGACTCCAGCCGGCCCAGCATCCCGTTGAGCGTGACCGCCAGCCGGTGGATCTCGTCCTGCGACGCCGGTACGGGCAGCCGCCCGCCCCCGTCCCGCCCGGTGATCTCCTCGGCGCCTCGGCGCAGCGCCTCCACCGGGCGCAGGGTCGCGCCGACCACCCGCCAGGCCACGGCGGCCAGCACCGCCACCAGCAGCGGGAAACTCACCAGCAGGATGGTCCGTACGACGTGCGCGCTGTGCCGTACGTCCGCCAGCGACCGGGCCACCAGGACGGTGCGCGGGTCGGCGGCGGTGCCCGCCGGTACGGTCACCACCCGCACCGGCCCGGCCAGGCCGACCCGCTCCCCCGACACCGTCAGCCGCTGCCGCGCGCCGGCGTCGATCCGTTCCGGCGACACCATCGGCACCAACCGGTCGGCGTCGATCGAGGCGGCCCGCACCCTGCCCTCGGCGTCGATCACCTGCACCCGGACCTGTCCACCGGCCACCGGCAGCGGATCGGGCAGGACCTCCTCGGCGGCGAGCAGCGCGACCGCGTCGGCGGTCTGGAACGCCTCGGTGTCCACGGCGCGTTGCAGGGCCCAGCCCAGCACGGCGAGCAGGACGAGCCCTCCGACGGCCAGTCCCCCCGACACCCCGAGCACCCCGACCACCATCAGCCGCCCGCGCAGCCCGAGCGCGGCACGCAGGCGCCCGCGCGCCCCCCTCGTCACGGGGCGAGCCGGTAGCCGGCGCCCCGGACCGTCTCCAGACGCTCCCGGCCGATCTTGCGCCGCAGGTACCCGACGTAGACCTCGACGGCGTTGGGCGCCGTCTCGACGCTGGCGTCCCAGACGTGGTCGAGCAGCTCCGTCTTGGAGACCACCTCGCCGGGGCGGCGCATCAGGTAGTCGAGCAGCGCGAACTCGCGGCTGGTCAGCGCGACCTCGGCGTCGGCCCGGGTCACCCGCCGCCGGGCCGGATCGAGCCGGAGGTCGCCGACCGCGAGGACCGTGGGGCGTTCGGGGGCGCCGCGACGCAACAGGGCCCGCAGCCGGGCCAGCAGCACGACGTACGAGAAGGGCTTGGTGAGGTAGTCGTCGGCCCCGCAGTCCAGCCCGTCGGCCTGGTCGTACTCGCCGTCCTTCGCCGAGAGCATGAGCACCGGGAGCCAGTGCTCCTCGGCGCGCAGCCGGCGCACCAGCTCGTAGCCGGAGAGGCCGGGCAGCATCACGTCGAGGATCATCGCGTCGTACCCGCCGTGCCGGGCCGCGTCGAGCCCCGCCGGGCCGGTCGCCGCCACGTCCACCGCGAACCCCTCGGCCTGCAGACCCCGTTGCAGGGCGGACGCCAGCCGCGACTCGTCCTCCACCACCAGCAACCGCACGGGGTCAAGGGTGCCACCCGTGCGGGCGGTCGTACGGTCGTCCTCAGCGCCCTCACAGCGTCGGGGAGGCAGGATGTCCGGCAGGAGGTGTCACATGTCCGTCCTGAAGAGCCGTCCCGTCCTACGCTGGCTGGTCCCGGTGACCGCCGTCGTGACCGTCATCGGCGGGGGTGCCGCGCTCGGCACGTTCGCCGCCCAGGCCGAGCCGAGCCTGCCGCCGCGTACCGCCGCCCAACTCCTGGTCGACCTGCAGACCTCCCGGCTGGAGGGGCTCTCCGGCACGGTCGTGCAGCGCGCCGACCTGGGCCTGCCGCCGCTGGCCGGCCTGGTCGCCGGCGACGGCCCGGCCGGCCTGCTGACCGGCACGCACACGCTGCGGGTCTGGCACTCCGGGCCCGACCGGCAGCGCATCGCCCTCGTGGACACGCTCGGCGAGCGGGACGTCATCCGCAACGGCCGCGACGTGTGGGCCTGGAACAGCCGGTCCAACACCGCCACCCACCGCACGCTCCCCGAGGGCGCCGGCGGGACCGGGAGCCCGGAGTTGCCGGTCACCCCCGGGGAGGCGGCCGACCGGGCCCTGGCGGCGATCAGCCCGAGCACCGAGGTGAGCGTCGGCCGGTCCGCCACGGTCGCCGGCCGGGACGCGTACGAGCTGGTGCTCGCCCCGCGCGACGCCGCCTCGCTGGTGCACCAGGTGCGCATCGCCATCGACGCGCGCCAGCACGTGCCGCTGCGCTTCGAGGTCTTCGCCGACGGCAGCGACAAGCCGGCCTTCGAGATGGCCTTCACCCAGGTGTCGTACGCCCGGCCGGACGCCGAGCAGTTCACCTTCAACCCGCCGCCCGGGGTGAAGGTGACCGAGGAGACCGCCGGGAACAAGCCCGCCGACGCGCCCGGGAAGCGACCGGCGCACGGCGAGCGGCCGGACGTGCGTACCGTCGGCGAGAGCTGGGCCACGGTGGTGGTCGCGCGGCTCGACGGCGCCGGCGCGCCCGCCGACCGGGCCGGGACCACCGGAAACGAGTCGACCGGCGACCCGGCGGCGCTGCTCGGCAAGCTGCCGAAGGTCAGCGGCGACTGGGGCAGCGGCCGGCTGCTGACCGGGAAGCTGTTCAGCGCGCTGCTCACCGACGACGGCCGGCTCATCGCCGGAGCGGTGACGCCGGAGCGGCTCTACGAGGTCGCCAGGGGCTGAGGACCGGCAGTCCGGGGGCCCGCCACGCGGCGGGCCCCCGCTGTCTCTCCGGGGCGGCCTGTGGCGTGGCCCGGCGCGCTTGGTCGCGACGGCCGGCGCACGGTATCTTTCTCAGTTCAGGCAACAAAAAAGAACGGCTCTCGAAAGCCGTTCCGAGAGAGATGCTAACCAAATGGGAGACGGCTTGTCAAGGCATTCCGCCGATTCCGCCGAATTGCAGTCCGATGACGAAATCGGCCGCGAACAGGAATATGTCTCGATGCTCTACCGCCGGCTGGACGAGCTGCGCGAGCAGGCGTCCCGACGGCTGACCGAGGAGCTACGGGCGACCGGCGGCACCCTCCAGGCCCGCTCCCAGCGCGACAGCGCGGTGCGGATGTACGCCGACCAGGTCGAGCAGCTCTCCGCCGTCGAGAGCGGCCTCTGCTTCGGCCGGCTCGACACCGACGACGGCGGCCCGCACTACATCGGCCGGATCGGCATCTTCGACACCGGCGGCGACTACGACCCGCTGCTGATGGACTGGCGTGCCCCGGCGGCCCGCGCCTTCTATCTCGCCACCGCGGCCAACTCCCAGGGAGTGCGCCGCCGCCGGCACCTGCGCACCCGGGAACGCAAGGTGATCGCCCTCAACGACGAGGTGCTGGACCTGGAGACCGCCTCCCCCACCGCGCACGAGGAGCTGACCGGCGAGGCGTCGCTGCTCGCCGCGCTCAACGCCGGGCGCACCGGCCGGATGCGCGACATCGTCGAGACCATCCAGGGCGAGCAGGACCGGATCATCCGCGCCGACCTGCCGGGCGTACTGGTCGTGCAGGGTGGCCCCGGCACCGGCAAGACCGCCGTCGCGCTGCACCGCGCGGCGTACCTGCTCTACACCCACCGCGAGCAGCTCTCCACCCGGGGCGTGCTCATGGTCGGCCCGAACGCCACGTTCCTGCGCTACATCTCCCAGGTGCTCCCGGCGCTGGCCGAGACGGGCGTGCTCCTGCGGACGCAGGGCGACCTCTTCCCGGGGGTCAGCGCCCGCCGGGCCGAGCCCGCCGCGACCGCCGCGCTCAAGGGCCGCGCGGTGCTGGTCGAGGTGCTGGCCGCCGCCGTACGGGACCGGCAGTGGGTGCCCGACGAGCCGCTGGAGATCGAGCTGCCGCAGCAGGAGGTGCTGCTGCTCGACCCGGAGACCGTCCGCGCCGCCCGGGAGCGGGTCCGCCGCTCCGAGCGGCCCCACAACCTGGCCCGGGCGCTCTTCGACGTCGAGATCGTCCACGCCCTGGCGGCCCAGGTCGCCGAGCGCATCGGCGCGGACCCGCTGGGCGGGGAGAACCTGCTCGACGAGGCCGACGTGGCGGAGATCCGCCGCGAGCTGCGCGAGGAGCCCGAGGTGCGGGCCGTGCTGGACCAGCTCTGGCCGGTGCTCACCCCGCAGCGCCTGCTCGCCGACCTGTACGCCTCCCCCGACCGGATCGCCGTCGCCGCGCCCATGCTCACCGAGGCCGAGCGGGCCATGCTGCACCGCGAGCCGGGCGGCTGGACGCCGGCCGACGTCCCGCTGCTCGACGAGGCGGCCGAGCTGCTCGGCGAGGACGAGCGGGCCGCCGCCGCCCGCCGGGAGCGGATCCGGGCCCTGCAACGGGAGTACGCCGAGGGCGTGCTGGAGATCGCCCGGGGCTCCCGCTCCATCGACGTGGAGGACGAGGCCGACGGCGGTGAGATCCTCGGCGTCACCGACCTGATCGACGCCGACCGGCTGCTGGAGCGGCAGGAGGAGGCGGACCGGCTGACCACCGCCCAGCGGGCCGCGGCCGACCGGGGCTGGGCGTTCGGGCACGTGATCGTCGACGAGGCACAGGAGCTCTCGCCCATGGCCTGGCGGCTGCTGATGCGCCGCTGCCCAAGCCGCTCGATGACGATCGTCGGCGACGTGGCGCAGACCGGCGCGCTGTCCGGCACCCCGTCCTGGGCCGACGCGCTGGAGCCGTACGTGGCGCAGCGCTGGCGGCTGGAGGAGCTGACGGTCAGCTACCGCACCCCGGCCGAGATCATGGCGGTCGCCGCCGACGTGCTCACCGAGATCGACCCGGCGCTGCGCCCACCCCGCTCCGTACGCTCCAGCGGTGTCCCGCCGTGGGACCGCGCGGTGGCACCGGAACGCCTGGCGGCGGAGCTGGTCGCCGCCACCACCGGGGAGGCCGCCGGACTGGACGACGGCCGGCTCGGGGTGATCGTGCCGGCCGGTCGGGTCGACGAGCTGGGCGCCGCGCTCACCGCCGCCCTGCCCGAGGCGGCCATCGGCGAGGACCCGGAGCTGGAGAGCCGCGTGGTGGTGCTCACCGTCGGCCAGGCCAAGGGCCTCGAATTCGACTCGGTCCTCCTGGTCGACCCCGACCGCATCGTGGCGGAGTCGCCCCGGGGTCGCAGCGACCTCTACGTCGCCCTCACCCGCGCCACCCAACGCCTGGGCATCCTCCGCCCCGCCTGACCCGCCGGCGCCGTTGCGCCCGCCGGCTCCCTGCGACCTGGTCGGCGGGTCACGACCTGGTCGGCGGGTCACTCCGGGGTGAAGTCGCCGACCTGGCTGGCGGTGCCGGACTGGTCGCTGGTGGAGCCGCCTGCCGGGGTGCTCAGGCCGCCGGTGGTGGCGTCGCCCGTGGTGGTCGGGGCCACCTTGCCCGGGTGCCGCTCCGGCTGGCGTGCCACCCGGCGCACGCTGGCCGGGCCGGCGGTGCCGCCGGTCGTGGTCACGGCGCCCTGCCCCCGGGTCGGTCCGCCGTCGCGCAGCACCTCCGGGTCGACCGGAACGTGCGCCGGGTCGTCCGGGTCCTCGTCCTGGATGACCCGCTGCACGTCGGTAGGGGGCACGGTCACCTCGTCGAGAACGCCCTCGCCGTACACACCACCGGCGATCCGCTCCTCGGCCCGCCGGGCGGCGTCCTGTCGCACGTCGTCCTCACGCATGTCCATCACCTCACAGGAGTGGTCGGTCCGACCTGCGTGCCCGCCACCCCCACCGACAAACCCGCCCCACCTGTCGCCCCGCCGTCCCGCCCGCACCCGGCGTCGATCATGCAGTCGTGGTGCCCGTCAGATACCGATTCAGGCGATTTGCACCCCACCACAACCGCATGATCGACGCCGGCTTCGGGGCGGGGCGGGGGTGGGGGTGGGTTTGGTGGGGGTGGGGTGCAGGGAGCGGGGCAGGTATCCGGGGTGCCGGGGGTGTTACTGCCCCCGTCAGGTCGGGTAGACGGCGGGTGCCCCCGCCATGCACGCGAACCGTGCCGTGGCCGACACGCGGTAGCGGGGCGAGGGAACGCAGGTACGACTCATCGCATCCTGAGGAGGACAAGATGAGCACGCAGGCTGCTTCCACCAGGCCGATGAACCGGCCGACGCAGGACGCGCCCAACCGGGCGATGCAGGACCGGGCCATGCAGGACCGGGCCATGCAGGAGACGCCCACCCGCCCGATGCCGATGATGCATGACGGGCACCGGGAGGCCATGCAGGCACCCGGCACGGAGACCAAGCCGTCGCTGCGTACGACCGAGTTCTGGGTCTACATCGCGGCCGTGATCGGCGTGCTGGCCGCCTCGCAGCTGGTCGGCCAGAACTCGACCGGCGTGGACATCTTCCGGGCCGACAACGCCTGGTTCATGATCACGCTGCTGACCATCGGTTACCTGGGTAGCCGCGGTCTGGCCAAGGCCGGCAGCAACTGGCGCAGTGGCGAGGAGCGCAAGGCCCGGCACTGACAGGGCGACGCACCACGGCAACGGTGGCCCTCGGGACTACGGTCCCGGGGGCCACCGTCGTGAGTGGTCCTACTCCTCGAAGCCGCCGAAGTCCTCGCCGTCGCCCTCGAAGGCGTCGCCGATCATGTCTCCGACGATCATTCCCCCGACGGCTCCCATCGCGGCACCGGCGACGACGCCACCCATGCCGACGCCTCGGCCGTGACCGTGCCCGTGACCGTGACCGTGGCCGCCGAAGCCGTGGGCGCCGCGCAGGCTGCCGTAGCGGGAGGTGGTCTCCCGGAGCCAGCCGTCGACGACCTGGACCCAGTCCGTCTTGTCGGCGTCGGCGTGCGAGAGCCGGTAGTGGCCGAAGGCGTCGTGCCCGGGGGTCAGGAACCCGCCGCGCTTGTCGCACTCCAGGATGACCTCGACGCCGTGCGGGCTGGTCACGAAGGTCAGCTCGACCTCGTTGATGGTGCTCGCGTACTGGGGCGAGGCGAAGAACTCGATCTCCTGGTAGAACGGCAGCGTCTGCTGCGTGCCACGGATGTGACCGCGCTCCAGGTCGGCGTGCTTGAACCGGAAGCCGAGCCGCTGGAACGCCTCCAGGATCCGCTCGTGCACCGGCAGCGGGTGCACGTTGACCTGGTCCAGGTCGCCCTTGTCGACCGCCCGGGCGATGGCCAGCTCGGTGCGCAGCCCCATCGTCATGCCGCGCAGCCGCTGGCCGTAGACGTCGGTGATCGGCGTCTCCCACGGGACCGGGAGCTGGAACGGCAGGGAGAGCTGCTGCTTCGGGGCGAGCTGGAACGCGCCGCTGACCGGCAGCCGGTGGAACTCCATCACGCCGGCGTACTCGGTGTCACCGCCCTCGATCTCGACCCGGGTGACCAGGCTGACGACGACCTGCTCGACGTTGGCCGGGGCGTCCCCGCCCTGCAGGTTGACCTGCCCCTCGAGGGTCAGACCGGGGCGGGTGTTCGGGTTGGTCAGGACGGTGTCGACGCTCGGCCCGCCCACTCCGAACGCGCTCAACATCTTCTTGAAGACCATCGGAACTCCCGTGCAAAGACACCGCACTCCACCCTGGAGCCGGTCGCTGACTCGTCGGGACACTACGCGGAAGCGCTGTGAAGTGCCTGTGAGAGTGCACCACGACGGCGCAGACCGCAGGTGGACCGGCATCCCCGCGAGCCTCCCGGTGATCAGGACGCCATGGACCCTAAAACGGCGGGATAACGTCCATGGCGTCCTGATCACCATTGGACGGACCGTGGGCGGCGGTGCGGCACCACAGCCGTGCCACGAGACGCCGTCGGGGTCAGGCACCTTTCGGGCATGCGGCAGATCTGGGCAGGGGGTTGGGCGTGGAGGTTTCGGGCGTGGGGGCGAGCGTCGGGCGTACGGGCTGCCTGAGCCGCAGGCAGCGGTCCCACCGGAGGTCGCGGCTCGCCTGGTCCGGGAGTTGAGAGTCTGGCTGTGCACCCTGCGCCGCGACGGTTCGCCGCACGTGACGCCGGTCTGGTTCGTCTACGTCGATGACACGTGGTGGATCGGTTGCGGGGGCGAGAGCGTCAAGGCCCGCAACGTGGCGGCCGATCCACGGGTGTCGCTGGCCCTGGAGGGCGGGGAAGCCCCCGTCGTGGCCGAGGGTCTCGCCCGGGTGCGCCGAACCGACTTCCCGGACCCGATCGTCAAGGCTTTCGCGACCAAGTACGCAGGGTGGGACATCCGCGAGCCGGTCGCCCCGGAGAGCTTCCGGGTGTTGCTGGAGATCCCCGTACGACGCTGGTTGCTCGCGGGCGTGGCCCGTTGATTCGGCTCCCCGGGAAGCGGAGCGCGTCGCGCTGATGTCGTAGACGGCTCAGCTCGACAGCGCCGAGCCGTCTGGTAGCCCGCGCATCCGCAGGAGCGGAACGGTCAGGGTGCGGATCACGCCTTCGGGGCGGCGATGGCGGAAAGGTCTCCGGTGAGTGCGGCCACTGCCCGCTGGATTCGAAGCGGGGCCGCTGGATCGGTGCCGCCCGTGAGGGCGACGTGGTGCAGCACGCCGACCACCGCCAGGGCCAGCGCCGCCACGTCGGCGTCGCCGGCCACCCGTCCGAGTTGCCGCTCGGCGGCCAGGTAGCCGGCGACGGCACGCTCGACCGCCTGCAGGCCGGCGGTCCCACCGCCCAGCACCGTCTCGACCTGTGTCACCAGGTCGGGCCGGAAGGCCATCAGCCGGGCCAGTGCCAGCAGCGTCTCCATCGGCGTAGCCAGGATGGCCTGGTTGAGGTTGCCGGCGACCGTGCCGGACCCGGCGCGCTCCGGGAGGCCGGCCACCGCGCCGGAGACCACGAAGGACCGGTCGATCCAGTACCCGGCCAGGAAGTCGTCGAAGTTCGCGAAGTGCGCGTAGAGCAGCCCGGTGGCGACGCCGGCCTCGCGCGTCACGGCCCTGCCGGTGAGCCGGCTCGGTCCGTCTCGCACGATCAGCCGCTCGACGGCGGCGAAGAGCTGCTGCCGAATCTCCGGGATGGCTACTCCACGCGGCATGTCCGAAGTCTAGGCGGTGACGCCGTCCCTCGTTGCGCCCGGTATGAACAGTCGCTCATACTAGTTTGAGCGAACGCTCATTCTGACTCGGGAGTGCTGGATGAAACGTGCAGTGATCGTGGGAGCGGGCATAGCCGGGCTGGCCACCGCGCTGCGACTCGGACGCGACGGATGGCACACGGTCGTGGTGGAACGCGCCCCCGCCCGACGCAGCAGCGGCTACATGGTCAATCTGATAGGCCCGGGCTACGACGCCGCCGAGCGCCTCGGCCTGCTCACCGCGCTGTCCGCGTACGACCTGGGTCTGTTCACCACCGTGCTCGTCCGCACCGACGGACGGCCCAAGTTCACAGTGCCGTCCAGCCTCGCCGAGGCCGCCCTCGGCAACCGGGCCGTGTCGGTGTTCCGCGGCGACCTGGAGTCGACGCTGTACGAGGCGGTGCGCGACCGCGCCGACATCCGCTTCGGCACCACCGTCACGGCCCTGGAGCAGGACACCGAGCGGGTGCGGGTGGTGCTGAGCGACGGCACCACGGAACACGCCGACCTGCTCGTCGGCGCCGACGGGGTGCACTCCGCCACGCGGACGGCCGCGTTCGGCTCCGGCTTCCAGGTCGATCTGCCGTACGTCGTGGGCGCCTTTCCCCTGGCCGACCCGGTGGCGGGCGTGCCGGACTCCTCAGCCACCACGTTCATCGGCCCGGGACGCACGGCGGCGATCGTCAACCTGGGCGCGCGGCGATCGTCGGCGTTCTTCACGTACCGCAGCGCGGACCCGGCCGCCGACCTGCGGCGCGGAGCGGTGGAGGCGCTCGACGCGGCGTTCGGAGATCTCGGCGGGGCTGTCCCCGACGCGATCCGCCACCTCGGGAAGGACCCGGCCGGCGCCTACTTCGACGCGATCAGCCAGGTGGTGATGCCACGCTGGAGCACCGGCCGGATCGTGCTGCTCGGGGACGCGGCCTGGTGCGTCACGCTCTTCGCCGGGCACGGGGCGACCCTCGCGCTCGCCGGCGCGAACCAGCTCGGCGCCGCCCTACGACGGCACGACGACGTACCGGCGGCACTGACCGAGTGGGAGGCGGGACTGCGCCCGGAAGCCGTGAAACGGCAGGCGCTCGCCCGTCGTGGAATGCTCCAGTACGCGCCGCCGAGCCGGTTCCACGTGTGGATGGGCGACGTGACCATCCGGGCGATGACCCTCCCGGGTGTGCGCGGTCTCGTCCGGCGCGGCATCGAGCGCGCGAACCGCAAGGCCGTGCCGTGACCACGAGCTCGGGCCGGTCAGTCGATTCCGACGACGATCAGCTCGCCCACCTGGCCCGCTAGCTGGTCGCGCGCCTCCTCGGGCAGCCCGGCGTCGGTGACGAGCACGTCGGCCTCGGAGAGCGGGGCGATGGTGGCCATTCCGATCGTCTCCCACTTGGTGTGGTCGGCCAGCACCACCAGGCGCCGGGCTGCGCCGACCAGGCACCGGTCGGTGCCCGCCTCCAGCAGGTTCGGCGTGGTGAATCCGGTGCGCGGGCTCATCCCGTGCACGCCGAGGAAGAGCACGTCGACGTTGAGGGCGCTGATCGCCGCCTCGGCCACCGGCCCGGTCAGGGCGTCCGACGGGGTACGGATCCCGCCGGTCAGCACGACCGTCTGGTCGGCACCCGGGTGCTGGTGCAGGGCCTCGGAGACGGGGATGGAGTTGGTCACCACGGTCAGGCCGCGTACGTCGGCCAGCAGGGTGGCCAGCGCGGCGGTCGTGGTGCCGGCGGAGAGCGCGACGGCCATGCCGGGCTCGACCAGGGCGGCGGCCCGTTCGGCGATGGCCCGCTTCTCGGCCCGCTGCCGCAGCGACTTCGCGGCGAAGCCGGGCTCGTCGCCGGGTCCGGGGCCGACCAGGGTCGCGCCGCCGTGGACCTTGTCGACCAGCCCCCGCTCGGCCAGCACCTCCAGGTCGCGCCGGATCGTCATGTCCGAGACGCCGAACCGGCTCACCAACTGGCTGACCCGCACGCCGCCGCGCTGCCGGATCATCTCGAGGATCACGGCCTGTCGCTGTCGGGCCAGCATCCGGAGGGCCTCCTTCGCGCCGTCACGCCACGGACGTGGGGGCCGGATCGCCGGACGTGCGGGCCGCGGCGGCGGTCGGCGCCTCGCGGATGACGGCCACCTCGCCGGCCGGCACGACCAGGTCACCGGCGCAGGTCGTGCCGGTCAGCAGTTCCACGCCGGTGGCGTCGAGCCGGGCGTCGGCGTCGGTGTGGTTGATGACGAAGAGCCAGGTGCGGTCGCCGGCGCGCCGCCGGACCACCTCCACCTCGGCGGGGACCCGCGCCGCCGGGCGTACCCCCGACTCGGCCACCAGCCGGGCCACCAGCCGGTCCGTCGCCGCCGCGTCCAGCCGGGTGCCGACGTACCAGGCCGCGCCCGCGCCGACCGGGTGCCGGGTCAGCGCCGGCACGCCCGGCAGGGGCCCGTCGGCGTACGCGGCGAGCACCTGCGCGCCCTCGGGATGCAGCCACTCCGTCCACACGTCGGCGACCGAGCCGTCGTCGAGGGTGACCCGCGCCCCCGCCCGCAGCGGGAAGAACTCCTCGACGCGGACGCCCAGCAGTTCCCGGAACGCCCCCGGGTAGCCACCGAGGCGGATGTGGTCGTGCTCGTCGACGATGCCGCTGAAGTACGTGACCAGGGCGGTCCCGCCGGCCTCGACGTACGCGCACAGCGCCGCGGCGTGCGCGTCGCGCACCAGGTAGAGGGTGGGTGTCAGCACCAGCCGGTAGCGGGACAGGTCGGTGGCCGGGTGCACGACGTCGGCGGTGATCCCGGCCCGCCACAGCGCGTCGTGCAGCGCGCCGAGGCGGTCGGCGTACGTGACGTCGACGGTGGGGTGCGAGTCGAGCTCGGCACCCCACCACGCCTCGTAGTCGAACAGGATCGCCACCTCGGCGTCGACCCGGCTGCCGCGTACCTCGGCGAGGGCCCGCAGGTCCGCGCCGAGCCGGCACACCTCGCGGAACACCTTGGTCTCCGGGCCGGCGTGCGGCAGCAGCGCGGAGTGGAACTTCTCCGCCCCGGCGCGGGAGGCCCGCCACTGGAAGAAGAGCACCCCGTCCGCGCCGCGCGCCACGTGCGCCAGGCTGTTGCGGCGCAACTGGCCGGGGGCCTTGGCGACGTTGCGCGGCTGCCAGTTGACGGCGCTGGTGGAGTGCTCCATCAGCAGCCACGGGTCGCCGCCGGCGACGCCCCGGGTGTGGTCGGCCGCGAGGGCGAGCCCGACGTGGGCGCGCGGGTCGGCGGCGGTGAGGTAGTGGTCGTTGGCGACGACGTCCACGTCGGACGCCCAGGAGTGGTAGTCGAGGTACTTGATGCCGGTGCCGATCATGAAGTTCGTGGTGACCGGCTGGCGGACCAGGCGCGTGAGCACCTCGCGCTCGGCGCGCAGTTGGGCGCGCTGCTCGTCTGAGGAGAAGCGCAGGAAGTCGAGTTGCTGGGTGGGATTGGCGAAGGTCGGCGCGGTGCGCGGCGGGTTGATCTCGGCCCAGTCGCCGTAGCGCTGGCTCCAGAAGGCGGTGCCCCAGGCGTGGTTGAGCCCGTCCAGGTCGCCGTAGCGCTCGCGCAGCCAGCGGCGGAACGCCTCGGCGCTGACGTCGCAGTAGCAGTGCACGTTGTGGCAGCCCAGCTCGTTGGAGACGTGCCACATGACCACGGCGGGGTGGTCGGCGTACCGGCTGGCGAGGGCCTCGACCAGAGCCAGCGACCGCTCGCGGAACACGGGCGAGCTGGGGCAGTACGCCTGCCGGCCGCCCGGCCAGAGGATCGCGCCGTCGGCGCGCCGGGGCAGCGTCTCCGGGTGCCGGTGGGCCAGCCACGGGGGCGGGCTGGCGGTGGCGGTGGCCAGGTCGACCGAGATCCCGCCGCCGTGCAGCACGTCGATCGCCCGGTCCAGCCAGCCGAACTCGTACGCGCCGGGGGCGGGCTCCAGCAGCGCCCAGGAGAAGATCCCCACCGACACCAGGTTGACCCCGGCCCGGCGCATCAGCGCGACGTCCTCGGCCCAGGTGGACTCGGGCCACTGCTCGGGGTTGTAGTCGGCACCGAACCAGATGTCGTCACCCTGCCATCGCCGCATGAATGCAGAGCGTGCCCGGCCGAGGCGGCCAAGTCAACACGTTCCAACATCGATCATCTTTACAACGTTTACCTCTCAACAGCCTTGTCGTGACGGGGTTGTCGGGAGATTGCCGCCCCCTTGACACCACCCGGAGGACGAGTAGCTTGAGGCGCCACTGGCAATTCGTGTTCGCCAATGTCGATTCGCGATGGAACCGGGTGTGTGTTCACGATTGCCGGGACACCGCCACCGACGGCCCTCGGGCACCTCTTCATCCGCAGGAGGCACCATGTCCCGTCCCCGCACCCGAGCCGAGTACCTCGCCCGGCTCGTACCCCCCTCAGTGGCCGGCCTCAACCGTCGTTCGCTGCTGGCCGGCGCGGCCGGCACCACCGCGCTGCTCGGCACGGGCCTGCTCGCCGGCTGCGGTTCCGACTCCGGCGGCTCCGACGCCAAGACGGTGTCGCTGGGTTCCAACCAGTCCGACCCGAAGCCCAAGGAGGTGATCGCGAAGGTCATGGACGGCTTCCGGACCTCGTCCGGCCTCGAGGTCGCCGTCAACACCGTCGACCACAACACGTTCCAGGAGAACATCAACAACTATCTCCAGGGCAAGCCGGACGACGTGTTCATGTGGTTCGCCGGCTACCGGATGCGCTTCTTCGCCGCCCGGGGCCTCGCCGGTGACCTCAGCGACGTCTGGGGCAAGCTCTCCGGGATGTCCGACGCGTTCCGCAAGGCGTCGACCGGCGACGACGGCAAGCAGTACTTCGTGCCGTCGTCGTACTACCCGTGGGCCGTCTTCTACCGCAAGTCGGTCTGGCAGCAGAACGGCTACCAGGTGCCGAAGACCCTCGACGACCTGACCGCGCTCGCCGGGGAGATGAAGAAGGACGGGCTCACCCCGATCGCCTTCGCCGACAAGGACGGCTGGCCGGCGATGGGCACCTTCGACATCCTCAACCTGCGGATCAACGGCTACCAGTTCCACATCGACCTGATGGCCGGCAAGGAGTCCTGGACCTCCGACAAGGTGAAGAAGGTCTTCGACACCTGGCGCGGCCTGCTGCCCCTGCACCAGCCCGACAGCCTCGGCCGGACCTGGCAGGAGGCCGCCCAGTCGTTGCAGCAGAAGAAGAGCGGCATGTACCTGCTCGGCCTCTTCGTCGGCCAGCAGTTCGACGGCGCCGACCTGGCCGACCTCGACTTCTTCACCTTCCCCGAGATCGACCCGGCGATCGGCGCCAAGGCCCTGGACGCGCCCATCGACGGCTACATGATGGCCCGCAAGCCGAAGCAGGAAGCCAACGCCAGGAAGCTGCTGGAGTACGTCGGCTCGAAGGCGGCCGCGGACATCACCGTCAAGAGCGACCCGAGCACGCTGGTCGCCAACAGCGAGGCCGACACCAGCGGCTACAGCGCCCTGCAGAAGAAGGCCGCCGAGCTGGTCGGCTCAGCCACCGAGATCGCCCAGTTCCTGGACCGCGACACCCGCCCGGACTTCGCCTCCACGGTGATCATCCCGGCGCTCCAGCAGTTCATCAAGGACCCGAAGGACATCGACGGGCTGACGTCGAGCATCGAGAACCAGAAGAAGTCGATCTTCACCGACTGACGGCGAGAGGGTGAGGGCACCGTGTCCGACCTGCCCCTGATCCAAGCGGATCGCGCCGCGCCGCCGCCGGCCGCGGCCACCTCCACGGGTGGTCGCCGCCGGCGCGTACGGCTGCTGTCCCGCACCGACCGCGTGGTCGTCGCGCTCATGGTGGCCGTACCGCTGCTGCTCGTCGTCGGCCTGGTCTGGCTGCCGGCGGGCGCCACCGTGCTGCTCTCCGGCACCGACTGGGACGGCATCGGCCCGGTCTCCGAGATCGAGTGGGTCGGCGGCCGCAACTACGCCGACGTGGTCCAGAACTACCCGCCGTTCGTGCCGGCCGTGCAGAACAACATGCTCTGGCTGGCGGCGCTGTTCGTGGTGGCCACCCCGTTCGGCATGTTCCTGGCCGTCCTGCTCGACAAGGAGCTGCGCGGCACCCGCTTCTACCAGACCGCGCTCTACCTGCCGGTGGTGCTCTCCCTGGCGCTGATCGGCTTCGTCTGGCAGCTGCTCTACTCCCGCGACCAGGGCCTGGTCAACGCCGTCCTCGGCACCGACGTCGACTGGTACGGCGACCCGGACGTCAACATCTGGGCCGTGCTGGTGGCGGCCGGCTGGCGGCACGTCGGCTACATCATGCTGCTCTACCTGGCCGGGCTGAAGGGCGTCGACCCGTCGCTGCGTGAGGCCGCCGCCGTGGACGGCGCGTCGGAGGGCCGGACGTTCTTCAAGGTGATCTTCCCGGTCCTGCGGCCCATCAACATCATCGTGCTGGTGGTGACGGTGATCGAGTCGCTGCGCGCGTTCGACCTGGTCTGGGTCATCAACAAGGGCCGCAACGGCCTGGAACTGATCTCGGCGCTGGTCACCCAGAACGTGGTCGGCGAGGCGAGCCGCATCGGCTTCGGCTCGGCGCTGGCCACCATCATGCTCGTCGTCTCGCTGGTCTTCATCACCGTCTACCTGGCGACCGTGCTGCGGGAGGGACGCCGATGAGCACCGCGACCGTGCCCCGGGAGGACCGGACCGCCCCCGCGGCCGAACGCCGCCCGCCGCCGCGCCCGGCCCGGGTGGTGCTGCACGTGTTCCTCGCGGCGGTGGCGATCGGTTGGCTCTTCCCGATCCTCTGGGCCGTGCTGACCTCGCTGCGCTCCTACGAGTACACGGCCACCAACGGCTACGTCTCGCTCGGCGGGTGGACCCTCGACAACTACGTCACCGCCTGGCGGACCGCCGAGTTCGGCAAGCACTTCCTCAACTCCGTCTACATCACCGTGCCGGCGGTGCTGCTGACCCTCTTCCTCGCCTCGTGCGTGGCGTTCGTCATCGCCCGGTTCAGCTGGAAGACCAACATCGTCCTGCTCGGCCTGTTCACCGCGGCGAACCTGCTGCCCCAGCAGGCCCTGCTCATCCCGCTGTTCCGGCTCTTCACGCAGGTGCCGCTGCCGGCGTTCATGAGCGACTCGGAGCTGCTCTACGACAGCTACTGGGGGCTGATCCTGGTCAACGTCGCCTTCCAGTGCGGCTTCTGCGTCTTCGTGCTCAGCAACTACATGAAGGCGCTCCCGCGCGACCTCTACGAGGCGGCGATGGTCGACGGGGCGAGCGTCTGGCGGCAGTACTGGCAGGTCACCCTGCCGCTGTGCCGGCCGGCCCTGGCCGCGCTGGCCACCCTGGAGGTGACCTGGATCTACAACGAGTTCTTCTGGGCTACCGTGCTGATGCGTACGGGGGACAAGTTCCCGGTGACGAGTTCGCTCAACAACCTGCGCGGTGAGTTCTTCACCGACAACAACCTGGTCTCGGCCGGCTCGGTGCTGGTCGCGATCCCGACCCTGGTGATCTTCTTCCTCCTGCAGAGGCAGTTCGTCCGGGGCCTGACCCTGGGGGCTTCAAAGGGATGACCATCGTCCACCTGCGCCGTGCCCGGACCAGCCTGGTGCTCGACGCGCGGGGCCCGGGGCTGCCCCGGGTCGCGCACTGGGGGGCCGACCTCGGCCCCGTCCCCGACGGCGACCTGCCCGCCCTGGTCGACGCCACCGTCGCGCCGGTCGTACGCAGCAGCTTCGACGCGCCGACGGTGCTTTCTTTGCTGCCCGAGGCGTCCGCCGGCTGGGGCGGCCGGCCGGCGCTCGCCGGGCACCGCGAGCGCCGGGACTGGTCCACCGCCTTCCGGCTGACCGGTCTCGACGTCGCCGACGACGGCACCGGCTCCGCCCGGGTCACCGTCCGGGCGTCCGACGGCGGGGCCGGGCTGACGCTGACCGTCGAGATCGCGCTCGACCCGACCGGCCTGGTGCTGCTGCGGCACCGGCTGCGCAACGACGGCGACACGGCGTACGAGCTGCGGGAGCTGACGCCGGTGCTGCCGGTGCCGGCGGTCGCCACCGAACTGCTCGACCTGACCGGCCGGTGGTGCCGGGAGCGGTCCCCGCAGCGGCACCCGTGGCCGATGGGCGCCTGGGTGCGCGAGGGCCGGCACGGCCGTACCGGGCACGACGCCACCCTGCTGCTGGTCGCCGGCACGGCGGGTTTCGGCTTCGGCAACGGCGAGGTGTGGGCGGTGCACACCGCGTGGAGCGGTGACCACGTGACCGTCGCCGAGCGGCGGCCGACGGGCGAGTCCACCCTCGGCGGCGGCGAGCTGCTCACCCCCGGCGAGGTGCTGCTCGACCCCGGCGGGGAGTACGCCACCCCGCTGCTGTACGCGGTCTTCTCCGCCGACGGGCTGGACGGGCTCAGCGACGTCCTGCACACCCACCTGCGCGCCCGCCCGCAGCACCCGGCCACGCCCCGCCCGGTCACCCTCAACGTCTGGGAGGCCGTCTACTTCGACCACGACCTGGACCGGCTCCGCACGCTGGCCGACCAGGCGGCCGAGGTCGGGGTGGAACGCTTCGTGCTCGACGACGGCTGGTTCCGGGGCCGCCGCCACGACCGCGCCGGCCTCGGCGACTGGTACGTCGACGACACCGTCTGGCCGGACGGCCTGCACCCGCTCGTCGACCACGTACGCGGGCACGGGATGCAGTTCGGGCTCTGGGTGGAACCGGAGATGGTCAACCCCGACTCCGAGGTGTTCCGGGCCCACCCGGAGTGGGTGCTGTCGGCACCGGGCCGGCTGCCGCCCGCCTGGCGCCACCAGCAGGTGCTCGACCTGGCCCAGGCGCCGGCGTACACCTACCTGCTGGAGCGGCTGGACGCGCTGCTCACCGCGTACCCCGGCATCGACTATCTCAAGTGGGACCACAACCGGGACCTGACCGAGGCGGGGCACCAGGGCCGCCCCGGGGTGCGCGAGCAGACCCTCGCGGTCTACCGGCTCCTCGACGAGCTGCGCCGCCGACACCCGGGGGTGGAGATCGAGAGCTGCGCGTCCGGCGGAGCCCGGGTGGACCTGGAGATCCTGCGACGGACCGACCGGGTGTGGGCCAGCGACTGCAACGACGCCCTGGAGCGGCTGGCCATCCAGCGCTGGACGGGGCTGCTGCTCCCGCCCGAGCTGGTCGGCAGCCACATCGGGCCAGAGCGCTCGCACACCACCCACCGCGTGCACGACCTGGGTTTCCGGGCGGCGACGGCGCTCTTCGGCCACCACGGCATCGAGTGGGACATCGGCGCGATCGACGCGGCACAGCGCGGCGAACTGGCCGCCTGGGTCGCGCTGCACAAGCGGCTCCGCCCGCTGCTGCACGCCGGCCGGGTGGTCCGGGTCGACCACCCGGACCCGGCCGTCTGGGCGCACGGCGTCATCGCCCACGACGGTTCCCACGCGGTGTACGCCGTGTCGCAGCTGGCCACCTCGGTGACCCAGGCGCCCGGGCCGGTCCGACTCCCCGGTCTCGACCCCCGCCGGCGGTACGCGGTGCGGCCCGTCGCGGGCGTGCCGGAGCCCGCCACCCTCCAGCGGGCCGCCCCGGGTTGGCTGGCGAGTGGCCGTGGGGTGACGCTCGGCGGCGCGGTGCTGGCGGCGGTCGGGCTCCAACTGCCGGCGCTGCATCCCGAGCAGACCCTGCTGCTGGAGGTCACCGCCGCCGACTGAGCCGGTTCGCGGGCAGCGGTTGTCGTGCACGCCAACGGACGGTGTCCCCCTGCGCAGTGAGGCGCAGGGGGACACCTCAGGCAGAGAGGGTCACTGGCCGTGCAACCTCATGCTCGGCCACCAGCCGTACTCTGCGGGTCCCACGGTCCACGACTGCACCGGCGGGTTGAAGCCGCCGTCGGTCTTCGCGGTGAACGTGTGCAACCCGATGCCGTCGCTGGGGTACTGGTAGAGGACGGCGAGGTCGTCGCGTTTGTCGCCGTTGTAGTCGCCGGAGACAATCTTGATCCTGGCGAACTGGCCGAAGATGGTCGACGTCCAGGAGGCCAGCGGCGCCTCGAAGTTGCCGTCCGCCTTGGCGATCCAGGTGAACAGGCGCAGGCCGTTGTCGTTGAGCAGGACGGCGACGTCGTCGCGACCGTCCCCGTTGAAGTCGCCGTCCACGACCTTCATCGAGGTGAGCGACGTGAACGGTGCGCTGTTCGGGGTCGACCAGGAGGTGTAACCGGTGCCGAACGTGCCGTCAGCCTTGCCCGGCCAGGTGATCAGCGCCATGGCCGTGCTGTTGTTGTACCGGTAGAAGAGGCTCGCGTCGTCCCGGCCGTCGCCGTTGACGTCACCGGCGAAGACCGAGGTGGTCGTCCAGCTACCGAAGTTGGACGCCTTCCACACCTCGACCGGTTCTTCGAAGCCCCCGTCCGGTCGGGCGATCCAGTTGAACCATCCCTCGTCGCCGTTGGCGTATCCGTAGAAGGCGGTCAGGTCGGTCCGGCCGTCGCCGTTGAAGTCACCGGAGGCCATCTTCATGTTTTCCATGTGGCCGAAGTTGTCGTCCGTCCAGGACCTGATCGGCGCGCTGTACTTGCCGTCCGGTCGGGTGATGAACGTATCCAGGTAGAAGTTGCCCCCGGCGCGCTTCGACATGACGGCGACGTCCCTGACGCCGTCGCCGTCGAAGTCGTCGTTGAAGACCTTGACCTGTTCCTTGTAGGCCCCGTTGCCGCCCGACCACTCGCCGAGCGGCGCGGTGAACGCGCCGGTGGAGGTCGCGGGGAAGGTCTGCGGCGCGCCGTCGCCGGTGGCGTACACGTAGAGGAAGTTGATGTCCTCGTACTGGTCGAGCGCCGGGCCCTGCGGGATGTTCGCGGTCAGCCAGGAACCGAGGTCGTCGACGCGGGTCTCCACCGCCTCGCGGCGCGTCTCGGTCTCGGCCAGGCACCCGCCCTGCCAGGACGTGTGGTGCAGGGCCACGAGCTGCGGCTGGCCGTTGACCATGCGGACGGTCGGCCCGCCGAGGTCACCGCGGCAGATGGCGGCCTGCCCGCTGCCCAGGATCGCCAGCGTGCCGGCGTTCACGCCCTGCACGGCGAAGGTGCCGGTGTGCAGCTGGTCCGGCACCCAGGTGGTGGCGGTGCGACCGAAGCCGGCCACGGTGAGCTGCTCGCCCACGGTGGGGGCGGCGCCCAGCGGCACCGGAGCCGCGTCGACCCGCGCGGCGAGCCGGACGAGCACCACGTCACGGTTGGGGTGCGGCACGATCCGGAAGACCGGAACGACCGCGCCGCTCGACGCGGTGAGGTCGGAGCGGCCCACGGTCACGGTGGCCGGCTTCGCGGGCGTGCCGGCGACGACCGGCTGGCCGTCGACGCTGAAGCAGCTCTTGGCGGTCAGCACCCACCACGGGTCGACCAGCGCGCCGCTACAGGCCTTGAGGCCTGGCCCCACCTCGATCTTCGCGGCGAACGCGAAGGAGCCGTCGCTGACGGCGGCACCTCCGGTGACCGCCTGGGCCGGCGAGACGCCGAGCAACCCGGCCAGCAGGGCGGTGGCGAGCAGGCCGGCAATCCGGGCTGTCCGCCGACGGTACGACGATGGCACAGACGATCCCTTCCGGATCAACTGGCGGGGGCGATGTACGACAGTGCGACGACGACAGGCGTCGAAGCGCGACTATGGTGTGCCGGACGACGCTCTCATGAGCGGCCGGCGCGTACAGCCAGGCGTGGCACCATGCAGACTCGTGCCCAACCGTGTGGCTGGGCACGATCGCGAACGATCATGCACGACAAGGACCCCCGTGTCCCTTGCGGACTCGCGACCACCAGAAGGCGATTGCAGGGTCACCGTAGGCATTCCCGCCTTCGGCCGCTGCCCACTCAACGGTGCGGTATCCCACATCGTCGATGTCTTGCGTCGTCTCCGATCCGCCCCTATGGTCAGCGGCCTCCGGGGGCGGCGCATCGGGCCGGCCAGCCCCGACCCGTCCGGCGCCCTGCGACCGCCCGTGCGGCACCCCGGCTCTTCGCCGATGTCACGAGGAAGAAAGGTGGCCGGGCCCGCGCGGGGCCCGGCCACCGGTGGTACGGGGAAACTCAGCTCGCGGTGCAGGTCACCGCGGGCGTGGCGTTGGTGCCGTTCCAGCTGGCGATGAAGCCGAAGCTGGTGCTGGCGCCGGCGCCCAGCCGGCCGTTGTAGTCGGCGTTGCGGGCCGTGACGGTCGACCCGCTGCTGCTCAGGACGGTGCTCCAGGACTGGCTGACGGTCTGGCCGTTGGCGAACGTCCACTTCGTCGTCCAGCCGGTGATCGCCGCCGAGCCGGCGGTCACCTTCACCTCACCCTGGAAGCCGCCCTGCCACTGGTTGCTCACCGTGTACGTCGCCGTGCAGCCGCCCGGCGGCGGGGTGCTCGGCGGCGGGGTCGTGGGCGGGGGCGTGGTGGGCGGCGGGGTGGTGGGCGGGGGCGTCGTCGGCGGCGGGGTGGTCGGCGGCGGGGTGCTGCCGAAGACCGTCGCCTCCTTCGCGGTGGCCTTGATCCCGTTCGCCCCGTTGAAGATGCGCTGGCCCCAGGTGCTCAGTGCGGCGGGGTTGAAGTTGGTGACCATGTCGAGGTACTCGACGCCACCGCCGTTGCCGCTCCACGACCAGCCCAGGTAACCGATCCCGTTGGCCTGGCTGTAGGAGAGGATGGTGTCCTCGTCGGGGTTGCCGTCGGAGTGGTCGAAGCCGAACTCGCCGACCACGATCGGCAGCTTGGCGGCGCGGAACCGGCCCAGGTAGTCGCTGATCTCGGCGGCGGTGTCGAAGACGCCGTACATGTGGATGGAGAAGACCGTGTTCTTCTGCGGGTCGGCCGCGAACACCGACGCGGCGTTGTCGCGCATGGTGAACGACCAGTCCTGACCCCAGTTCGGGGCGTCGACCATGATGGTGTGCGTCAGGCCGCCCGTACGCAGCCGCTTGATGGCGTTGGCGGTGTCGGTGGCCCAGGTGCCGTAGCCCTGGTTGCCGTACGGCTCGTTGCCGATGTTGACGATGACGTACTTCTCCTGGCCGGCGAGGGCGCTGGAGACGCTGAGCCAGTAGTCGACCGCCTGAGCGAGGGTGGCCGCCCCGCTCTGCTCGCCGTAGCCGGTGGTGTCGTGCACCTCCAGTACGCAGATCAGCCGGTTGGCCTTGCACAGCGAGATGACGTTGGCGACGTCGGCGGTGTCGTTCTTCGCCCACCGCTGGCCGCTGGCCAGCACCACCCGCACCGTGTTCGCCCCGAGCGCCTTGATGTTGGCGAAGGAGCTGGTCTGCTGCTGGTACCAGGTGTGGGCGTGGTTCACGCCACGCATGACGAACTCGCTGCCGTTGGCGTCGTAGAGCTTGCCGTCGGCGACGGAGAAGCCGGTCGCGGCCCGCGCGGGCTGCCCGAACGCCAACACGGCGACCAGCAACGCGAGCAGGGCCGCGCCGGCGGCGGAGAGTCTCTTCTTCATGGCCTTCCTCAAAGGGAGGACCCCCGCTGCCCAGGTGGGGGTGGGACGTCACAGGGGATGGCGGCTGCAGCCCGACAGCCGCCGCCCGGCTCCCGGCGGCGCAGGGATCAGCGTAGGCCGGTCGGGCCGGTCACGCAATGAACCGGTTAAGCAGCGGATCGCCGACACCGGACGCGAGGGTTGACCCGACCTGGCAGGGGTATCCGGGGATGATCCGCCCGGGTCGGAAGGAGACACCCATGGTCAAGGTCGGCTACACCCTGATGTGCGAGCAGGCCGGTCCGAAGCAACTGGTCGACTACGCGGTGCGGGCGGAGGCGGCCGGCTTCGACCAGCTCGTCATCTCCGACCACTACTACCCCTGGCTGGACTCCCAGGGCCACTCCCCGTACGCCTGGTCCGTGCTCGGCGCGGTCGCGCACGCCACCAGCCGGGCGGAGCTGATGTCCTTCGTCACCTGCCCGATCCGCCGCTACCACCCGGCGGTCGTGGCGCAGAAGGCCAGCACGATCGGGGTCCTCTCGGACGGCCGGTTCACCCTCGGCCTCGGCGCGGGCGAGAACCTCAACGAGCACGTGGTCGGCGGCTGGCCGCACGTGCAGCAGCGGCACGAGATGTTCGAGGAGGCCCTCCAGATCATCCGGCCCCTGCTCAACGGGGAGACGCTGACCTTCTCAGGCAACCACTACGACGTGCCCGACGCCTACGTGTGGGACCGGCCGGCCCGCCCGGTGCCGATGGCCGTCGCCGCCTCCGGCCGCCAGTCGGTCACCCTCGCCGCCGAGTACGGCAACGGCCTCGTCGCGACCGAACCGGACCCGCACATCATCGAGATGTACGACGAGGCCGGCGGCGCCGGGCAGCCCCGCTACGGGCAGGTGGCCATCTGCTACGGCCCGGACGAGGCGGAGTGCCGCAAGATCGTGCACGACCAGTTCCGCTGGTTCGGGATGGGCTGGAAGGTCAACGCCGACCTGCCCGGGCCGGAGTCGTTCGCCGCCGCCACCCAGTTCGTCCGCGAGGAGGACGTGGCCGAGGGGATCTCCTGCGGGCCCGACGTGGACCGGCACGTCGAGGCGTTCCGCAAGTTCGTCGACGCCGGCTTCACCCACGTGGCGATCGTGCAGGTGGGCGGCGAGACGCAGCCGATGTTCCTGGACTGGGCGCAGGAGCAGCTCCTGCCGAGGCTGCGCGAGCTGTGAGGGCGGCACCGGTCCGGCGTCCCCGGGTGACCCCGCCGGGCCGCTTCGGTCCGGCGGAGCTGCGCCTCGCGCTGGCCGCCCCGAAGCCGGCCGCCGGGCTGACCAGCGAGTGGCGGCTGGTCGACGGGATCCGTACGCACACCCGCCGCGCCGGCGACCCCGGCACCGCCGCCACCCCGGTCGTGCTGGTGCACGGGCTGGCGGTGTCCCACCGCTACCTGACCCCGCTCGCCCTCGCGCTGGCCGACACCCACCCGGTGTACGCGCCCGACCTGCCCGGCTTCGGGCTGACCGAGCGCCCCGGCCGCGCGTACGACGTGCCCCGGCACGCCGCGCACCTGGCCGCCTGGCTGGCCGCGTACCGGATGCCGCCCGTCTGCCTGCTCGGGCACTCGTTCGGCGCGGAGGTCGTCGCGGCGCTCGCCGCCCGGCACCCCGACGCGGTCGCGGCGGTGGTGCTCGCCGGCCCGACCAGCGACCCGGCCGCCCGGTCCCGACGGGGACAGTTCGGGCGCTGGCTGGTGGACACCCTGCGGGAGGCGCCGTTGCAGGCGCCGATCCTGCTCCGGGACGTCCTCGACGCCCGCCCCTGGCGGGTCCACGCGACGCTGTCGCACTCGGTGCGCAACGGCATCGAGGCGGACCTGGTCCGCATCGCCGCGCCCACCCTGGTCGTGGCCGGCTCCCGGGACCCGGTCGTGCCGCCGTCCTGGCGCGCGCAGGTGGGCCGGCTGGTGCCGCACGCCCGTACGGTCACCGTGCCGGGCGCCGCGCACAACGTCGTGACCACCGCCCCGGCGCAGGTCGCCGACGCGGTCCGCGCCCTGCTGTCCCCCACACTCACGAACAGGTGACGAGATGCGTATCGGCAACACGGAGATCCGTCCGGCCGGCGGCGGCCTGGGCTGCCTGCTGATGATCCTCTTCTCGATCGTCGCCTCGGTCGTCCTGACCGTGGTGCTCAACCTGCTCCTGTAACCCTGCCCGGGGCTCGCGCTCGGGCTCGGGCTCGGGCTCGGGCTCGGACTCCGGCTCCGGCTCCGGCTCCGGCTCCGGCTCCGGCTCCGGCTCCGGCTCCGAGATCTTGGTATGGGAGTGCCCCTGGAGGGGCCGTTTCTTGCCAAGATCTCGCTCGGGCACCGCTCGTCGGGCAGCGCTCATCGGGTACCCCGCCGTCGTCACGGCGTCGGCGGGTCAGCCGCGCAGGCCGAGGGCGGTCAGCGCCTCACGGGTCGCCTGGCGAACCGGGTCCACGACGGCGTGGCGCACCCAGCGGACGGCCGGCGACACGGTCGCCCGCCACGCGGCCGCCAGTGCCCGACCCACCGGGCGGACAGCGTGCCGCCACAGCCAGCCCGCCCCGAGCACGAAGGGCCGCAGCGTGAGCGCGTAGCACCACCAGAGCAGCCGGCCGGCGGCCCACCACGCCCAGCCGAGCGCGCCGAGCAGCACCCGCCCCACCGCCGCCAGCCACCGCCCGACCGCCGCGAGCCCCGCCACCAGCAGGCGTCCGAGCGGCGCGAGGAGCCGGGCCAGCCAGCGCAGCGGAACCCAGATCAGGTGGTACGCCAGCCAGGCCAGCGGTATCCACACCACCGTCCGGGCCAGCCAGGCCAGCCCCCGTGCGAGCCACACCAACGGCACCCAGACCAGCGTGCGCAGCAGCCAGGCCAGGCCAAGGCCGAGCCACCGCAGCAGCCAGGCCACGCCGCCGCCGAGCCAGCTCAGCGGCACCCACACCAGGATCCGCAGCAGCCAGCCCAGCGGGCGCAGCAGCCAGCGGTCCAGGAACCGACCGAGCGGCGCGAGCAGCCAGCGGTGCAGCCACCGGCCGACGGCGGCGACCACCTCCCAGGCCAGCCGGACGGGCACCACCACGACCAGCGCGATTCCCCGAACGACGGCGACCAGCAACGGGGTGGGTGGGGACCCGGCGTTCCCCGGGTCCGCGCTCGGCGAGTCGATCACCGGCTCACGGTAGTCAGCACCGACAACGCGCCGCCCTCCCGGCCCTCGGGGGCGGACCGGGGTCGCCCTGCCAGGCCGGGCGGGGCGGGCGGCCAGGCCGGGCGGGGCGGGCGGGGCGGGCGGTCAGGCCGGGCGGGGCGGGCGGTGAGGGCGAGCGGGGCGGACGGTGAGCGCGGACGGCCAGGCGCGGGCAGAGCGGTCAGGCCGGGCGGTCAGGCGCGGGCAGAGCAGTCAGGCCGGGCGGGCACGCGAGGGCAGAGGGTCAGGCCGGGCGTAGGCAGGGGCAGGGCGGTCAGGCGGGGTCGAGGTCCAGGTCCAGGTCCGCCACCACCGGATAGTGGTCGGAGGCGTACTCGGTCTCGCCGCCCCGCGGCACCCGGCAGTCGCGCACCCGGCCGGCGAGCGCCGCCGTGCCGAACAGGTAGTCCAGCCGCATCCCGGAGAACTCCGCCCCGCCGCCGTGCCGGGTGGGCGCGGTCAGCCCGCCGCCGGGCGCCCCCGCCGTCGCGTACAGATCGACCAGGCCGGCGGCGAGCAGCCGGGCCACCGCCCGGGTCTCCACCGTCCGCCCGTCCCGGCGCAGGTGACGGCGGCGGTACGCGGCCGGGAGCCGGGCGATGCGGTCGGTGTGGTCGGCGACCGGGTCGAGGGTGTTGAGGTCACCGGCCAGCAGCGCCAGCTCCCCCGGCGCGCGGCGCAGCGCGGCGGCGGCCCAGCCGGCCTCGACGCGCCGCCGCAGCCCCGAGTACGGGTCGAGGTGGACGCTCAGCACCGTCAGCGGGCCGGCGGTGGTCGCCACGGTGACCCGCTGCGCGGCATGGTGGAACGGCCGGCGTACCCGGGTCGCGGTGAAAGCGCGCAGCGGCGGGCGCAGCAGCACCGCCACCGGCTGGCCGAAGCAGGAACGGGCCAGGTGGGGACGCATCCCCACCCGGCCCGCGAAGTCGGCGAGCACGTCGCCGGAGTCGAAGTGCCGCAGTTCCTGCAACGCCAGCACGTCCGGCCGCTGGTCGGCGACGACCCGGATCAGCAGGTCCCGACGGTCGGCGCCGCCGGAGTCCCGTCCGCCGGTCCGGATGTTCCAGGTCATCGCCCGCAGCATCGGCGGCGTCAGTCCGCCCGACCGGCCTTGGCCAGCTCGTCGTCGAGGGTGTGCACGTCCTCGGACTCGATGCTCGGCCGGTTGCCCTCGTGGACGTCCTCGTTGGGGCGGAGCACCCAGTAGAGCAGCCCGATCCAGAGGGTGGTGAGGATGATCGCGCCCATGAAGTCGGTGGGGTGGTGCATCCCCCGGTACATCCGGCTGATCGCCACCCCGGTCGGCATCACGACCGCCAGCGCCACGAAGAGCCACCGCCACCACCGGTCGGTACGCGGAAAGACGATCACCGCGATCGCCACCCAGACGCAGAGCGTGGCGGCGATGTGGCCGGACGGGAAGGAGGAGGTCGGCATCGGCCCGTCGAGGTTGCCGACGGGCGGTCGCGGCCGGTCGACCGCGGCGGCGGAGGCGAGGAAGAGGCTCAGCTCGCCGAACATGGTCAGTGCCACGAAGAGCACCGGCCGCCAACGCCGCCACACGGCCAGCACGATCGGGCAGAAGACCAGCGAGATGAGCAGGATGGCGTGGGTGTCGCCGACCTTGCTCCACCAGTAGCTGAAGTCGTCCCGGCCGGGGGTGCGGTGCTCGGCGAACCACCTCGGCACGTCCGTGTCCAGGGTGGCGAAGAAGGTGCCGCCGGCGTGGTAGCTGACGAACATGCCGAAGCCGTAGAGCGCGCCGAGGATCAGGACCCATCCGACGATCAGCTCGAACACGGCGGCCCGGGGGTGCGGCAGCAGGTGCGCCTCGTCGGGGGCGGGCGCCACGTCGTGCGCGGCCTCCGGCTCCAGCCCCTCGGTCAACGCCGGGACCGGCCGGCCGCGCTCCAACCGCCAGAGCCGGAAGGCGTACGCGGTGACGCCGAGCCAGGCGGCGCCGAGCAGCCAGGCCCCCAGCACGTCCGAGACGAAGTGCACGCCCAGCGCGATCCGGGTCAGTCCGATGAGGAAGACGACGAGGGCGACCAGGGCGATCGCGGGCTTGCGCCAGCGGCGCGACATGGCCGGCAGGAAGACCAGCAGCAGCGCCCCGTACGCGACCATCGAGCCGAGCGCGTGGCCGCTGGGGAAGCTGTCCCCGGCGTACGTGCCGATGGGCACGTCCACCTCGGGGCGCAGCCGGTCGACAAGCGTCTTGAGCGCCGGGTCGAGGACGAGGGCGCCGACGCCGGTGACGATCAGGAACACCGCCAGCCGGCCCTGCTTGCGGATCAGCAGGCCGACCACGGCGACCGACACCAGCCAGATGATGACCGCCCTCCCGCCGAGGTCGGTGAGCGCGTTGAGCACGGTCACCAGCGGCCCGTGCGGGGCGACCAGGTCGTTGAGCCACTGGGCCACGCCGTGGTCGACGTCGTGGAGCGGGGACCACCGGGTCCGGACGAGGACGAGGAGAATCCCGAACCCGACCCCGGCACCGAGCACGATCGCCAGTCCGGCGAGCGTACGTTCGGTGAAGTGACCCAAGGGTCGTCGTAACGCCTCTTTGACCGCGCCCACGGCAGCCTCCCTCTCGCTTCTGGCGTGCCGCATTACCCGATCGGCGCTCCGCGTACACCGAGGGATGTCCGATGCGGAGCTAGAGGGAGCTCATCTCGCCCGTGTCGTGGATCTCCTGGCGCTCGGCCTCGGGCTCCCAGAGGTCGGGCTGGGCGGGCTCGCGCGCCCCGATGCGCAGCGCCTCCAGCTGGGCGGCGAAGGAGAGTCCACCGAAGAGCGCCATGCCGGTCAGGTTGGCCCAGAGCAGCAACGCCATCATCCCGGTCAACGCCCCGTACGTCTGGCCGAACCCGCCGCTGAACCGCACGTACGCGGCGAGCAGCAGGCTGGCCAGCCACCACAGCGCGGTGGCGATGCCGGCGCCGAAGAAGAGCCAGGACAGGCCGGGCTGCTTGCGGCGGGGGGCGTGCCGGAAGATCACCGCGACGGCGAGGACGGTCAGGCCCAGGCTGAGCGGCCAGCGCACCACGTTCCAGAGGCCGTTGGCGAACTCGCCCCAGGCGTAGTGTCGCTGCACCGAGTCGCCCATCGGGCCGCCGCCGACGAGGATCAGGAAGCCGGTGAGCGCCGGTACGCCGGCGGTGAGGGCGAGGACGCTGGCGCGGACGTACTTCCACAGCGCGGGCCGGTCCCGCTCCACGCCGTAGATCCGGTTGGCGCCGCGCTCGATCTGGGCCATGGTGGTGGTCAGCGCGACCAGGCCGGTGAGCATGCCGAGGCCGAGCGCCAGCTCCCCGGCGCGTTCGGTGCGGTCTCCCTCGCCGAGCAGCTCGGCCACCATCGGTTCGCTCGCCCCGGGGGTGAGGGCCAGGACCGTGTCGGCGACCACCCGGCCGCCCTCCTCCACGCCGAGTTCGCTGATCAGGCCGGTCAGCGCGATCAGGAACGGCACCACGGCGAGGCAGAGTTGCAGCGCGAAGGCGCGCGAGTGGCTGAACCCGTCGCCGTAGCGGAACCGGATGAACGCGTCGCGCAGCAGGTGCCAGCCGCCCTGCCGGCGCAGTGTGTGCCAGGCGTCGTCGGCGTTGAGTTCCTCGTCGGACATCAGCCGGGTCTCCGGCACGATCCGGGTGCTACTCACGGCGGGCTTCCTCGATCAACTGCTCACCACGCTCGGCGGCCGCCTGCGCGTCCTCGGCCAGGTCGGGATCCTGCGCCGGCTGCGGCACGCAGAGCCACAGCGCCCGCCGCCGGATCTCGGCCTTCAGGGTGCGACCCGGCTCGATGAGATCGCCGTCGAGCTCCCGGGGCTGGGCCCGGTTGCTGGTGATCTCCACCCGCCTGGCCTTGAAGACCTCCATGCGGGGGACGCGGTCCTGCCGGCGTACGACCGCCCAGCCGAGCGCCAGCCATTGCCGCAGCGTGCGCGGGGTGAGCACCGCGACGTCGAGGTAGCCGTCGTCCGGTTCGGCGTCGGTGAGCAGCCGCACCCCGCCCTGGAGGCGGCCGACGTTGGCGACGAGGACGGAGCGGGCCCGGCGGCGGATCGGCTGCTGGTCATCGATGCGGATCGAGACCCGCATCGGTCGGTCGCGCAGGTGCCGGGCGGCCCCCACGACGTACGCCGGCCAGCCGATCCGCTTCTTGGTGGTCTCCGAGGTGTCGGCGAGCATCTGGGCGTCGAAGCCCATGCCGGCCATCACCGTGAAGTAGTGGTCCTCGACCGCGCCGACGTCGAGCAGCCGGCGGCCACGCTCGACGGCGACCTCCAGCCCGGCGGCCAGGTCGCCCGAGAGGCCCAGGTTGGCCGCGAGGAGGTTGCCGGTGCCCTGGGGCAGCACGGCGAGCGCCACCTCGGTGCCGACCAGGCCGCTGACGCAGGCCATCACGGTGCCGTCGCCGCCGCAGGCGAAGACGACGTCCACGCCGGCCTCCACCGCCTCCTGCGTCTGGCCGCGGCCCGGGTCCTCGACCGTGGTCTCGAACCACAGCGGCTCGGGCCAGCCGGCCGCCGCGAGGGCGTCGTGGACCGTCTGACGCAGTTCGTCGAGGTCGGCCACCTTCACCGGGTTGACCACCACGGCGGAGCGCAGGCCACCGCCGTCGGGTGCCGCGCGTCGCTTGTCCTGTCGAGGGTCCACGGCGCCAGTGTGCAGCAGATCCGGCACGGCAGCGACCCGGCGGCGCGGTGATGTTACGCGCAGCGCAAACGCGTTTGCCCCCGCCCCGACCGTCCCCCACCTCCCACCCCACCCGCACCCCCTCTCCACCCCGCCGTCGGCCCGCCGATCATGAGGTCGACCGCGGCGCTTGAGATCGACATCCCCGCCAACCTCATGATCACCGGGCCGGGCCGAAGGTGCGCCGGAGTGGGCCGGGCCGTGGGTGGGGGTGGGGGTGGGCCGGAGGTGAGGTGGGCCGAGGGTGCGCCGGCCGGAGTGGGCCGGGCCCAGCCGCGGGTGGGGTGGGCAGGACGTGGGGTGGGTGAGGTGAGGGTTTGGTCAGGCGGGGGTGCGGAGGGCGGTCTCGACGCGGCGGCGCAGGTCGTCGAGGTCGGCGCCGGCCTCGGTGAGCACCCGTGCGCCCAGCCCATGACCCTCGCGGAGCACGCCGAGCAGGATGTGCTCCGTGCCGATGTGGCGGTGGTGCAGTCGCAGCGCCTCACGCAACGCCAGCTCCAGCACCTTCTTGGCGCGCGGGGAGAAGGGGCCGCCCGCGTACCGTCGGCGACCCCAGCGGCGGCGCGGCGCCGGCGCGGCCTCGCGCAGCGCGTCCGGGCCGAAGGACTCCTCGATCCGGGCCACGATGGCGGCCAGGTCGATGCCGATCTCGTGCAGGGCCGCGGCGTCGGCGTCGGCGAGGCCGGTGGCTCCCCGCACGGTGTGCCGGCGGACGCGGGCCCGCAGGTCGTCGGCGCGGAGGCCGGCCTCGGCGAGCACCCGGGCGGCGAGGTTGTCGCCGTCCGAGAGCAGGGCGAGCAGCAGGTGCTCGGTCCCGACGGGCCGCTCGCCCTCGGTCCGGGCCTCGTCCCGGGCGTACCGCACGACCGTGCGGGCCCGGTCGGTGAACCGTTCGAACATCACGCCTCCCAGGAAGATCCGACCGCCGGACGACCGGCGTGCTTCTTGTGGACCGCCTGCCGGCTGACCTCGAGCTCGTCGGCGATCTCCTGCCAGGACCAGCCCTGTCGACGGGCGTTGTCCACCTGGACCACCTCGAGCCGTTCGAGCAACCGGCGCAGCGCGCGGACGGCGCGCAGCCCGACCCGGGGGTCGGTGCTGCCGGCTGCCGCCGCGAGTTCCGTTGCCTGACTCATGTCGTCAACTTACGTTGACATCGCCGCACTGTCAACCCATGTTGACAACTTCGTCCGGGCACCGGGTGCCAGGCGTGGGTGCGCAGCGAAACCGGGGAGACGACGGAAGATCCCGCCTCTATGGTGGTCCGATGGCGTCGGTCAAGCAGGTCCAGGTCACCTTCGACTGCGCAGAACCTGAGCGCGTCGCTCGTTTCTGGTGCGAGGCGTTGGGATACGTCGTACCGCCTCCACCTGAGGGGTTTGCCACCTGGGACGACTTCGATCGCGCGCTGCCGCCTGAGCGGCAGGGCTCCGCGTTCGCATGCGGCGATCCCACAGGCGTGGGCCCGCGACTGTTCTTCCAGCGCGTTCCCGAAGGCAAGGTCGTCAAGAACCGGCTGCACCTCGACGTGCGGGTCGGCACCGGGCTCGTGGGTGAGGAGCGCGTGGCCGCGCTTGAGGCCGAATGCGCACGACTGGTCGCGCTCGGCGCGGTGCGCGTGCGACTACTGACTGCCGACGGCTACGACGAGTCGTGCCTCGTGATGCAGGACGTCGAGGGCAACGAGTTCTGTCTCGACTGAGTGGCCGCGAACGTGGCAACCCGGACCACCTGCGCCGGCAACCCACAGTACGATCCGCCGGTGCCCCTCCTCCGCCGGCCGCCGCGCCGAGGTCACCGTGCCCGGTGACGTGCACCGTCTCCCGCTCGGCGAGGTCACGCTGGAGTTTGCCGGCGGCAGTGTGGTCGGCAACCGCTACCCGGCCAACTTCGACGTGCTGCACGTCGACCCCGCCCTGCCCTTCGCCGCGGTGGTCGACGGCATGGGCGCCGGCGAGGGCAGCCGCCGGGCCGGCACGACGGCCATGAGCACTTTCGTCGCGCAGGTCCGGGCCGCCTGGCCCGCGGTCGACGCGCGCCAGTTACGCGCCGCCGTGGGCCACGTCCAGTCAGCCGTACGCGCCGCCGGCGCACAGTTGGCGGAGCTGACCGGCTGCACCCTGACCGCCCTGCTCGTGGAGCCCGGCGGCGGGCAGGGCTGGCTCGTCCAGCTCGGCGACTCCCGCGCCTACCGCCTGCGCGACGGCCTGCTGGAACTCCTCACCGTCGACCACACTGCGGCCTGGCTGGGCGTACTGCACGGCTGGTACCCGGTCGGCTCCCCCGCCGCCGATCGCGCCCGCTACCAGCTCACCCGCTACGCCGGCCATCCGGACGAGCCGGAGGCGGACCTGCTCGCGGTTTCGCTGCGCCCCGGCGACGTCTGGCTGCTCTGCACCGACGGCGTCAGCGACCAGGTCGACTATCACCTGATGCGGGAACTCCTGGCGGCACCGCGACCGGAGGAGGCAGTGCGGGACCTGCTCCACGGCACCCTGGAAGCCGGCGGCGACGACAACGCCACCGCCGTGATCGTCAGGGTCCACGCCACGGCCCCCCGCTGAAGGGGTCCACCCGCCGCAGACGCCGCTGGCCGGCACCCCGAGGTGGGGTGCCGGCCAGCGGCGATTCGGCTACTGCTGTCAGCTGTTCCAGTGCTCGGCCACCAGGTCAGCGGCCTGCTGCTCCCACTGGGCGTAATGGTCCGGGTACGCCGACACCTGCACCGTCTGCGCGGCCTTCGTCAGCGGCATGTCCTGCCACCCGTCGACCTGCTTCAGACCCTTCAGAAACGCCATCGTCGAGTACTCCGGATCGGTAATCTGCTCCACCGTGCCCCACCCACTGGACGGACGCTGCTGGAACAGGCCCTGCGAGTCGTGGTCGTTGCGGTCACCGAGGTGACCCAGGTTCTCCAACTTCGACTCCTGCAGGGCGGTGGCGATCGACACCACCGCGGCCCGCTCGTCCATGCCGGCCTTCTTCGTCGCCGCGATGATGGCCTTCACGTTGGCGACCTGCTCGTCCGACAGGTCAACGTGCGACTGGGCGCCCTGCACGCCGTGCGGGATCAGCTTGGCCTTGTCGACCGACGGCTTGTCGGCCTGCACGGCCACCGCCACCGCCGTGGCGTCCACGGACGGGGCACTGGTGTGGGCGGTGTCGGTCATCGGGCCGGCGAACACGCCACCAGCGAACGCGAGACCAGCAACACCAAGAACGCTCTTACGAATGATCGTGTTCATCAGAAACGCTCCATTCGGGGGTTGGCACCCACACCGAGGGGGATCGGCTTCACGCGGATGCAAGCACCGTCGGCGCTCATACGAACTCACGGGGATCTCCAGCGAAACCTGGAGAGGATCTCCGACGATCAAGCCGGAGGAAAGATCAGATCGGCCATGCCGGCCGGATGACCCGTGCGGGCCGGAGGGGGGCCGGGCTGTCGTGCGGGGCGGGGGACGCCCTCACGTCGGCCGGACCATGTGCAACCACCGCCGGCCCGCCATCATTCCGGGGGTCCCGGGCCCGCCAACCCATCGGGGCGGCGTGGTGGGGGCGGAATCGTGGCCGGGGCGGGGTCGTTACACCCTGCGTACGACCGAGCAAGACCACGCCGAGGGGATGCCCCCGGTCACACCCACAACCCGCACACTTGGCACCGTCACGCCACCCACCGACGACTCACCGGCTCAACCCGCCCCCGACAGCCACCACGAAACCGGACACCCGGTCACACCCGGGTCCACGGGTCACCGACTCCCTACTCACCCGGCTCACCTGGCGCTCATCCGGCTCATCAAGGCTTATCCGGGCTTATCCGGCTCACGTGGCTCATCGGGCTCATCCGAGTGACCCGGGTGAGCCGGGTCCTCAGGTCACTTGAGTCACTCGGGCCACCCAGGTCACTCAATCGGGTCACTCGGGCCACCGGGGTCATTCGGTCACCGGGGTCACTCGGGTCACTGGGGTCACCGGAGTCGCCTCGGACACCGGGTCACCGAGGCACCCGGTGGAGATCTTGGTACGAGAGTGCCCCTGGAGGGGCCGTTTCTTGCCAAGATCTCCGGCAGGAGCCCGGCGGACGGACGCGAGAGTGGGCACCGACGGGGTGTGGCCCGCCGTGCCCGGCGCAGGGATCAAGCCTGACCGCCCGGAGCCGGGCACGGCGGGCACACCCCCACCACGACGCACCACAACCACCCGACGTACCCCAGCCACCCGACGTACCCCACATCAGCCCACGCACCGCAACCACCCGACGCACCGCAGCACCCGACGCACCCCAGATCAGCTCACGCACCGCAATCACCGGACGCACCACACCCACCCGACGCACATCCCGAGCACGGGCCCGATCCCGCGGACACCCCAGCTCCGAACCCCCGCCCACCGTCGCCCGCGATCCCGCCCCACCGTGGTACCGGCGCGACTAGCCTCGACAGGAGGGCCGGGCGCGACGCCTGCGGAGGTGATTCGGATGGCCGCACCCACCGACGCGGCGGTGCTGGTCGGGCTCGGCACGGAGCGCAACCTGCCTGTGGTCAGGCTGGCCGCGCAGGAGGCCGCCGCGCACAACCGCCCGCTGTGCCTGCTGCACGCGTTCAACTGGGCGGCCGCGCTGCAAGCGCCGTCGGTCGCGGGACCACGCGCGGACGCCGAGGAGCTGATGTCCCGGGCCTCGGAGATCGTCGCCGAGGTCGAGCCGGGGCTGCCGGTGAGCGGCGAGATCGTCGAAGGCGCCCTCGTCGACACCCTGGTCCGCCGGTCGGAGACGGCGTTCCTGCTCGCCGTCGGGGACGGCGGCATGGCGACCAGCGGCGAGTGCGTGTCGGTGGAAACGCCCACGGTGCAGCTCGCCGCCCGCGCCGGCTGCCCGGTGCTGGTGGTCCGCCGGGAGCCGCCCCCGCAGGGGCCGGTGCTGGTCGGGGTGGACGGCTCCGACAGCTCGCAGGCCGCGTTGGAGTGGGCGTTCGAGTGCGCGGCCCGGCGGAAGGCGCGGCTGTCGGCGGTCCGCGTCGTCGAGTCGGAGCAGGGCGCGGAGGATGCCGAGCTGCTCGTCGGGTTGGTGGCGCGGTCGGCGCGCCGGTTTCCGTCGGTGGCCGTGGAGTGCCACACGATCCGCGGCGATCCCGGCGGTGTCCTGGTGGAGCAGTCCCGTTCGGCGCAGGTGGTGCTGGTCGCCGCCCGGGGCGACGAGCCGTGGCGGGGCATGCTCGGTGCGGTGAGTCAGGCGCTGCTCTACCACTCCCCCGCGCCGGTGATCGTCGTGCGCGGGCTGACGGGGATTTCGGGGGACGGGCGCGATGCCCAGCGCCCACGGGACCAACGGCCCTGATCCACACCGGCGTCGACCGGCGATGCTGGGGCCGGCCCGGACGAATCCGCGCTCCGAGGATGCAGGATTCCCCTACCCGCGAGAGGCTCATGCAGTATGGACACCGCTCTCGACCTGCACAGCCCCCTGACCGATGACGAGCTGCGCCGGCTGGACGCCTACTGGCGGGCGGCGAACTACCTGACCGTCGGGCAGATCTACCTGCTGGACAATCCGCTGCTGCGCGAGCCGCTGGCGCCCGAGCACGTCAAGCCGCGCCTGCTCGGCCACTGGGGCACCAGTCCCGGCCTGAACCTGCTCTACGCCCACCTCAACCGGGTCATCGTCGCCCGTGACCTGTCCGCCCTGTTCGTCACCGGCCCCGGTCACGGCGGACCGGCGATCGTCGCGAACACCTGGCTGGAGGGCACCTACAGCGAGCTGTACCACCACATCGGCCGCGACGAGGCCGGCATGGCCGGTCTGTTCCGCCAGTTCTCGTTTCCCGGCGGCATCCCCAGCCATGTGGCGGCGGAGGTGCCGGGTTCGATCCACGAGGGCGGCGAGCTGGGGTACGCGCTCAGCCACGCCTACGGCGCGGCGTTCGACAACCCGGATCTGCTGGTGGCCTGCGTCATCGGCGACGGGGAGGCGGAGACCGGCCCGCTGGCGGGAAGCTGGCTCTCCAACGTCTTCCTCAACCCGGCCCGCGACGGCGCGGTGCTGCCGATCCTGCACCTCAATGGCTACAAGATCGCGAATCCGACGGTGCTGGACCGGATCGACGAGGACGACCTCCTCGCCATGATGCGCGGCTTCGGCTACCAGCCGTACGTGGTCGCCGGCGACGAACCGGCGACGGTGCACCAGGCGCTCGCCGGCACGCTGGACCGGGCGCTGGACGAGATCGCCGCCATCCAGCGGCGGGCCCGCTCGGGCGGCGCCGTCGAGCGCCCCCGCTGGCCGATGATCGTCCTGCGTACGCCGAAGGGCTGGACCGGTCCGCGGGACGTCGACGGCAAGCAGGTCGAGGGCACCTACCGCGCGCATCAGGTGCCGCTGTCCGAGGTGCGCAAGAACCCGGAGCACCTGGCCGAGCTGGAGCGCTGGCTGCGCAGCTACCGGCCGGAGGAGCTCTTCGACGCCACCGGCGCACCGGTCGCCGAGTTGGCCGCGCTGCCGCCCCGGGGCGAGCGGCGGATGAGCGCGAACCCGGTCACCAACGGCGGGGCGGTGCTGCGTGACCTGGCGTTGCCGGACTTCCGCGAGTACGCCGTCGACGTGCAGCGGCCCGGCGAGACCGTGGCCGGCGCGACCGGGGCCCTTGGCCCGTGGGTACGCGACGTGATCACCGCCAACCCGCAGACGTTCCGCCTCTTCGGCCCGGACGAGGTGGCCTCGAACCGGCTCGGCGCGGCGTTCGAGGTCACCGGCCGGGCCTGGATGGCCGGCACCGTGCCCGGCGACGACCACCTCTCCGCCGACGGGCGGGTGATGGAGGTCCTCTCCGAGCATCTCTGCCAGGGCTGGCTGGAGGGCTACCTGCTGACCGGCCGGCACGGCATCTTCACCAGCTACGAGGCGTTCATCCACATCGTCGACTCCATGGTCAACCAGCACGCCAAGTGGTTGAAGGTGACCCGGGGCATCCCGTGGCGCAGTCCGGTGGCCTCGCTGAACTACCTGCTCTCCAGCCACGTGTGGCGCCAGGACCACAACGGCTTCTCCCACCAGGACCCGGGCTTCATCGACCACGTGATGAACAAGAAGGCCGAGGTGGTACGCGTCTACCTGCCGCCGGACGCCAACACCCTGCTCTCCACGATGGACCACTGCCTGCGCAGCCGGCACTACGTCAACGTGGTGGTGGCCGGCAAGCAGCCCGCCCCGAACTGGCTGTCGATGGACGAGGCCGTGCAGCACTGCCGGCGCGGCATCGGGATCTGGGACTGGGCCAGCACGGACGCCGGCAGCGAACCGGACGTGGTGCTCGCCTGCGCCGGGGACGTGCCGACGCTGGAGACGCTGGCCGCCGCGGACCTGCTGCACCGGCACCTGCCGGAGCTGAAGGTACGGGTCGTCAACGTGGTCGACCTGATGCGCCTGCAACCCCCGACGGAGCACCCGCACGGGCTGTCGGACAAGGAGTTCGACACGATCTTCACGCGGGACAGGCAGGTCATCTTCGCGTACCACGGCTATCCGTGGCTCATCCACCGGCTGACCTACCGGCGGACCAACCACGAGAACCTGCACGTACGCGGCTACAAGGAGGAGGGCACCACCACCACGCCGTTCGACATGGTGATGCTCAACGACCTGGACCGCTTCCACCTGGTCATCGACGTCATCGACCGGGTGCCGGGGCTGGCCGACCGGGCCGCCCACCTGCGGCAGGAAATGGTTGACGCGCGCCAGTCCTGCCGGGACTACACCCGCGAACACGGCGAGGACGACCCCCGGGTCGCGGAGTGGCGCTGGGTCCGCGAGACGGACCCGGGACTCCGGGGGGACCAGTGAGCGCGAGGAGTGAGCTTGCGAGCCCCGCAGTCGCGAACGAGAGGTGGACCCGATGAGCGGCAACGAGATCCTGGTCGGCTACGACGGCTCCGCCGACGCCTCCGCCGCGCTGGAGTGGGCGCTGGAGGAGGCCGGCCGCAGCGGACGGCCGGTGCGGTTGGCGTACGTCTTCGAATGGCTCACCGTGGCCGGCTGGATCGGTCCCGGCGTCGCTCCCGGCGTCTGGCCGGACGAGACGGCCCGCCGGCAGGTCGAGGAGCTGGTTCGCAAGGCGGCGGCGGACGCGTCCGCCGCGCACCCGGAACTGACCGTCACGGGTGAGGTGTTCGATGGGCCGCCCGCGCTGGTGCTTCAGGAACGTTCGGCGCAGGCGGACCTGCTGGTGCTGGGCACCCGGGGACACGGCGGCTTCGGTGGGCTGCTCGTCGGCTCGACCGCGGTGGCCGTCACCGCCCACGCGCACTGTCCGGTCGTGGTGATCCGCGGCGAGTCGGCCGCCGGTGGGCGCACCGGGCACGTGGCGGTCGGCGTCGACGGGTCCGAGTCTTCGCTGCTGGCGCTGGGCTTCGCGTTCGAGCAGGCCGAGGCCCGGCGGGCGCCCCTGCACGTGGTGCGGGCCTGGCAACCGCCCACCGGCCAGCGTCCGCCGTCGGGCCCCGATGCGCGGGAGGCCACGGCGGCCGACCGGGCCGAGCTGGACGAGTCGGTTGCGCGGTGGAGCACGACGTTTCCCGACGTACCGGTGACCGTCGAGGTGGCGGAGGACCGGCCGGCGTCCCTGATGGTGGACGCGAGCCGCAACGCGTGCCTGGTGGTGGTGGGCACCCGGGGCCGGGGCGGCCTGAAGGGGATGCTGCTCGGCTCGGTCAGCCAGCAGCTCATCCAGCACGCGCACTGCCCGGTGGCGGTGGTCCGGGAACGCTGAGCGGCCGGCGGGCGCGTTCACCGGCTCTCGGCCGGTTCCGCCGGGCTGAGCGAGAAGTAGTCCTCCTCCTCCTGGGCGAGGTGCAGCCGCAGGATGGCCGCCAGGCCGTAGAGGGCGGCGAGCAGGTCGGTGAGCTGGTCCCGGCGCAGCGGGCCGTCGCCGGCCTGCGCGAGGTGGGCGCCGATCCGGTCCACCAGCCGCCGGATCTCCACGTGGGCGCGGCTCATCGTCGACGTCGCCTCGGCGCTGCCCAGCGGGTCGGCCAGCGCCGGATAGAGCTGGTGCTCCTCGGCCGCCTCGTGCGGCAGCACCTGGCCGACCAGCCGGCGGTGCGTCTCGCGCAGCGTCGGCAGGCACTGCGGCGCGTCCGGCGCGGTGGCGACCAGGTCGGCGGTGTCCCCCAGCGCGGCGAGCACGTCGCGGATCCCGCCGTGTTCGGCCGCGTACCGGTCGAGCAGCTCCCGGGTGCCCGGCGGCACGTCTCGGCGGCGCAGCCCGCCCCCGAGGGCGCGCAGCGCGTTGAGGATCACCAGCACGTCGATGCCCTCCTGGAGGAACGCCCCGGCGACCGGCGGAAGCCAGCCCAGGGACGCGGCCAGCATCGCCAGCACCGCCAGGCCCATCCCCACGCTGGCGCTCTGCACCGCGATCCTGCGGGCGTACCGGGCGATCTCCACCGCGTCGGCGAGCCGGTCCAGCCGGTCGATGGTGAGCACCGCGTCGGCGACGTCGGCCGAGGCGGTCGCCCCGGTGGCGCCCATGGCCACGCCGACGTGCGCCTCGGCGAGGGCGGGGGCGTCGTTCACCCCGTCGCCGACCATCACGGTGACGGCCTGGCGCGCCTCCTCGCGTACGCGGGTCGCCTTCTCCGCGGGCGCGCACCTGGCCACCACGTCGTCCACGCCCACCACCCCCGCCACCTGGGCGGCGACGTCGGGCCGGTCCCCGGTGACCATCACGATGCGCCGCAACCCCGCCTCGCGCAGCCGGCGCACGGTGCGGCGCGCGTCGGGGCGTACCGGGTCCTCCAGCAGGATCGCCCCGAGCGGGTCCCGCTCGCCGCTGACCCAGACCACCGAGCGGCCGGCCAGCTCGGCCCGGGACCGGGCGCTCCCCGCCCAGTCGGGCAGGTCACCGTCGAGCTGGCCGACCCGCACCTGCCGCCCGTCGACCGACCCGCGTACGTCCCGGCCCGGCTCCTCGGTCACCCCCGCCGGCTCGGTCAGCGACAGGCCCCGCTCGCGCGCCTGCGCCACCAGCGCGCGGGCCAGCACGTGCGGGGAGAGCTGCTCGACCGAGGCGGCGAGACGCAGCACCTCGTCGCGGTCGCCGCCGGGGGCGGCCACGACCTCGGCGGCGCGGGGACGGCCGGCCGTCAGCGTGCCGGTCTTGTCGACCAGCAGGGTGCGGGCCCGGCCGAGCAGCTCCAGCGAACCGCCGTCGCGGACCAGCACCCCACGGCGGGCGGTACGGGACAGCCCGGACACGATCGCGATGGGGGTGGCCAGCAGCAGCGGGCACGGGGTGGCGACCACCAGCACGGCCACCGCCCGGACGAACTCCCCGGAGAGCAGCCAGCCCAGCCCCGCCAGGACCAGGGTGAACGGCACGAACGCGGCGGCGTACCGGTCGGCGAGGCGCACCATCGGCGCCTTGTGGGCGGTCGCCTCCTCGGCGAGCCGGACGATCCCCGCGTACGTGCTTCCCGCCGCGTCGCGTGTCGCGCGCATGCCGAAGCCTGCGCCGGCGTTGACCACGCCGCTGGCGACCTGCTCGCCGGCCGCGCGCCGCACCAGCCGCGACTCGCCCGTCACCACCGACTCGTCGAGGGTCACCGGCTCGTCGACCTGCCCGTCGACCGGCACCACGTCGCCCGGCCCGACCAGCAGCCGGTCGCCCGCTGTCACCCGGTCCAGCGGCACCTCCTCGACGCTGCCGCCCGGGCCGCGCCGCCGGGCGGTGCGGGGGGCGCGGGCGAGCAGCGACCGCAGGTCCCGGGTCGCCCGCCCCTGGGCGTACGCCTCCAGCGCCCGTCCCGTGGCCAGCATCACCGCGATCACCGCCCCGGCCAGGTACTCCCGCACCACCAACGCGCCGACCAGGGCCAGCACGGCGATCACGTCCACCCCGAACTGCCGGCGCCACAGCTGCCGCAGCACCGACCAGGCGGCGGGCAGCAGGGCGGCCACGGTGGCGGACGCCCACACCACCTCGGCCGCGCCCCGGCGGCCGGCGAGCCACAGCACCGCCCCGGCCAGCACCAGCACCGTCACCCCGGCCAGGGGCGCCCAGAGCAGCAGGCGCGAGCGGTCCCGCCGTACCGGCTGCTCCGGCACGCACTCCCGCGGTTCCGTTCCCACCTGCGGATCGTCTCAGCGCCCACCGCGCCCGGGAGGGCATCCGCGCGAACCGGCAGGGGCTAGCTGCCCTGCCACGCGGGGACCTGCGTACCGTGCGTCGGCAAAGGGGATGGCGCAGGATGGAGCGGCAACCCCGCCCGGGGCACCTTCGGGCTGGGGCACGATGGGGAGAAACGGAAAGGTCGTGACCATGAGCCACGAGACACCGGCGGCGGAGCGTCCGCTGACCACCGCACTCGCGGAGGCCGCCGCGACGGCCGGGCACGCCCCGTCGGTGCACAACAGCCAACCGTGGCGGTGGCGGGTGCTGCCGGACGCGCTGGAGCTGCGGGTGGTCCGCGATCCGAAGCTGACGGCGACCGACCCGGAGGGCCGCCTGCTGGCGTACAGCTGCGGGGCGGCGCTGCACCACGCGCGGGTCGCGCTGACCGCGGAGGGCTGGACCGCCGTCGTGGAGCGGATGCCCGACCCGACCGACGAGGACCTGCTGGCCCGGCTGACCGGAATGGCCCGCGCGGAGGCCGACCCGGAGGCCATGCGCCTGGTGCAGTGCATGCAGGTGCGGCACACCGACCGGCGCCCGGTCAGCGAGGAGCCGGTGCCGACCGCCGCTCTCGGGGAGATCGCCTCGGCGGTCGCCGCCGAGGGCTGCCAGCTCCAGTTCCTCGACCGCGACAACGTCCTGGAGCTGGCCGCGGTCGCCAGCCGCGCCGCCTCGGTCGAGGCGGAGGACTCGCAGCTGCGCGAGGAGTTGGAGTACTGGACCAGCCGGGCCGGCACCGGCACCGGCCTGCCGCCGGAGGTGCTGCCCGCGGAGGCGCCGCAGACCACCGTGCCGGCGCGCGACTTCGGCCGCCCCGGCACCCTGCCGGTCGGTCCCGGGCACGACCGGGCCGCCGTGTACGGGCTGCTCTACGGCGACGAGGACGAGCCGGACAGCTGGCTGCGCGCCGGCGAGGCGCTTTCGGCCGCCTGGCTGACCGCGACCCGGCTCGGGATCTCCGTGGTGCCGCTGAGCGGGGTGGTGGAGGTCGCGGGCACCCGGCAGACGCTGCGCGGGCTGCTGGCCGGCCTCGGCTACCCGTACCTCGTGATCCGGCTGGGGCTCGCGGACCCGGCGCACGCGGGCCCGCCGCACACCCCGCGCATGGAGGCCGCGCAGGTGGTCGACACCTCGGCGGTCCGCTCCCCCGACGCGTAGGGCGGCAGGACCACGGCCACCGGGCGGCTACCATCGCCCGGTGGCCGCCAGCGAACCGAGTCCCCGCCCCGAACCGCACGTGACCCCCTCGCTGGGGCTCAGCCCGCTGTCCCGGGTACGGCTCGACGAGCTGCTCCAGGAGATGCTGGACCGGGTCGGCGAGGTGGTGACCAGCCGGGAGCGGCTGCGCGCCCTGCTCGACGCGGTGGTCGGCATCGGCACCGACCTGGACCTGCGCAGCACCCTGCAACGGATCGTGGAGTCGGCCTGCGAGCTGGTCGGCGCCCGCTACGGCGCGCTCGGCGTGATCGGCCACGACCGCCTGCTGCACGACTTCATCACCTACGGCATCGACGCGGAGCTGCACGCCAGGATCGGTGACCTGCCCCACGGGCGGGGCGTGCTCGGCCTGCTCATCGACGACCCCCGCCCGCTGCGGATGCCCGACATCACCCGGCACCCGAAGTCCTACGGGTTCCCGCCGCACCACCCGCCGATGCACAGCTTCCTCGGCGTTCCCGTGCGCATCCGCGACCATGTCTTCGGCAACCTCTACCTGGCCGAGAAGCAGGGCGGCACGCAGTTCACCGAGGACGACGAGGAGATCGTCGTCGCGCTCGCCGCCGCCGCCGGCGTGGCGATCGAGAACGCCCGCCTCTACGCGCTGGCCCACCGCCGGGAACGCTGGCTCGCGGCGACCGCCGAGATCACCACCGTGCTGCTGGGCGAGGTGCGCCGTACCGACGCGTTGACGCTGGTGGCGCGGCGCGCCCGCGAGGTCGCCGAGGCGGAGGTCGCCCTCGTGCTGCTCTACGACCCCGACGGCGAGAAGTTCACCGTCGAGGTGGTCGACGGGGCCGACGAGCAGGCCGGCGCCCTGGTCGGCACCGCGCTGCCGGCGGCCGAGACGAGTTTCGCCGCCGCCGTCATCGAGGGCCGGCACGACCAGGTGGCGGACCTGGCCCACGCCGCGCCCTGGCCGGCGCTGCTGCGCACCGGCCCGGCGATGATCGCGCCGCTGGCCACCGCCGACACCCTGCACGGGGTGCTGGTGATCGCGCACCGGCCCGACCGGGCGCCCGTCGCCAACGACGACGACATGGCCCTGCTGGGCAGCTTCGCCGGGCAGGCCGCGCTGGCCCTGGAGCGGGCCCGCGGGCAGGAGGAACGGGAGCTGCTGGTGGTCCTGGAGGACCGCGAGCGCATCGCCCGCGACCTGCACGACGTCGTCATCCAGCGCCTCTTCGCCACCGGCCTGCAGTTGCAGAGCGCCGCCCCGATGACGACGAAGCCGGAGGTCGCCCGGCGGATCAACGCGGCGGTCGACGACCTGGACGCCACGATCAAGGACATCCGCCGCACCATCTTCGAGCTGCGCACCCCGATGAGCGCGGCGCTGCGCACCGAGATCCGGGAGGCGATCGAGGTGGCCGCCGAGTCGCTGGGCCATCGGCCCCGCCTTGAGCTGAGCGGGCCGATCGACAGCGCCGTCCCCGACGCGGTCCGCCCCGACCTCACCGCCGTGCTGCGGGAGGCGCTCTCCAACGCCGTACGGCACGCGCAGGCCGACCGCGTGACCGTGGCGGTGCGGGTCGACGCCGGCCGGGTGACCGTGACCGTCACCGACGACGGGGTGGGCTGCGACCCGGCCGCCGCGCGGGGTGGCCTGGTCAACCTGCGCGAGCGCGCCGAGCGCCACGACGGCGAGTTCGTGGTACGCCGGGCGGTGCCCCGGGGCACCGAGGTGTGCTGGTCGGTGCCGCTGCGCGACTGAGTCCGCAGGCGGTGCCGCTGCGCGACTGGGCCCGCAGGCGGTGCCGCTGGGCGACTGGACCCGCGGGCGGTGCTGGACTGCTGGGCCCGCAGGCGGTGCGGCTGCGCGACTGGCCCGCAGGCGTCAGTGGGACTTGCCGAGGAGGCGGGTGGCGAGGACGGCCGCCTGGGTGCGGCGCTCCAGGCCCAGCTTGGCCAGCACGCTGGAGACGTAGTTCTTCACGGTCTTCTCGGCCAGGAACATCTTCCCGGCGATCTCCCGGTTGGTGAGGCCCTCGGCCACGTACTCCAGGATCCGCCGCTCCTGCTCGGTGAGCGACTTCAGCTCGCGCGGCTGCTCGACGCCGCTGCGGATGCGCTCCAGCACCCGGGTGGTGATCGCCGGGTCGAGCAGCGACTGCCCGGCCGCCACCCGCCGCACCGCGTCGACGAGGTCGGTGCCGCGGATCTGCTTCAGCACGTAGCCGGACGCGCCGGCCATGATCGCCGCGAAGAGCGCCTCGTCGTCCTCGTACGAGGTGAGGATCAGGCCCTTGATCGAGGAGTCCACGGCCCGGACGTCCCGGCACACGTCGATGCCGTTGCCGTCGGGCAGCCGCGCGTCGAGGATCGCCACGTCCGGCCGCAGCGCCGGGATACGCCGGGCCGCCTCTTGGGCGAGGCCGGACTCGCCGACCACCTCGATGTCCCCGCTGCTTTCCAGCAGGTCGGCCAGGCCACGGCGGACGACCTCGTGGTCGTCGAGCAGGAACACGCGGATCATCCCTCGTTTCTACCCGCTTCCCACCGCTTCCCGCACGGGCCGAAGGTCCCGAACCGGCAACAGGTCCCCGACCGGCGGCAGTGCAGGTCGGGGCCGAAGTCCCGCACGTGCGGCGGGCCGGTCGGGCCCGGCGGGACGGGACGTCCGGCCCTGCCCGGGCCACGCCCCGGTGACACACCGTGGAGACGCACCACCCGCCGGCGCACGATCTGCCACGGAAGGAGCACGACCATGGACACCCGCTTCACCGTCGAGCAGCTACGGGCCGCCGCCACCGACGCCGTACGCGCCCCGTCGCTGCACAACACCCAGCCGTGGCGGTTCCGGCTGCGCGACGGCGGCATCGAGGTGCTGGTCGACCCGGACCGGCGGCTGCCGGCCACCGACCCCACCGGCTGGGGCGTGCGGATCGCCTGCGGGGCGGCGCTGTTCAACCTGCGGCTCGCCCTGGCCGTTGCCGGCACCCCGGCGACGGTACGGCTGCGCCCCTACCCGGCCGAGCCGGACGTGGTGGCCCGGCTGGTGCCGGACGTGCCACGCCGCCCCACCCCCGGCGAGCAGGCCCTGCACGCCGCCATCCCCCGCCGGTTCAGCAACCGCGCGCCGTTCTGGCCCGACCCGGTGCCCGCCGACGCCCGCTGGCGCCTCACGGAGGCGGCCCGCGCCGAGCAGTGCTGGCTGGAACTGGTGGTCGGCGTCAGCGCGGTGAACGCGTTCGGCGAACTCGCCCGCAGCTCCCACCGGGTGCTGGAGCGGAGCCCGCAGTACCGGGCCGAACGCCAGGAGTGGGTACGCTCCGCGCCCGCCCCGGACGGCATTCCGGCCGCGTCCGGCGGCCCGCAGGGCGAGCCGCAGGACCTGCTGCCGTCGCGGGGCTTCGGCGGCCTCGACCGGGCGCCCGGGCGGGACTTCGAACCCGAGCCGCTGGTGGCGGTGCTCGGCTCGCCCGGCAACACGGCCGTCGACCAGGTCGTCGCCGGGCAGGCGTTGCAGCGGGTACTGCTGACCGCTACGGACTCGGGGCTGGCGGCGTCGATGCTGTCCCAGCCGATCGAGGTGCCGTCGGCGCGCGAGCAGCTGCGGCTGTCGCTGGGGCGCTTCGGCACGCCGCAGATGGTGCTGCGCGTCGGCTACGGCCAGCCGGGCTGGCCGACCCCACGCCGCGACGTGGGCGAGGTGCTCGACCTGCCTGTTTCCCAAGTCTGAACAACACACGGTGCCGGACGCCGGCTCGACAGCACGCTTCTGTGCGCCGGTGTCCACAAGTCCCCGCCGGGCTGACCGACAGGGCTCGTAGACGCCTGTTCAAGCTGGCATGTGCGGTGGTCGACCGGGTCTGCCGCAACGTCAGTGGCTCCATCCGGCCGCTGGCATTCGGGACGCGGAACGGGCAGGGCCGCGCGGATTCGGTAACACCCGCCTGCGAGCATGCCGTGCATACCGAGCGACCGGAGGCGCAGTACTGCCCGCGCCGGGAGGCAGTTGATCTGTGAGGGGGCACACCGGGGCCGGAGGCGGGCGCACCCGCCACCAGCCCCGGGGGCGTGACTACCGGTAGCTCCAGACCACCGGCCGGGCCTTGTAGATCGCCGCCCCGGAGAGGTAGCGGTTGCCGACGTAGGAACCGTTCAGCCGATACAGCCAGACGTTGCCGTTGCCGTAGGTGCCGTCGCCGTTCGCGCCGCTGACCTTGGTGGTGACGACCAGTCCGCCTGAGTGGTTACCGACACTCTTAATCTTGCTTGTGTCGATATACCCGGGTGCCCGTTGGAATCGGTTGCGGTTGATGTCGTACCGGTAGACGTGGCTGGTGTTGCTCATCCACAGGTTGGCGGGGGTGCCGTAGACCGGTGACAGGTCATGCACGTTCCCGGTGACCTTCCGGCAGGCGGCGTTGGTGAGTTTGGGAGCGGTGGCCGCGCCGCTCACCTTGTAGCTGCACAGCCGGGTGCCGCCGGCGGCCCAGAGGCGCTTGATGGCGCTGTCCCAGTAGACGGCGTGGGCCTTGGCGAACGCCTTCGTGGCGGCCGGGCTGGTCCGGCCCTTGCCGTAGAGGGTGAGCTTGCCGGGGTCGGAGGAGGCGACCACGACAGCGCCGTTGGGCAGCAACTCGATGGCGTGCGGGTTGCCGCCCGGCGTGACCTGGTAGCGCACCTTGCGGGTGGCGTAGTCGACGATCCCGGCCCGGCCGCCCGAAGCGGCCACCAGGACCACGTACCGCGAGCCCTGCTTGCGGAACTTGACGTCGGAAAGGTTCTTCCAGCCACTACCGGCGGGTCGCTTCCACGACCACTGGGCCGAACCCGCCGTCCACCGACTGACGCCGGCGCTGAAGATCCTGACCCCGTACCGCTGGTCGACCACCGCGACCCGGTCGCTGGCAGCCTGTGCGCCGGTCGGCGCGACCAGCACTCCCGCCATGCCCACCGTCGCCGCGCCGAGGGTTGCGCCGATCGCGCGCCACCGCCGTCGCGTCCTGTCTGTAGATCGCATCATCGCCATGCACCCTTCCCTTTGACGAGCCCGTCGGGGGGCGTTGACGGGTGCGGCCGACGGAATACCGGCCCGCACCCAACGACTCATGGTGTTCGAACATATGCGTTCGGTAACGAGCTGGCAGTGGTTGCGTCGGATGGGCGACGGGCGTTGGAGGACCGGGCTTTCCTCCCGTGTTGAGGCCGCTTCAGCAGTCCGCCGCAGAGAGCAGCGCCGCCTCCCGGTCGGGGTCGAGCCCGACGGGGGCGCGCTGCGGTCGGCCCGCCCGAGGCGGGACGGAGCCCACCTCCCGCAGCCAAGCCCAGGTATCGGCGACCGTCTCGGCCACCGGGCGGCAGGTCAGCCCGGCCGCGTACGCGCGCTCGACGCCGCGCTCCTGCACCCAGCGGTACTCGTGCCCGGCCGGGACCCAGATCGGCAGGTCGTTCCACGGCTCCACGCCGGCGGCCAGAATCGGCCCCGGGTCGGTCCAGCGCAGCCGGGCGTCGGCGCCGGTGGCCGCGACGCAGGCGTCGAGCAGCTCCCCCATCGTCGCGTGCCCGGGGCGGCTCACCGCGTTGAACGTCCCGCCCGGGCCCGCCGCGCCCAGGTCCAGCATCCAGCCCGCCAGGTCCCGCACGTCGACGTACTGCACCGGCAGGTCGACCGGACCCGGCGCCAGCACGTCCCCGCCCCGCGCGATGCGCGTCAGCCACCAGGGCAGCCGGCCGATGTCCTCCCCCGGCCCGAGGATCAACCCGGCCCGGGCGATCAGCGCCCGCTCGCCGAACGTCCTCCGTACGGCCCGCTCGGCGCCGGCCTTGTTGGCCGGGTAGCCGCCCTCGTCGGCGTCCGGCTCCGCGTCCACCACCGGAGCGTCCTCGCCCACCCCGGTTGCGACGGGCCGCGCGTAGACGGAGCCGCTGGAGACGTAGACGTACCGGCCGACCCGGTCGACCAGCGCGCGGGCGGCGTCGCGCGCCGCGCGGGGCGCGCCGTCCCAGGTGTCGACCACCAGGTCCCACTCGCCGTCCGCGAGCGCCGCCAGGCCGCCGGGCGCGGTCCGGTCACCCCGCAACCGGTGTACGCCTTCCGGCGTCGCGCCGTGCAGCCCCCGGTTGAACACGGTCACCGCCCAACCCCGCCGTACGCCCTCGGCGACCGTCGCGCCGCCCACGAATCCCGTTCCGCCCAGCACCAGCAGCCTCATGCGCTCCACTGTGCCCGCTCCGGGCAGCGCCCCGGTCCCGTGTTCACGGTCAGCGGATCTGCCCACGGCAGAACCCCGGCCCGACAACACCGATCCGAAGTGGACGGCGGACGACAGGGCAGGACCGCCCACGGCGTCCCGTCGGGAACCCGACACGTCCTCCCTCGCCGCGCCGTCATTCCGTAGCGTTCCGGGTGCTTTCGGATTGGGTCTGGGGGAGGCACGGGTGTCCGAGGTCGTCGTTGAGGTCAGTTTCACGCCGCTGCCGGAGGACGACGATTTCGTCCTCGACCAGCTGACTGACGAGCTCGTGGAGGACCTGGGCGACATCGGCGAGGTGCGGCGGCTCGAGTCGCCCGCCGGTCCTGACAGCAAGGGCGTCGGTGAGGTGGTGCTGGCCACCGTGGCCGTGGTCGCCGGCGCCGACCCTGGCTACGCGCAGGCACTCGTGGACCTGGTGGTGGGCTTCCTCAACCGCAACCAGGGTCGCCGGGCACACCTGAGGATCGGTGCCGTCGAGCTGACCATCGACCAGGCGACCAAGGCGGAGACCACCCAGCTGATCGACCTCGTCCGTGACGCGATCGAGCATTCCCGCTGATGGGTCGGCATGCCCTGGTGCTCGGCACGGCGACCTATGACGCCGCCTCGAAGCTCACCGCGCTGCCCGGCGTCCGGCAGGACGTCGAACAGTTGAGGACCGTGCTGGACAGCGACGGCGACTTCGACAGCGTCGACGCCCACGTCGACCTGCCCGCAGCGCGCATGAAGCAGGTCGTCGAGGAGTTCTACGGCGCTCGGCGCACCGGTGATCTCGCTCTCTTCTACTACTCCGGCCACGGCATCCAGCACGACGACCGGCAGTCCCTCTTCTTCGGCACCATCGACACCGAGACGACTCTCCTGCACACCACGGCGTTCGATGTCGAGGGCGTCCTCCGGCACATGCTCAACCACACCAAGGCCAGCCAGAAGGTGGTCCTGCTGGACTGCTGCTTCTCGGGCTCGTTCACCGCCCGGCACCGGTTCAGCGGCGGCGTACGGCAGGAGCCCCGGCGTCTCAAGCGCGAGCGTGGCACGTTCATGCTCCAGTCGAGCAGCCATCTGAAGGCGTCGAAGGCGCAGGGCCCGGACCGGCCCTCGGTCTTCACCGAGGTCCTGCTCACCGGTCTCCGCGGTGCGGCTCGGGCGACCGCGGAGGACGGCTGGCTCACCGCGAGCGACCTCTCCCGGTACGCGATGACCGAGATGTCGCGTCGTCGGGAGGAGAAGCCGGTCGAGTCGAGCGAAGGTGTCACCGACCCGATCCCGCTGGTCGCGGGGTCGGACGAACGGCCACAGCGGAGCCCGGGCGTACGGAGAGACGAGCCGGACGACGCACCCTTCGACGCCGAGCGGTGGCGTCGTCTGCTCAACTACCACGTCGCCTGCCTGCAACGCTCCGCCGTCCTGCAGTTCTTCGTCAACCCGGCGAACAAGGACTCTTACCTCGCTGCGCCCGCGGGCCGGGAGATCATGCTCTCGGCCACCGAGCCGGTGCCACTCAAGGAGCGCGGCCAGCGGCTGGCCGGGTTGGCCGAGGCTGGTGGCCGCTCCCTGCAGTACGGCTACCCGATCGTGGCGCTGCCGCAGAAGGGCACCCAGCAGGTACGACTGGCGCCCCTGCTCGTCTCGGACCTGACCGTGGGAGACGACGGGTTGGCGCACCCGGCGCCGCCGCAGCCCAGTCCAGCCCTGATCGACCATTTCCAGCTGGCTGCGGTCGAGGCGGACGAACTGCGGCAGGCAGTGGCCGAACGACTCGTCCCCGGCGAGCACAAGTCCCTCGCCGAGGTAGCCGATCTGGTGGCGAACACGTTCGGGCTGAAGCCGGTGTCCGCCCTCGACCCGGAGAATCTGGTCGGGATGGTCAACCGCGGGCCCGTCAATCGGGTGCAGAACGCCGGAATGCTGTTCGCCGCGGGCAGCGCGGAGTCCCCCGAGCGACAGCTGATCGAGGACCTGCAGGACATCGTCAAGAACGCGGGGAAGATCGCATCGACCGCCCTCGGTACGTTGTCGAGCGATGTCGTGGCCGGGACGGATGCGCAGGATGCCGACGTCCTGACGGTGGCGTTGAGTTCGGTCAACGAGACTCAGGAGGACATCATCCGGGCGGCGATGAGCCGACCCCTGACTGTCGCGCAGGGGCCACCCGGAACCGGCAAGAGCCAACTGGTGACCGCATTGCTGGCGACCGCCACGGCCGCTGGGCAGAGCGTGCTGATCGGCTCGACCAACAACCGGGCTGTCGATGAGGTCGTCGAGCGGGTCACCGGCATGGTCGGCCCGGGACTGGTGCTGCGTACCGGGAACAAGGAGTACCGGCAGCAGGAGCCGCAGTACCTCGCCGAGGTGATGCAGGCATGGCCACCGCCGGTGCCGGAGGCCGACGGGCCGTTCAACGAGTTACGACTCGTGGCGCAGGAGATCAAGCGGTTACGCGAGGATCTCGACGAGCGTCGCCGGCTTGAACGGGATCTCGCCGACCTCGCCTTCGAACGGGACCGCTCACTCGCCGACGCCGACGACGCCTTCCTGGCCAAGCTGGTCGACCTCACCGATCGAGCACTGACAAGTCGATGGTTCGGGTGGTGGTATCGCAGGCGACTGCGGTCGCGAGGCGTGTTCGACCGGGATGCGATCACCGCCCTCGGTGAACAGGCGGTCATCGAGCAGTGCTGGCGCGAGCGACGCCAACGACTCCAGTCCCGGCCGGGCACCGCCGAAGAAGTCTGGAAGCGGCTACGGACTCTGCAACACGACACCAGACCCGAGCACAGCGACCAGCTACTGCGTGCGCAGATCGCCGCCCGGGTGGCCGGCAACACGACCCTGCTCCGCAACCGCGCCGACGAGATGGCCAAGCCGGAAGCAAGAAGCTGGGCCTACATGAGCGAGCTTCTCGCCGCGCTACCGGGCTGGGCGGTCACCGCGATGTCGGCCCGCCGGCTGCTGCCCAGAGCGGGGCTGTTCGACCTGGTGATCATCGACGAAGCCGCCCAGTGCACCGTCGCTGCCGTCCTGCCGATGCTCTACCGGGCGAAACGCGCCCTGATCATCGGCGACCCGCGGCAGCTCACACCGGTCGTCGAGCTCTCCGACACAGACGACCGGGGCGAGCAGGCCCGCGCCGGGCTCGGACACGAGTGGCTGACCAGCCGGCGGCTCACCCACCGGAACCACTCGGCGTACGAAGCCTTCGCGACCGCGGCGGGAAGCACCATCCTGCTCGACGAGCACTACCGCTGCCACCCGGAGATCATCGACGCACCGAACCGGGTCGTCTACCAGAACCGGCTGACGGTTCTCACCGACCCGGCTCGGCTGGCCGCACCGGCCGAGTCCGCCACCCGTTGGGTGGACGTGTCCGGCCGCTTCACCCGAGGCGCCACAGGTTCCGGCCGCAACGCCGACGAGGTTGACGCGGTGGTGGGCGAGGTCCAGCGGCTACGCAAGGAGTACCCAGGCGTCACGATCGGCGTGGTGACGCCACTGGCCGAGCAGCAGCGGATCCTGGACCGGGCGCTCCGGGACGCCGGCCTCGCCGACGACCTGCGGTGCGCGACCATCCACAAGTTTCAGGGCAGCGAGAAGGACATCATGGTCGTCTCGCCCGTCGGCGCGCACGGCATCAGCGAGCGCACCCGTGGTTGGCTCGTCGAGCAGACGAACCTGTGGAACGTGGCGATCACCCGCGCCAGGTCCCAGCTGATCGTCGTGGGCGACCGTTCGTGGTGGTCCGGGCAACGCGGACTGCTGGCCGATCTCGCCAGCCCGCCCGCGCCGGCGGCCACGGGCGCCGGCGTCGACGGGCGACCGGTCGACCAACTGATCGCCGGCCTACGTGACGCCGGGCTGACGGTGCGTTGGGGTACGCCACTGCCGGGTTACCCGGTCGACCTCACGCTCAGCCTTCGCGACAAGAGCCTGGCGGTGCTGGTCGACGATCCCGAGGGTGATCCGGACGGAAAGCCGCTACGGCGGATCCTGAGCAGGCTCGACATCATTGCCGCGGCCGCGGAGGTCAGGCGGGTACCGGCCTGGCGCTGTCTCGCCGAACCGGAACGGGTGGTGCAGGAACTGCGCGACGCAGTCGAGGGAGGCACGCGCAAGGGCGACGCCTGATCACCGTTCCACTTCGCCGCCAGGCAGGGCACCCGGATACGCCGGTACAGATTTCCGCGCCATCGCCGTTCAGCAGGGAAGACAAGCTGGTGGGCGATACTGGGTTTGAACCAGTGACCTCTTCCGTGTCAAGGAAGCGCGCTCCCACTGCGCCAATCGCCCGGGGGTGACCGCCCGATCCGGCAGGCCGGATCACAAGGGGCGGATCGCGAGCGGACGACGGGATTCGAACCCGCGACCCTCACCTTGGCAAGGTGATGCGCTACCAGCTGCGCTACGTCCGCGTGCCGCCGGTGTTCGTCGGCGACGGGGGAAACTCTACCCGACGCCAAGATCGCCTGGCACGCCGCCCCGCCGACGGCCGGACCGGGCGATGATTGCGCTGGTAAACCACGGGGTACTGGGGCCATCGACAGCACACCACATCCCCTGACCAAGGAGGCTGTCGTGGGTATCGGCACCAGCATCTTCCTGATCGCGCTCGGCGCGATCCTCACCTTCGCGCTCGACGCGAGCCTCGGTGGCATCAACCTCGACGTCGTCGGGTGGATCCTGATGGCCGCCGGCGTGCTCGGCCTCATCATGACCACGCTCATCTGGGGACGTCGCCGCCAGGTGGTCAGCACGACCGAGCCGGTCGAGTACCGGCGGGTCGAGGAGCGCCGGGACGTCGCCCCGCCGCTCTGACGCCGGTCCACGCGGCCGCCGGAGCTGAACGGTCGCGCAACGCACCGCCGACGTGCCGGTCACCCGGAGCAGGGTGGCCGGCACGTCGCGTCCGCCGGCCATACGACCAGCCCCGGCGCCCGACAGACGAACGGCGGACGGCGGGCACGGCAAGCGGCGGGCACGGCGAGCGCCGATGATGCTGCCGTATCGACGCTGTCGAACTGATGTCACAGACGACTCAACCGCGACGGGTCACCTCCGCGAGCCGCCCCTGCCTCCGAACCGAAGCCGTCGCCTGCCAGCGCCGGCGGTGATGTCGCAGGTGGTGCGCATGGACCCTGCTCGCCGCCGTGATCGCCCGGGCGATGATGTCGTAGACGACTCACCTCGACAGGCACACTGACGAGGCATCGCCCGGCCACCGGTGACCCGAGGACCTGGCTCACCCGACTCACCCGGGTTCACTCTCAAGCCAGGGCCACGAGGCACCGCCCGTCCCCGGCGAACTGACCCGCCGGTCCGCCGCCGGTGGCCGCGGGCCCACCCCGCCATGGCCGTCGGCGTTGGTCGCAGTCATGACAGCTCGGCCCAGGTGGGAACCGACGAAGGCCCGTCACCATTCGGTGACGGGCCTTCGTGTTGGTGGGCGATACTGGGTTTGAACCAGTGACCTCTTCCGTGTCAAGGAAGCGCGCTCCCACTGCGCCAATCGCCCTCGTTTGTTACCGAGGTGGGGACGGGATTTGAACCCGCGTACACGGCTTTGCAGGCCGTTGCCTCGCCTCTCGGCCACCCCACCGAGGTTGCCCCCGTCATGCGTGGCGGCAGCTCCGAGCGGACGACGGGATTCGAACCCGCGACCCTCACCTTGGCAAGGTGATGCGCTACCAGCTGCGCTACGTCCGCACGTCTCCGGCGTTAACCGGTGACGGGTGAGAACTTTAGCCGAGCGGGCGAGCGGTTGCCAAATCGGGGTGGCTCCCGGCGAGTCGGGTGGGACTGGCCCGCCATGCACCTGCGGCGGAAGGGTGACGTCCCGCCCCCCACCTAGGCTTCCTAGGAGGATGGGCCGGACTCGTCCGGCCCATCCTCAGCCCATGGCAGCCTGCGGCCGGGATCCGCCCCGGAAACTGTCTGGATTCCGACTCTGGCGGGCAGAACGGACCGTGATCCGTAACTGCCCGTGTTCGATTGGATGGGCTACGGTAACGGCGTGACGAGACGTGCGGCGGAGATCCGCCTGGATGCCCTGCTGCGCACGGCCTGTGACGTGATCGTGGAACGCGGTCTGGCCAACACCCGCACGGCCGACGTGGCACAGGCCGCCGGGGTGAGCCAGGCGCTGGTCTTCTACCACTTCGCCACGAAGGACCGGCTGCTCGCGCAGGCGTTCGCGTACGCGGTGGAGCAGGATCTGGCCCGCCTGGACGCGGTGATGCGCTCCAGCGCCCCGCCCCTGACCAAGCTCCGCCGGATCGTCCGGCTCTACACGCCGGCGGGCCGGGCGACCTCCTGGGCCATGTGGATCGACGGCTGGGCGGAGTCGCTGCGTACCCCGGAGTTGGAGAAGGTCTCCCGCCGGCTCGACCTGCGCTGGCGCGAGGACCTGGCGACGGTCATCTCGGACGGGGTCCGCGACGGCACCTTCGAGTGCGCCGACCCGTCCGGGGCGGCGTGGCGGATCAGCGCGGTGGTGGACGGGCTGGCGGTGCAGCTCGCGGTGCACGACCGGGTGATCTCCCGCCGGCAGTTCACCGAGTGGGTGCGCCTGCTCACCGCCCGCGAGCTGGGGCTGGACCCGGCGCAACTGGACTGAGCCGGCGCCGCCCAGCGCGTCCAGGACCGCCTCGTGCAGCGGGGTGCGGGGTGAGCGCCGTGGTGGACGCGTCGGCGGCCGGGGTCCCGACCGGGACCGGCCGGGCGCGACCGGCGCTCCGTCCGCCCGCGAAGCCGGCAAAACGGCTCGGCTCCCCGGGGCAGCCGGAACAATCGTCGGCATGGACCCGCTGGAGACGTACCGCCGCAGCCTGGCCGAGTTCACCGACCGGGTGGCGCAGGTCGGCCCCGACCAGTGGTCGGACCCGACCCCGTGCCCCGACTGGGACGTCCGGACGCTGGTCAACCACGTGGTGGGCGAAGACCGGTGGAGCGTCGCGCTGCTCGCGGGGCGGACGATCGAGCAGGTCGGCGACCGCTACGACGGCGACGTGCTCGGCCCGGACCCGGCCGGCACGGCCCGGGAGGCGGCGGGGCAGGCCGAGCTGGCCTTCACCCACCCGGGGGCGCTGGAGCGCACCGTCGGGCTCTCCACCGGCGAGACCCCCGCCGACGAGTACCTGCACCAACTGACCGCGGAGCACCTGATCCACGGCTGGGACCTCGCCGTGGCGATCGGCGCGGACCCCCGGCTGGACGCCGACGCGGTCGCCGCGTGCGCGCAGTGGTTCGCTCAGCGGATCGGCGACTACCAGCGGGGCCGACTGGTCCGGCCGGAGGTCGACGTGCCGGCGCGGGCGGACGAGCAGGACCGCCTCGTCGCCGCCTTCGGCCGCGACCCCGACTGGGCACCGTGAGGGACCCGACCGGACGAGGCGTGAGTTGCGCAGCGGGCCGGAACGCGAATCCCGGTCGTCAGGCGGCCGCCGGGCCACGTCGACGGCGCTTCTGCAGCCGGCGCAGGGCCGGCGGGTGGACGTTGGCCAGCGTCAGGTCCCCGCCGTAGTGGGCGAGCACCCGGTGGTCCATCAGCCGGCGCCACACCGGCGGCGCCAGCGCGGCCAGCACCATCGTGGCGTAGCCGGCGGGCAGCTGCGGGGAGGACTCGAAGGTGCGCAGCGTCTGGTAGCGGCGCAGCGGGTTGGCGTGGTGGTCGCTGTGCCGCTGGAGCTGGAAGAGGAAGATGTTGGTCACGCTGCGGTCGCTGTTCCAGCTGTGCCGGGGGTCGACCTTCTCGTAGCGCCCGGCGGGGGTGCGCTGCCGCGCGAGCCCGTAGTGCTCCAGGTAGTTGACCACCTCGAGCAGGGAGAACCCGACCACCGCCTGGAGCGCCAGGAACGGCAGTACGCGCGGGCCGAGGGCGACGGTCAGCGCCGCGTAGAGCGCGAGGGTCATCGCGAACGCGTTCAGCACGTCGTTGCGCCACGTCCACGGGCTGCGGCCCCGCAGGCGGAACCGGGCGGCCTCCAGCCGCCACGCCGAGCGCAGGCTGCCTGAGACGGTACGCGGCCAGAACGCCCAGAAGCTCTCCCCCAGCCGGGCGCTGGCCGGGTCCTCCGGTGTGGCGACGCGGGTGTGGTGGCCCCGGTTGTGCTCGACGTGGAAGTGCCCGTACGCGGCCGGCGCGAGGGCCACCTTGGACAGCCAGCGCTCCACCGTCTCCCGCTTGTGGCCCAGCTCGTGGGCGGTGTTGATGGCGATGCCGTCGACCACACCCATCGTGGCGACCAGGCCGGCCGCCCCGGCCACCGTCAGGTCGCCCCGGGCCCAGACCGCGCAGCAGAGCACCAGGCCGGCGTACTGGGCGGGCAGGTAGAGGTAGGTCAACCAGCGGTAGTAACCGTCGGCGGCCAGCCGGGCCACCGCCTCGTCGGGCGGGTTGCGCCGGTCCTCGCCGACCAGCAGGTCGACCACCGGGATCAGGACGAACACGGCGGCGGGGGTGAGCCACCAGGCCCAGGCGTCGCCGGTGGCCCGCCAGGTCGCCCAGCCGACGAACGGCAGCGTCGGGACGAGCAGCGCCAGCGGCCACCAGGGCCGGCGGGTGTCCCGCCAGCCGGCGGCGTTGGCGGGCGCTGTGGGGTCGAGGGCCATGGCCGGCCTCCGCTCTGTCGCGGTCCTCCCTCGACTGTGACAGCCGTCACGTCTGTGTACAAGGGACTGTTTTTGTCGAACCCAGCGCGGGGAGGGGCGCGCCGCTCCGGCATCCGCGAGGGCTCCCGCGACGCGCCGGGCCGCCTTGAGTAGGCGCGGCCCTTGTCCCCACCCAGGCAGGCTGATATCCACAGATGCGCATGCGTAACCGCGCTGCGCGGGCCGGCGGAGGGCCGGCCACCCCGCTCCCACGAGGAGGTCCCGTGGCACAACCGGAGTGGACACCCTGGATGAGTCGGCGTCGACGCCGACTCATCCCCGTCCTGGCGGCGACCGCGGTGGCGGCCGCGCTGCTGCCCACCGGACCCACCGCAGCCGCCCCCGCCGGCGGCGCCTCCGCCGAGCGGCGCTCCGGCCCGTTCGCCGAGGGGCAGCACCAGCACGCCGACGTCGACAACCGCCCCGGTACCGCCGCCCCCGACGCGCGGCAGCGGGGCCTGGCGCGCAGGGCCGACCCGGACGCCCGCTGGAACCGGCTCGGCACCCCGCACGCGCTCGGCCCCGGCAGCGCGCCCCTCGCCACCGGCCTGCCCGCCGAGCCGGAGGCGGCCGCCCGCGCGTACCTCACCGGGCACCAGGACCTCTTCGGGCTGGACGCCGCGGCGGTCGACGCGATGGACCGGGTGCTGGTCCGCCCGGTCGGCGCCGGCGCGGTCGTCACCCTCCGGCAGCGCTTCGGCGACCTGCCGGCCGGGCACGACGGCCTGGTCACCGTCGCGGTCGCCGGCGGCAAGGTCCTCGCGGTCAGCTCCTCGCTGTCCCGGGACACCGACGCGCCGGCGCCGGCCACCCTCACCGACGAGCAGGCGTACGCGGCGGCGCGCGCCGACGCCGGCCTGACCGCCGAGGCGGTACGCAGCCACAGCGTCCGCGCCGTCGCCGTGCCCACCCCGCTCGACGGGCCCCGCGCCGCCTACGAGGTGACCCTGATCGGCGCCGACACCGACCACCCGGCGGCGTTCACCACCTACGTCGACGGGATCACCGGGCAGGTGCTGGTCCGCGAGGACCTCGTCGACTTCGACTCGGACAACCCGAGCTGGGCGGTCTTCCCGGCCACCCCGCCGCGCGACCTCGGCCCCGGGCAGGATCCCCGGGTGCGCTGGTGCGGCGACCCCGCGCCGGGCTGCCAGGCGGCCTTCCGCGATCCGGCGACCGGCCAGCCGTGGGACGTCGACGCGGCCACCGGCACGCCGACCGGCACCGCCCGCGGCAACTCCGCCAACACCGTGCTGTCCTGGGGCGGCGGCACGCCGGCCGTACCGGCCACGCCCAGCCCGGAGCGCCGCTACGAGTACCCGTTCACCGACCAGTGGCACCAGGCCCGCTGCAACCCGGAGGTGTTCACCTCGGCGCAGCGCAACGACGGCGACGCCGCGATCGCCAACCTGTTCGCCATGCACAACCGGATGCACGACTGGGCCTGGCACCTCGGCTTCACCGAGGCCACCTGGAACCTCCAGGCGGTGAACCTGACCCCGCAGGGCCTGGGCGGCGACGCCGAGCAGGGCCGCGCCCAGCAGGGTGCGCTCAGCGGCAACCGGAACAACGCCAACCAGGGCACGCCGCGTGACGGCCTGCCGCCGACCACCAACATGTACCTGTGGCAGCCGCAGGCCGGCGGGCCGTACCCGCCCTGCGTGGACGGCGACTACGACATGACGGTGATCGGGCACGAGTACACCCACGCCATCACCAACCGCATGATCGCCGGCCCGGACAGCGGCATCAGCGGGCACCAGGGCGGCTCGATGGGCGAGTCGTGGAGCGACCTGCTCGCCGCCGAGTACCTGTTCCAGCACGGGCTGCGCGCCCCCGGCGAGACGCCCTACGTCACCGGCGGCTACGTCACCGGCAACCTGGTCAGCGGCATCCGCAACCACGACTTCAGCCGCAGCCCGCTGAACTACTCCGACGTCGGCTACAACACCGGCGGTCCCGCCGTGCACGCCGACGGCGAGATCTGGAGCGCCACCAACTTCCGGGTGCGCGCCGCGATGATGAAGCGCTACGGCGTCGGCACCCCGCAGCGGCAGCTCGACTGCGCGCGCGGCGAGGTGGCGGTGGAGCAGTGCCCGGGCAACCGGCGCTGGTCGCAGCTGGTCTTCGACTCGTTCCTGCTCCAGGCCGCCAGCCAGGTGAGCATGCTCGACATGCGGGACAACATGCTCACCGCCGACCTGTTGCGCTTCGGCGGCGCCAACCAGGACCTGCTCTGGGCGGAGTTCGCCCGCTCCGGGATGGGCCGCGACGCCGCCACCAACGGCGCTGCCGACACGGACCCGACGCCGAGCTTCGCCGCTCCGGGCGCCGACAACGCCGTGCTCACCCTGCGGCCGAAGGGCGACAGCGCCGACGCGCCGATCCGGGTGTACGTCGGGGCGTACGAGGCGCGGGCGGTGCCCGTGGCCGACACCGACCCGGCCACCGCCCTGCCGGACACCGTCGAGCTGGTGCCCGGCACGTACCAGCTGCTCGCCGTCGCGCCCGGCTTCGGCCACCAGCGGCTGACCGTGGTCGCCAAGGCCGGCAAGGAGGGGTACGTCGACCTGCGGATGAGCCGGAACCTGGCGTCCACGGCGTCCGGCGCGACGGTCACCGGCGACGGGGTCAACCTGGACCGCATCGCCGACGACACCGAGGCCACCAACTGGGCCTCCCTGGACGGGGTCGCCGGGCGGCAGGTGACCGTGGCGCTGCCCGGGGACGCGCCGCAGGTCGTGAAGCGGGTGAACGTCAGCGCCATGCTGCGCCCGGCGATCGCCGGCGACGCCGACGCGGGCGGCCAGAACGCGCTCAGCGCGCTGCGCTCGTTCGCGGTGTCGGCGTGCAACGCGAAGACGACCGACTGCGCGGATCCGGCGAACTGGCGGCGGATCCACACCAGCGCGCCCGACGCGTTCCCGGGCGGGGCGTACCGGGCGTACGTGCCGGACATCAACCTGCGCGAGTTCGCGGTGCCGACCACGCTGGCCACGCACCTGCGGTTGGAGGTGCTCGCCAGCCAGTGCACCGGCGGCCCGGCCTACGCCGGTGAGCAGGACGACGACCCGGCGACCACCACCGACTGCGCGACGGCCAGCCCGGCCCGTACGCAGGTGCGCATCGCCGAGTTCCAGGCGTTCTCGAAGTGACCGCCCGTCGGGGCCGGTCGGCGTGCCGGCCGGCCCCGACGGACCACCTCCGGCCGTCGACCCGGGCGGACCGCCGCCGGGCACGCGTACCCGTGACTCCGCCGGACCACCGCCGGACAGTCGTACCTGTGGCCCTCGGTCAGCGGCGGGCGGCCCGCCACCGTCCGGGCGCGACGGGCCGTTCCCAGCGCCGGTCCGGCCCGACGTCGTCGTCCGCGCCGGCCGCCCGGGTCAGGTGACGCAGCCGCAGCAGCAGGCCGAGGCCGAGCGAGAGCAGCAGCCCACCGAGCAGGAACGCGGCCTGCACGGCCCCGAAACCGCTGGCCCCCGCCACCGGCCGCCCCGTGCCGGCCGCCGGCAGCGCCCCGTCGGTCACCGGCCCGTCGGTCGCCAAGTCGTCGGTCACCGGCTCGTCAGCCGCCGGCTCGTCGGTGGCGGGCGCAGCCCCCGGCTCCGCCGCTCCCCCGGACTCCCCGGCCGGTCCGGTCGTGTCCGTCGGGGCGGGGCGAGGCTCCGGCTCCTCGGGCGCGGCCGTCCGGGTGGTCGCCCCGACCACCGACCGCGTCGCCGTCTGTCGGGACAGCAGCCGCAGGTTCGCGTCGTACGCCTCCGCCGCGAGAGTGATCCGCCCCCGGGTGACGTCACCGGCGAAGGCCAACCGGTAGCGGGCGGTGACCGTACGCCCGGGGCAGAGCGTGCCCGGGTCGAGCCGGCGGTCGGTCAGCCGGGCCACCTCCCCGTCGGCGCGGATGTCCAGCGGGAACGAGCCGGTCTCCTCGACCCGGTCCACCCTGACCTGGTCGAGCCGCATCCCGCGCACCCGCAGCACCATCGACCAGCGGACCTTTACGCAGCCGCCGTCGTCGCGGGAGACCACGGCGGAGACGGTCTCCACCCGGCCCCCGGCGGTGAACTCGTCCGGCAGGCCGCTCAGTTCGGTGGCGAAGGCCGCCTGCGCGGGCGCGGGCAGACCCGCCCCGGTCAGGCAGCCGAGCACCACCCCGGCCCGTAGCGCGTACCGCCACCTGGTCGCCACCGTTCCCACCTCCCGTCGGTCGCCGCCAACCCGCAACGCTGCCAGCGCCGCCGGCCAGCCGGTAGACGGGCGTGTTCGCACCGATCGCCAACCGCGGGGGCCGATTTCACCGACGGTGGTGAACCGGTCACCCCCTCCCCGCGACACGCCCGGCCCCGACGACCGCGCGGCGGCAACCGGCCGAGGGGCGACCGGCGGCGGCGACCGGCTTGCGGCGGCCGGTCGGGGCGGCCCTCGATTAGCCGCCGGTCGGGGGCGATCCGGGGTGGCGCCGGTCGGCGGGTCCGGGTGGCGGGGGACAATCGCCGGCGTGTCCGACCTTTCCGCCGCCTTCGTCCGCCTGCACGCCAGTCTCTCCCCGGTCGCCTTCGTTCCCGAGGTGCGGCTGCACCAGGCGGACGACGCCATCGGCCTGTGGGAGCTGACGGAGGGCGAGTTCCGCAGCGCGCAGCCGCCGCCGTTCTGGGCCTTCGCCTGGGCCGGCGGGCAGGCGCTGGCCCGGTACGTCACCGACCACCCGGAGCTGGTCGCCGGCCGCCGGGTGCTGGACCTCGCCGCGGGCTCCGGCCTGGTCGCCATCGCCGCCGCGCGGGCCGGCGCCGCCGCCGTGCGCGCTGTGGAGATCGACGAGCTGGCCGTCGCGGCCGTCGCGGTCAACGCCGAGGCCAACGGGGTACGCGTCGACGCCGAACTCGGCGACGTCCTCGACGGCGACGCCGGTGGGGCCGAGGTGGTGCTCGCCGGGGACGTGTTCTACAGCCAGGCGATGGCCAACCGGGTGCTGCGCTTCCTGCTCCGGGCCGCCCGCGCCGGGGCCCGGGTGCTGGTCGGCGACCCCGGCCGGGCCTTCCTGCCCCACGACCGCTTCGACGAACTGGCCGTCTACGACGTGCCGGTGCCCGAGACGCTGGAGAGCGTACGGGTGAAGCGCACCACGGTGTGGCAGTTGCGGGCGGGGCTGCCGGGGGCGGGCCGCTAGCGTGTCGGCGTGCTGTTCCGGAGCTGGGCGCAGACCGCCGACGCGCACTGGCCGGACGTGGCCCGGGTACGCGACCACGTGGGGGTCGCGCACCTGGTCGTGACCCGGCACGCCCTGGTCCGTGAGGTGCTCACCGATCCGGCGACGTACCGGCCGGACAACGCGCTGGACGCGGTGACCCCGATCCCGGTGGTCGCGCTGCGGGTGCTGGCCGGGCACCGGTTCCGGCTGCCGCCGACCCTGGCGAACAACGGTGGCGCCAGCCACCCGGCGATCCGGGCGATCGTCGCCGACGCCCTGCACCCGACGCGGGTCGCCGCGCAGCGGCCCTGGCTCACCGACCTGGTCCGGGAGCGCGTCGGCGGGATCGCCGCCACCCTGGACGCCGGCGGGTCGGTGGACCTGTACGCCCGGCTCGCCGCCGACCTGCCGCTGCTGGTGCTGGCCCGGCTGGTCGAGCTGCCGGACGCGCCGGTCGGCGCGGTGAAGGAGTTCGCCCGCGCCGCGCTGGAACTGTTCTGGGCGCCCCTGGACGCCGAACGGCAGCAGGCCCTCGCCGCCGAGGTGGGCCGCTTCCACCGGGTGCTGCGCGAGTTCGCCGCGACCGGGGGCGGGCTGGCCGGGTCGCTGCGGGCCGCCGGGCACCCGCCCGACGTGGTGGTGGGCGCGCTGTTCTTCCTGCTGGTGGCCGGCCAGGAGACCACCTCGCAGTTCCTCACCCTGCTGCTGCACCGGCTGACCGGCGAGCCGGCCGTGCTGGCCGGCCTGCGCGACGGCACCGTCGCGGTCGCCGACGTCGTCGAGGAGGGGCTGCGGCTGGAGCCGCCGATCGTCACCTGGCGGCGGGTGGCGGCGGTGGACACCACGCTGGGCGGGACGGCGGTGCCGGCGGGCACCAGCATCGTGCTCTGGCTGGCCCGCGCCGGCCGCGACCCGTCCACCGTCGACGCGCCGGACGAGTTCCGACCCGGGCAGCGCGGCTCCCGCCGGCACCTGGCCTTCGGGGCCGGCGCGCACCGCTGCGTCGGCGACCAGTTGGCCCGGATGGAGGCGGCCGTGGTGGTCGCGGAGACCGCCCCGCTGCTGGACGGCGTCAGCGTGCTCCGCGAGCCGTGGTGCCCGGACAACCTGACCTTCCGGATGCCCGACGCGTTCGTCGTCCGCCGCCGCTGACCGGCCCACGGACGCCGTACCGCACCGGCCCGGGGGTGCCGTGCTCTCCGGGGTGGCCCCGGTGGCCCGCCAACGGACACCCGGCTCGCCGAGCGGCACGCGGCCCGGTGCGCGGCACGCGGCCCGGTGATCAGGACGCCATGGACCTTTGCCGGCGGTTTTAAGGTCCATGGCGTCCTGATCACCACCGGCGATGCGGCACCGGAGGGCTGTGTCGGCGGGCGGTGGGCAGGTCGCGGCGGCGGCCCGTGTGGGAGAGGTGGCGGCCCCGTGTGGGAGAGGTGGCGGCGGGACTCGACGAAAGTCAGGGGACGGTGGTGCCGTTCGGGCGCGGTCGGGGCGGGGGTTCCGGACCTAGCGTCGGCGCATGATCACATTACGTGGGTTGACGAAGCGGTTCGGGGGCACGACCGCCGTCGACGCCCTGACCGTCGACATCGGGCCCGGCCGGGTCACCGGCTTCCTCGGCCCGAACGGCGCCGGCAAGTCCACCACCATGCGGATGATCCTCGGGCTGGACCGCCCCACCGCCGGGCAGGCGCTCGTGCGCGGGCGGGCGTACCGGGAGCTGCGGCGCCCGCTGCGTGAGGTCGGCGCGCTGCTCGACGCCCGGGCCGTCCACCCCGCCCGCTCGGGTCGGGCGCACCTGCTCGCGATGGCCCGCAGCAACGGGATACCGGACCGCCGGGTGGACGAGGTGCTCGCCACCGTGGGGCTGGACGCCCGTGCCGCCGCCAAGCCCGGCCGCACCCTCTCCCTCGGCATGGGCCAGCGGCTCGGCATCGCCGGGGCGCTGCTCGGCGACCCGCCGGTGCTGATGTTCGACGAGCCGGTCAACGGCCTCGACCCGGACGGGGTGCGCTGGGTCCGGCAGCTGATGCGATCCCTGGCCGACGAGGGCCGGACGGTCTTCGTCTCCAGCCACCTGATGACCGAGATGCAGCTCACCGCCGACCGGCTGGTGGTGATCGGCCGGGGCCGCCTGCTCGCCGACGCCCCGATCGACGAGGTCATCGCCGGCAGCGCGGTGGCCGTGCGCGTACGCAGCCCGCAGCCGGCCGGCCTCGCCGCCCTCGCCGGGCGCCTCACCGCCGCCGGGGCCGCCGTCGAGCCGGCCGGCCCCGACGAGCTGACCGTCACCGGCGCCACCGTCGAGCGGATCGGCGACCTGGCGTACGAGCTGGGAGTGCGGCTGCACGAGCTCAGCCCACACGGGGCCTCCCTGGAACAGGCCTTCATGGAACTGACCGCCGACAGCGTCGAGTACGCCGGCACCCCGACCGTGAGCGAGGCACGATGAACACGATCTCCGCCGAGTGGACCAAGGTGTGGTCCGTGCGTTCCACCTGGTGGTCCTTGCTGGCCGGGGTGCTGCTGATGGCCGCCACCGCCGGTCAGCTGGCCATCTACGCCGCCAACGCGAACACCAACGACGACCCGGCCGACGACGCCGGGATCGTCACCGCCGGCAGCGTCGTGATCGGCTCGGTCGAGCTGACCCAGTACGCCGTGCTGGCGCTGGGCCTGCTCGTGATCACCAGCGAGTTCACCAGCGGCACGATCCGTACCACCCTGCAGTGCACGCCGTCGCGCGGCCGGGTACTGCTGGCCAAGGCCGTGGTGACCGCGGCGGTGACGTTCGCGCTCGGGCTGCTGCTCGGCGCGGTCGGCGCGCTGGTGGCGCGGCCGGTGCTCGGCCGCTGGGGCGCCGCGCCGGCGGGCGGCACCGTCGGCGACGTCCTGGCGGTGGCGACCTACCTGGCGCTGGTCGGCGTGCTGGCCCTCGGGCTCGGCGCGGCCCTGCGCAGCGCGGTGCTCACCCTGACCGTGCTCGTCGCCACGCTGATGATCGTCCCGCTGTCGTTGCAGGAACCGGACATCGCCGTGCTCAACCGGATCGCCGACGCCTTCCCGGGGGTCGCCGGCGGGCACTTCCTGGCCGGGGACACCGACCCGTACCCGGCACCGGTCGGGTTGCTCCTGCTCGCCGGCTGGGCCGGCGCCGCGCTGCTGCTGGGCCGCGCCGCGCTGCGCCGCCGCGACGCGTAAGCCGGGCGAACGCGCGAGACCGCCGGGACGTGCGAGGCGCCGGGGCGGGGCGGGTCAGCCGGTCGGCTCGACCAGCCCCGCCTCGTACGCGAGGATCGCCGCCTGCACCCGGTTGCGCACCTCGAGCCGGGTGAAGACGCTCGTCAGGTAGCTCTTCACGGTGCCCTCGACCAGGTGCAGCCGGCGGGCGATCTCGGCGTTGGACAGGCCCGCCCCGACCAGCGCGAGCACCTCCCGCTCCCGCTCGGTCAGCCCCGCGAGCCGGTCCCGGGCCACCGGCCGGCGGGCCAGCCGGTCACCGCCCAGCTCGATGACCCGACGGGCCACCTGCGGTGACAGGTACGCGCCGCCGTCGGCGACGGCGTGCACCCCGGCGATCAACTCGCGTGGGTCGCCGGCCTTGAGCAGGAATCCGCTCGCCCCGTGCCCGAGCGCCCGGGCGACGTGGTCGTCCTCGCCGAACGTGGTCAGCATGAGCGTCGCCGTCTCCGGCACGAGCCGGCGGATCTCGGCGGCGGCGGAGAGCCCGTCCAGCCTCGGCATCCGGATGTCCAGCAGCGCCACCCGGGGCCGGTGCGCCCGGACGAGTTCCACCGCGGCCCGGCCGTCACCCGCCTCGGCCACCACCTCGATGCCCGGATCGGTGGCCAGGATGGCCCGGACACCGGCCCGGATCATCGCCTCGTCGTCGGCGAGGACGACCCGCACCGGGCCGGCCGTGTCGGCGTTCATCCGTCGATCCGCTCCTTGCTGACCAGCCGGCCCTCGACGAAGCAGAGCCGCCACGTCGGCTGGGCCAGGGGGAAGTTGCCGTCGGTGTAGTGCTCGCAGCCGGGACGCGCCGTCCCGGCGGGCGGGGCCGACTGCCGTCGGGGCAGCCCGGTCAGCTCGGCGCGCTGCGCGCCCACGGGCATCCGCGCGAAGGCCCCGTCGTCGAGGACCGTACCGGCGGTGGCGACCGGGTAGTAGACGAGGGAGAGGACCAGCGCGAGGCCCGCCGGGGCGCCGAGCGCCGTCAGCAGGCTGAGCCGGACCCGCCGGCGGGCGTCGCGCAGCCGCCGCTCGGCCTCGCCCGGCCGCTCTCCCGGCGCCCCACCGTCGGACGCGTCGGCGCCCGCACCTGGGGCGACCGGAAACCCCGGCCCGTCCGCCTCGTCCGCCTCGCCCGCCGACCAGCCGCCCGCCGGCCACCGGCCACTGGCGGGGCCGGAGTCGCCTCCACCCGACGGGAGGGCGTCGGCGCCCGCCCGGGCCGCCGCCGGCAGGCGGGCACGGACGGCGAAGCCGCCACCGTCCTGGTGACCGGTCGTCAGGACGCCGCCGGCGAGCCGGACCCGCTCGGCGAGGGCGAGCAGGCCGGAACCGGTGGACGGCGGGCCCGGCAGCGGCCCGGCCGGTGGCGCCGCGTTGACGACGGCCACCTCGACCCGGTCGCCGTCGCCGCGCAGGACGACGGTGACCGCCGCGCCGGGGGCGTACCGGGCGGCGTTGGTCAGCGCCTCGCGGACCACCCGGTGCGCGGCGTGCGCGGCCATCGGCGGCAGCTGCGCCAGGGCGTCCGCGCCGTCCAGGCGCACCGCCATGCCCGCCTCCCGGGCCCCGTCGACCAGTTCGGTGACGCTCTCGTCGGCCGGCCGGGTGGTCGCCGCCCCGTCCGGCTCCCGGAGCACCCCGATGATCCCGTGCAGCCGCTCGGTGGCGGCGGCGACACTGGCCCGCAGCTCCCCGGCGGCGGCCCGGTGCCGGGGCGCGAGGTCGTCGGCGACCTCCAGGGCGGCGGCGCGCAGGGCGATCAGACTCAGGTCGTGCCCGAGCGAGTCGTGCATCTCCTGGGCGATGCGGGCCCGTTCCCGCAGTCGGACCCGCTCCGCGGTGCCCCGCCGCTCGCGCTCCCGCGCCTCGGCGTGCCGGCGGCCGGCCTCGGTCAGGGCGGCCTGCTGCCGCCGGTACCGCCCGACGAGCCACGGGAACACCCCGGCGAAGAGCAGCACCGAGGCGAGCAGGAACCAGGTGGCCGCGCCGGTGCCGAGCAGCCCCAGGTTGAGCGCGGTGCCGCCGGCCGCGAGCGCGGCGAAGGCGACGGCGGCCGGGCGGGCGGTGGCGCTGCGGCGACCGGTCAGATAACTGAACACCGGGATCGCGAAGAGGAAGTTGCCGTCCAGCAACGACCCGAGCACCACCCCGACCAGGGCGACCACCGGCCAGCGCCGGCTCACCGCGACCGCCACCGCGAGCAGCAGCAACGCGCCGGCCAGCCGGGCGGTGGCCGGCCCCGCGTGCGGCGGGGTGACAAGCGCGTACGCGATCGGGGCAGCGGTCGTCGCCCACAGGAGCAGGTCGCCGAGCCGCCGCCGGACGACCTCCCGGGACCGCACCGCGCCGCCCACCCGGACGGACCACCAGTTCCCCACGGCGGTCAGGCTACCCACGCCCGACCTGCGCCGGCACCGACGAAAGTCAGGTGCTCAGCTGATCTCCTCGGCCCACGCGCGCCAGTCGTCGAGCACCCCGTACAGGGCGGGGGTGAGCCAGCCGGACGCGGACCGGCGGAAGACCCCCGGATCCATCGCCCCGGTCCCGGCCGGAAGGGCGCCCATCAGCCTCGGCACCAGGTCGGTCAGGTTGGCCCAGTGCACCAGCTCCGGCGCCGCCGGCCAGGCCCCGACCACCACGCCCGCCGGCACCCCCCGACGTTCCAGGGCCTCCAGCGTCAACGCGGTGTGGTTCAGGGTGCCCAGGCCGGCCCGGGTCACCACCACGGCCGGGCAGCCCAGCGCCACCGCCAGGTCCGCCACCGTCCAGGGCTTCCCCTCCGGCCACAGCCCCATCGGCACGAGCAGGCCGCCCGCGCCCTCGACGAGCACCAGGTCGTGCTTGTCGGCCTCCTCGCGGACCGCGTCGACGGCGGTGTCCAGCTCCAGCGGCGCCAACTGGGCGACCCGGGCCGCCGCCAGCGGGGCGAGCGGGTCGGGGAAGCTGGCCAGGGTCCGGCCGGTCAGCGGGGCGGCCAGCCGGTTGACCGCGTCGACGTCGCCCGGCTCGCCGCCGGCCGTACCCGTCTGGGCGGGCTTGACCACCGCGACCCGCAGGCCGGCCGCCTGCGCGGCGGCCGCGATCGCCGCGGTGACCACCGTCTTGCCGACGTCGGTGTCGGTGCCGGTCACCAGCACCGGCCCGCGCCACGGCCCGGTCATGTCCCCACCCCGGCTCACGGTGTCACCCTTGTTCGCGACTGCGGGGCTCGCAACCCCAGCTCACTCCTCGCGCTCACGGCGTCACCCTTGTTCGCGACTGCGGGGCTCGCAACCCCAGCTCACTCCTCGCGCTGACGGGTGCACACTCCACGATGGTCTCCAGTGCCCGCTCGAAGTCCGCTCGGGAGATGCCGGCGCCGATGGTCAGCCGCAGCCGGGACCGGTTGTCCGGCGTGGACGGGGGCCGGAAACAGCCGACGGCGACTCCCCGGTCGCGGCAGTCGGCCGCCCAGGCGCTCGCCGCCTCAGGGCCGGGAGCGGTGACCGAGACGACCGCGCCGTCGGGGGCGGAGACCGCCAGCCCGGCGGCGCCCAGCCGGCGTACGACCAGGGCGGCCCGCTCGGCCAGCTCCGCGCGCAGGTCGTCGCCGGCGCGGGCCAGCCCGACGGCGGCGTGCACGCCCGCGGCCACGGCCGGAGGCAGCGCGGTGTCGAAGATGAAGGTCCGGCCGGTCTCGATCACGTGCCGGACGAACTCCGCCGGCCCGGCGACCACCCCGCCCGCGCCGCCGAGGGCCTTGGAGAGGGTGGCGGTGACGACCACGTCGGGCTGGCCGGCGAGGCCGGCGGCGGCGACGCCCCCGGCGCCCGCCGGGCCGGTCACCCCGAGGGCGTGCGCGTCGTCGACCAGCAGCAACGCGCCGTGCTCCCGGGCGACGGCGTGCAGCCGGGCCAGCGGGGCCAGGTCGCCGTCGACGGAGAAGACCGACTCGGTGACGACCACCGCCGGCCGGCCGGGCGCGGCGGCGAGCGCGGCGGCCACCGCCGCGACGTCGGCGTGCGGGGTCACCACCGTCTCGGCGCCCGAGATCCGGCAGCCGTCGATCAGGGAGGCGTGGTTGTGGGCGTCGGAGACGAGCAGCGTACGGGGCCGCACCAGCGCCCGGACCGCCCCGAGGTTCGCCAGGTAGCCGGAGGAGAAGACGAGGGCCCGTTCGGCGCCGAGCCAGTCGGCGAGGGTGTCCTCGAGCGCGTGGTGGGCGTCGGTGGAGCCGCGCACCAGCCGCGACCCGGTGGCCCCCAGCCCGTACGCCGACAGCGCCCGCGCCGCCGCGGCGGTGACCTGGGGGTGGGTGGCCAGGCCGAGGTAGTCGTTGCCGGCCAGGTCGACCACGGCGTCGCCGGCGGCCCGCGGTCGCAGCCGGCGGGTCAGCCCCGCCTTCGCGCGTAGTTCGGCGCGGCGGTCGAGCGCCGCCAGCCAGTCCGCCACCGTCACCCCCACGCCGCCCGGCCGGCCGTCGTCGGCCGATTCCGCCGGGCGAAATTACCACCCACGGCCCCGGGCCCGGCGTGTCCACCCCTGCGCCGGCGGCCCGACACGCGGGCCGTTTCTCCCGGCCAGGTGGCCTTGTAGGGTACGAGCCATGCCAGAGATCCTCGACCAGGCCCGAACCCAGGTGCTGGAGAACGGCGTCGGTCTCGACGAGGCCGGCGTCCTCGCCGTGCTGAACCTGCCCGACGAGCAGCTGCCCGCCGCCCTCCAGCTCGCCCACGAGGTGCGGATGCGGTGGTGCGGGCCCGAGGTGGAGGTCGAGGGGATCGTCTCGCTGAAGACCGGCGGGTGCCCGGAGGACTGCCACTTCTGCTCGCAGTCGGGCCTGTTCACCTCCCCGGTCCGGTCGGTCTGGCTGGACATTCCCTCGCTGGTCGAGGCGGCGAAGCAGACCGCGGCGACCGGGGCGACGGAGTTCTGCATCGTGGCGGCGGTGCGCGGCCCGGACGCCCGGCTGATGAAGCAGATGCGCGAGGGCGTCGCCGCGATCAAGGCCGAGGTCGACATCCAGGTGGCCGCGTCGCTGGGCATGCTCAGCAAGGAGCAGGTCGACGAGCTGGTCGACATGGGCGTGCACCGCTACAACCACAACCTGGAGACCTGCCGCTCCTACTTCCCCAACGTGGTCACCACGCACTCCTGGGAGGAGCGCTGGGAGACCCTGCGGATGGTCCGCGAGTCCGGCATGGAGGTCTGCTGCGGCGGCATCCTCGGCCTCGGCGAGACGGTGGAGCAGCGGGCCGAGTTCGCCGCGCAGCTCGCCGAGCTGGACCCGCACGAGGTCCCGCTGAACTTCCTCAACCCCCGCCCCGGCACCCCGCTGGGCGACCGGCCGGTGGTGGAGGGCAAGGACGCGCTGCGCGCCATCGCCGCCTTCCGGCTGGCCATGCCGCGCACCATCCTGCGGTACGCGGGCGGCCGGGAGATCACCCTCGGTGACCTGGGCACCCGCGACGGCCTGCTGGGCGGCATCAACGCGGTGATCGTCGGCAACTACCTGACCACGCTGGGCCGGCCGGCGACGGCCGACCTGGACCTGCTCGACGACCTGAAGATGCCGGTCAAGGCGCTCTCCGCGACGCTGTGAGCGCCCCGGTGACGACGAGCGACGCGGTGCCGGCGGCCGACAGGGCGTCGGCCGCCTGGTGCGACCGCTGCGGCGAGGCCGTGGCGGCCGGGTCGCACGACGGGTGCGCGGCGGCCCGGGTGCTGGAGCCGCCGCGCTTCTGCGCGCACTGCCGCCGGCGGATGAAGGTGCAGGTGCTGCCGGTCGGCTGGGCGGCCGTCTGCGTCGAGCACGGCGAGATCCGGGGCTGAGGGCGATGCTGCAGGGCCGGGCGGTGACCCTGCGGCCGGCGGGCGCCGGGGACGTGCCGGCGCTCGCCGCGATCCGGGCCACCCCGGAGGTCCGGCGCTGGTGGCGCGGCGGCGACGACCTGGTCGCCGCCGTCCGGGCCGACCTCGCAGACGAGGCCCTGACGGTGTACGCGATCGAACACGACGGCCGGGTGGTCGGCGCGATCCAGTGGTACGCCGAGGACGACCCCGACTACCGGCACGCCAGCATGGACGTCTTCCTCGACCCGGCGGTACGCGGCGCGGGGCTCGGCGGAGACGCGATCCGCACCCTGGTCCGGCACCTGATCGACGAGCACGGCCACCACCGGTTCACCATCGACCCGGCGGCGGCGAACACGGCGGCCGTCCGGGCGTACGCGAAGGTCGGCTTCCGTCCCGTCGGGGTGCTGCGCCGCTACGAACGCGGCGAGGACGGGCGCTGGCACGACGGGCTGCTGATGGACCTGCTCGCCGACGACCTGGCCGACTGAGCCGACCGGGTCGAGCCTCGTCAGCGGCCCGGCGGGGCGGGGCGGATCGTCCGCAGCCATCGTCGGCGCCGCCGCCAGAGCAGCACCGCCCCCAGCACGGCGGCGACGAGCAGGGCCGGCGGCACGGCCACGAACAGGATGACCGGCCGGGCCGGGAACGGGCGAGGGTCGGTCGCCGGAGCGCCGAAGCGGCCGGCCACCAGCAGGTCCCGCGCCACGTCCATCGCCCACACCTGACCGGGCGGGTCGAGCAGCGTCTCGACGTGACCGTCGGGGCGCAGGGCCACCAGTTGGACGTGCCCCGTCTCCCAGTAGCCGGTGTCGTTCCAGTCCGGGAGGTCGGTCGTGCTGGTGCCCGGCTCCGGCTCGTAGCGCAACGCCACCAGTTCGGTCCCACCGCGCCAGCCGAGCGCTCGCAGTGCCTGCCCGCGTACCGGCGGGAGCGCGGGGCCCGCGCCGTCGCGTCCGGTGGCGGCGTCGACGTACTCGACACGCCAGGTGCGGGCGGCCCGCTGGTCCGCGTCGCACCGGGTCAGGCAGCCGTCCAGGTGGAGCACGGCGACGGCTGAGCCGTCGGGGGTGAACGCGCCGATCCCGGCGAGCCGGCGTTCCGGCCCCAGCCGCCTGGACCAGGACGACTCCCCTTCGCGGTCGAGCATGACCAGTTCCTCGCCCGCGCTGACCACGATCCGTGAACCGTCCGGGGAGAAGGCGGCCAGCGAGCCGGTCCGCACGCTCCACCGGTCGCCGAGCCCCGGCCCGAGTTCCCTGGTCGCGCCGCTGGCCAGCTCCAGCAGCACCAGCCGGCTGGGCCGGCGGTCGTCCTCGGCGTCGTGGTCCACGGGTTCCGCCGAGTGGTGCAGGACGAGCAGTGCGCTGCCGTCGGGCGCCCAGGCCACCGGTGTTCCGCAGCAGGTGCCGCCGGCCCAGCCGGTGAAGACCCGGCGGCTGCCGTCGGTGAGGTCGGTGACGCCCACCCAGCCGTCGTTGGAATCGTCGGCGACGTACCGGCCGTCCGGGGAGAGCAGCACCTCCTCCCCCGCGACACTCTCCCGGCCGCCGTAGAGCAACATCCGGTACCGGCCGTCGCGGCCGAGGACCGCGACCTTGCCCTCGTGGTCGAGGCCGTCGACACCGCGCAGGCCGAGGCCGCCGCCGCTGAACAGCAGCGAGGCCGGCCCGGGCGGGTCCTGCTGCACGGTGGCCTGCCACATGTACGGCAGGCCGATCCGCTCCGGCACGCCGTCCGGGGCCGCCGCCGGCGTCGCCCACGGGCCCGGGGCCGTGAGCCCGGCCGGCACGCCGAGCGCGCAGGCCAGCACCGCCACCAGCGCCGCCCCCGCGGTACGCCAGCGGGCCCGCCGCCGCTGCCGCCGCCCGGTGGCCCACGGGTCGCCGGGCAGCCGGGCCGGCGGCATCCGCTCGCCCAGCTCACGCAGCGCGATACGCAACTCCTCGCTCATCGGTCCTCCCGGGTGGTGACGCCGACCAGGTCGGCCAGTTCGGGGGCGTGTGCCCGCAGCCGCGCCAGGGCGTCCCGCGTCTGGCTCTTGACGGTCGAGACCGAGCAGCCGAGTGCGTCAGCGGTCTCCGCCTCGGTGAGGTCCTCGAAGAAGCGCAGCACCAGCACGGCCCGTTGGCGTGGGGCGAGCCGGCCCAGTGCGGCACGGACCACCATCGCGCGGGCGACGCTGGCGGTCCCGTCGGGCATCGCCTGCTCCGGCGGGTCCGCGCGCAGGTCCACGTCCCGCCAGCGACGCCGCCAGAGCGAGACGTGCTGGGTGTACATGGTCCGCCGGACGTACGGCTCGGGGTCGCCGGCCGCGCTCACCCGCTCCCAGTGCCGAGCTACCCGGACCAACGTGAGCTGCACGAGATCCTCGGCCTGGTGCTGGTCACCGGTCAGCAGCCACGCCGCCCGGGACAGCGCCGCGATCCGCCCGGACACGTACGCCCGGAACGACTCCTCAGGGTCCACGCCCACCTCCTGACACGGAGCACGCCCGGCGGTGGCCGCGCGGGTGGGTCCGGCGGGGAGCTTTTCAGGCGTCCCAGACGAGGTCGCCGTCGGGCAGCCGGCGGGCGCCCTCGGCGGGGCGGTGCGGGGTGAGCCGGCCGTCCGGCATCAGGTGGGACACCGGCACGCCGCGCCCCAGCACGGCGACGTCGGCGATCAGCCGCCGGTGGCAGCGCCACCAGACGCTCTCGCTGCACATCACCGCCGTGGTCCGGGCCGCCGCGTCCGCCAGCACCGTCTCCAGCGCCGCCCGGAAGTCGGCGGTACGGGTGTACGCCGCGTACGCCCGGAAGGCGGCGACGGTCCACCAGGTGTCCGGCTCGTCGGTGCCGGCCGGGGTGTGCCGCCGGCCGCCGAGGCGCTGTTCCCAGCGGTAGTCCACGCCGGCCGCCGGCAGCCAGCGGGCCAGTTCCTCCCGGCGTACGTCAGGGTTGGTCCGGCTGGCCGGAAACCGCCGCACGTCCACGACGAGCGCGACCCCGGCGCCGGCCAGCAACTCGCCCAGCCGCTCCCGGTCTGCCGCCCCATGCCCCACCGTCAGCAACTCCACGAGGAGGGAATGCCCCGAATCGCGAGCGGTTACCGCCCGGGATCTCCGCGCGGGGCGGCGGGAGGCGCAGCCGGCGGCGAGGGTGGGACGGGTGTACCCCGACCTTCCGGCCGACGAGGCCGACGCGCTCGACTGGCTGGCGTTCGAGCAGGCCGGCGTCGTCACCACCGCCCAGGCGACCCGTTCGCTGACCGAGGGCACCGTACGCGGACGCGTGCGCTCCGGACGGTGGCGTGCGATCTGCCGGGGTGTCGTGCTGATGGGCAACGGCCGGCTGACCCGGGACCAGCAACTGTGGGTCGCCGTGCTCGCCGCGGGCCCGGTGCTGTCCTGGCCGGTCCGACGGCTGCCGCCGAGGCGGGCGTACGAGGACTGCGGCGCGAGCCGCTGCACGTGCTCGTGCCGGCGCACCGGCGGGCGGGGCGCACCGTGCTGGGCCGGCTGCCGATCGACATGCCGGCGGTCGTCGTGCACCGCGCGTCGGTGCTGCCACCGGCGCATCTCCAGCGCGCCCGACCGCCGCGGACCACCACGGCCCGGGCACTGGTGGACGCGGCCGGCTGGGCCCGCACCGTCGACCAGGCGCAGGCGGCGCTGGCGGCCGGCTGTCAGCAGCGACGGGTCACGCCGGCGGAGTTGTCGGCGGTGCTGGACGCGCTGCCCCGGGCCCGTCGGCGGGGGTTGATCCGGCAGACCGTGGCCGACATCGCCGGTGGCGCGGAGGCGCTCTCGGAGATCGACTTCGTCCGGCTCTGCCGCCGCCACGGCCTGCCCGCGCCTCACCTCCAGCAACGGCGCGCCGACGCCTCCGGGCGGACGCGGTGGCTCGACGCGTACTGGCGGGAGTGGGGGTTGCACGTCGAGATCGACGGCGCGCACCACATGGACGTCCGGCACTGGGCGGCCGACATGCGGCGCCAGAACGACGTCTGGACCTCGGGGGACCGCGTCCTCCGCTTCCCGGCGTGGCTGATCCGCGCCCGCCCCACCGAGGTGGCCGACTCCCTCCGCCGCGCCCTGACGGCCGCCGGCTGGCGCCCCGAGGGATGAATCTTGGACAGTTGCCGTTCCGCGGGAACGGCAACTGTCCAAGATTCCGGCTGGCGCGGACGGTGACGTCCGCCGGTGGCGCGGACGGTGACGTCCGCGCCCGCCGGGAGCGCGGACGGCGATGCGTCCGCGCCAGCCCGCCGGTGGCGCGGACAGCGCCACCGGGGATCAGGCTAGGAGACGGTGCAGGGGGTGCCGTTGAGGGTGAACGCGGCGGGCTTGGGGTTCGATCCGGTGTGGGTGCCGTTGAAGCCGAAGCTGGTCGACGCGCCCGGCGCGAGCCGGCCGTTGTAGGAGAGGCTGGTGGCGGTGACCGCGGCGCCGGTCTGGGTCCACGTCGCCGACCAGCCCTGGCCGACCTTCTGGCCGGCGTGGGGGAAGGTGAAGGCGAGCGTCCAGCCGTCGATCGCGGTGGTGCCCGTGTTGGTGAGGGTGACGTTCGCGGTGAAGCCGCTGTCCCAGCCGCTGGTCGTCCAGGTCACGGCGCAGCCGCCGGACGTGGGCGGGTCGGCGGTGGTGACGGCGACCGGCGCGGACGCCGCCGAGGCGTTGCCGGCCGCGTCCACCGCCACCACGTGGAACTGGTACGCGGTCGCGGCGGTCAGCCCGGTCACCGCCAGCGTGGTGCCGGTGGGCGAGCCGACCAGCGTGTCCCCGCCGGCGGCCGACCGGTAGACGCGGTAGCCGGTGACGGCGACGTTGTCGGTGGACGCGGCCCAGCTCAGGGTGAGCCCGGTGGCGGTGACCGCCGAGGCGGTCGGGGTGCCGGGGCGGGTCGGCGCGACGGTGTCGGGTGCCGGGGCGGCCGGCGTGGTCACCTCGGCCACGGGCGAGGCGGCCGAGCGGTTGCCGGCGCCGTCGCGGGCCCGCACGGTGAAGCGGTACGTCCGCTCGGGCAGCAGCCGGGTCACGGCCAGGGTGTTGGTGGCCGAGTTGAGCAGGACGAGCGCGTCGCTACCCACCTGCGCCTGGGTGACCTCGTAGCCGGCCAGCCCGCTGCCGCCGGCGTCGGTGGCCGCGGGCCAGGTGAGGGTCAGCCCGGTCGCGGTGACGGCCGAGGCGACGGGGGTGCCGGGGGTGGTCAGCGCGGTGGTGTCCGGGGTGGCCGGGCCGGGCTCCTCACCCCAGATCCGGGTGGCGCCGGAGTAGAGGGTGACCTTCCGGTTCGGTCCCGCCGTCGCCTGGTACGACGGGTCGTTCGTCGGGTCCCAGGTGCCGCCCTCGGGCACGCCGATCTTGAACTGCACCTCCATCCGGTGCTGCGACTGCCCGGCGGGCGCGATGGTGTGCCCGGTGCAGTCCACCTCGACGTACCAGATGTCGCCGGAGAACTGCCTGGCCGTGGACGGCGACGGGCAGCCCTGGGTGTAGCCGGGGGTGACCGTGACGGGGCCGGTGCCGTCGGGGCGGAAGTAGTAGCGGAACTTGCCGTCGGTCAGGGCGCGGGCCGGGAAGGCGGACTTGTTGTAGACGATGGCCTTGAGGCCGGTGGCGCGCGGCTCGGCCTGCATCACCGTGGTCTCCACGGTCAGCTCGTCGATGTCGGGCGTCTCGGCGCGGGGGAAGCCGGCGAGCGGGGTGCCGCCGTACTCCTGGGCGAGCCGGGCCAGCGCGGAGCTGAAGCCGGCGTTGTAGTCGGTGGCGACCTCGTTCATCACGTAGTCCGACCGGTTGTCGGTGTACGCGTCGTTGGCCGCCGACGGGCCGCCGACCAGCGCGCCGTAGAGGGTGTGCCGGGTCTCGACGGGCACCGTCTGGCTGTCCCACCAGGAGCCGTGCGCGGTGCGGTGGTGCGGGTTCTTCGGGGAGTTGGCGCCGAAACCGATGACGTAGCTGGAGGCGCGCGGGTTGTCGCCGAGGGCGTAGTTGATCTGCCGGACGGCGAAGTCCTTGTAGCGGGCCTTGCGGGTGGCGTCGGTGGTCTTGTCGCTGTAGACGAGGGCCGCGAAGGACGTGTTCGCCGCGTAGCGCAGCGCGCCCCACGAGTCGAGCACGGCCATCCCGCCGGGCGAGTACGGCACCCGCTGCCCGTTGACGCCGACGGTCCAGTAGTCGAGCCAGCGGTTGGCGTCGTCGACGTACTTCTGCTTGCCGGTCAGGTTGGCCAGCAGCACGTACGCCCCGAACTGCTTGTTGTCCCAGGCGATGGTCCACTTGTAGGAGCGGGTGGTGCTCTGGTTCTCGGTGCCGAGCTTGTCGTACTCGCTCTCGGCCTTGGCGAGGTAGGCGGCCTCGCCGGTGGCCCGGTGCAGCCAGATCGCGGACCAGACCAGCTCGTCCTGCCAGCCGCTCCAGGAGCGGTAGAAGCTGGTCGCGTCGGTGATGCACTCGTGGTAGCTCTTGCGCACCGTGTCGGCGAACGTGTGGAGCTGCCTGGCGTGCCCGAGCAGCTTGTCGGCGTAGGCGGCGTCGGTGGGCCGGAAGACCATCGACGACGCGGCCATCGCCGCCGCCGTCTCCCCCGCCAGGTCCGCGCCGCCGCAGCTCGCGTCGATCTTGTACGCGGGCCGCGCCATCTGCATCACCTCGGCCGGGCCCCACCACTTGTGGTCGTCGTCGCCCTTGCCGACCTGTCCGTAGAGGACGTTGGGCGCCGGGTGCGCCTTGATGAAGTAGTCGTTGACGAAGCGCAGGTTGTTGAGCAGGTGCGGCAGCTGGCCGGAGGCGACGTAGCCGGCGCGGTACTCGACGGCGCCCCAGGCGAGCATGGTGGCGCTGAACGCCATCGGGAAGCCGAACTTGACGTGGTCACCGGCGTCGTACCAGCCGCCGGTGAGGTCGCGCCCGACGTCGGCGCCGTCGGTGAGCGCGGAGTCGCCGCGCCAGGAGACCCGGTTCCAGTCCGGCAGCGGGCCGGACTGCTGCGCCTCGTAGAAGTAGAGCGACTTCTGCAACGCCTCGGCGTAGTTGAAGGCGGCGGCGGGCGCCGCGGCGGCGAGGGGCGCGGGCCGCGTGGCGCCCCCGGCGGCGGGCGTCGCGGCGGAGGCGGGCGCCGGGGCGGTGACGGCGAGGGCGAGGCCGGCGGCGAGGGCGCTGCCGGCGGCCAGCAGGCGGGGCAGCCAGGGCTGCTCGCCCGGCCGGCGCGGACGTCTCGGGTGACGCATGACGGGCTCCTGTCGGTGGCGTCGCCGGCGGCACCTGGGACGGCGCGCGGGATGGTGGTCGGGGCCGTGCCGGCGAGGGTGGTGGGGGTGCGGCCACGGGCCCGGGAGCGCTCCCATGGATGACCGACAATGTAATGCGACGGTCGCCGGTTTGTGAAGACGCCTGCGGGGCGCCCGCAGGGCGCCCGCGCAGGGGCGCTGACGGGAAAGCCCTTACCTGCACACCGGACGTACGTCACACCATCGATATACATGGATCGAATTACGGCGTACGGGCAGGTCATCGCCGGGACGGGTGCGCGAATGAGCGCGTCGCGGCCGGGCGGGCGACGGGCCGGGCGTTCCGGCATACGAACGTACTGTTGCCCGCCCCTTTCCGGCGCGCGACAGTACGCCCACACCAGCGGTGCCATCGACGTTGCCGCTCCCCCGGCCAACCTGAGGAGATCGCGATGGCTCTACGACTCGCCGACGGCACCGCCTGGTCCGACACCCTCGCCCGCGCGGTGGCCGCCGCGCCCGAGGCGTTCGGCTCCCCGGTCGACGGTGTCACCACCCTGCACAACCTCGTCCGCGGCGACTGGCACGCCGTGGGCACCCCCAGCCCCGTACGCACGCCGGTGGACAACACCGTGCTGGTCAACCTGGCCCGCCTCGACGCGGAGTCCGCCCGCGCCGCGGTCGCGCACGCCGCCGCCGCGCACCGGGCCTGGGCCGGCACCCCGCTCGCCGAGCGCAAGGCCCGGGTCACCGACGCCCTGGACGCGCTCACCGCCCACCGCGACCTGCTCGCCCTGCTGCTGGTCTGGGAGATCGGCAAGCCGTGGCGGCTGGCCTGCGCCGACGTGGACCGGGCGCTGGACGGCGTCCGGTGGTACGTCGACGAGATCGACCGGATGCTCGCCGACGGCCGGGAGCCGCTGCCGGGACCGGTCAGCAACATCGCGTCGTGGAACTACCCGATGAGCGTGCTCGTGCACGCCGAGCTGGTGCAGCTGCTCGCCGGCAACGCGGTCATCGCCAAGACCCCCTCGCAGGGCGGGGCGGTCTGCCTCACCGTCGCGCACGCGCTGATGCGCCGGGCCGGGCTGCCCGCCACCCTGGTCTCCGGCGGCGGCGAGGAGCTGTCCGAGGTGCTCGTCCGGGCGCCCGAGATCGGCGCGGTGGCGTTCGTCGGCGGGCGCTCCAACGGCGGCAAGGTCGCCGCCGCGCTGCTCGACTCCGACAAGCGGCACTTCATCGAGCAGGAGGGCCTCAACGCCTGGGGCATCTGGAACTTCTCCCAGTGGGACCTGCTCGCCGGGCACCTCAAGAAGGGCTTCGAGTACGGCAAGCAGCGCTGCACCGCGTACCCGCGCTTCGTGGTCCAGCGGGACCTCGTCGACGAGTTCCTCGACATGTACCTGCCGGTCGTGCGCTCCGTCCGGTTCGGGCACCCGCTCGCCGTCGGCGACGACTGGACCGCCGGTGACCCGCTGCCCGAGCTGGACTTCGGCCCGCTGATCAGCGCCGCCAAGGCCGACGAGCTGCGCCGCAAGGTCGACGAGGCGGTACGCGGCGGCGCCGTGCCGCTGCACCGGGGCAAGCTCACCGGCGCGCCGTTCCTCGACGGACAGGACACCTCCGCGTACGTGGCCCCGTCGGTGCTGCTGGCCCCGCCCGGCCGGTCCCGGCTCATGCACGCCGAGCCGTTCGGCCCGGTCGACACCATCGTCGTGGTGGACACCACCGACGAACTGCTGGCCGCGATGAACGCCTCGAACGGCGCGCTGGTCGCCTCGCTGGCCTGCGACGACGAGGAGCTGGCCGGCAAGCTCGCGGTCGACCTCCAGGCGTTCAAGGTGGGCATCAACAAGCCGCGCTCCCGGGGCGACCGGGACGAGCCGTTCGGCGGCCGGGGCGCGTCCTGGAAGGGCGCCTTCGTCGGCGGCGACCTGCTGGTGCACGCGGTGACCCAGGGCGGCGACGGCCGCCTCTACGGCAACTTCCCCGACTACAACAGCTACCCGACGACCTGAGCTGCGAGGAGGGCACTCTGTTGACGCACAGCGATGGCAGGGTGCCCTCCCTGACACCCGACGGTCGCCACGGCGACTCGCCTGGTCGCTAGCATCGACAGGTGTCCGCACTCGCGCAGATCTCCCTCGGGGTGACCGACTGCGAGCGGGCCGGCGCATTCTGGGCCGCCGCGCTCGGCTACCGACGCCGCCCGCCCCGCTATCCGGGCGACGACTGGATCGTGCTGGAGCCGCCGCCCGGCCAGCCCGGCGCCGCCCTCGCCATGGACCTCAGCGAGAGCCCGGTCGAGGAGTTTCCCCGGATCCACTTCGACCTCGACGCCGGCGAGGTGGACCTCGACGACGAGGTCTCCCGACTGGTCGCGCTCGGTGCCCGCCGGGTCGACTGGCCGCACTACCCCGCCGACCCGCACCCCACCGAGCCGCCGTACGTGGTGCTCGCCGACCCGGAGGGCAACCGGTTCTGCGTGCAGGGCCGCCACACGGGCGACGGCTGACACCCCACCCGTGCCGTCCGGACGGCGGCGGACCTCACACCCCGTGCCGCGCGGACGCGCCCTCGACCAGCGGAACGGTGAGGGTCACCAGGCCGCCGTCCCGCTCGGCCGGCGTGGGCCGGCCGAGCCGCCGCACGGTGCGCAGCATCGGGGCGTTCTCCGCGTGGACGTGCAGCACCAGGGCCGCGTAGCCGGCCTGCTCGGCGTGCCGGACCAGCCGGCGCAGCAGGGCCGAGCCGAGGCCCCGACGCTGCCAGTCGTCGCGGACCAGCAGCGCCACCTCGGCCTCGTCGCCCTCGGCGAGCAGGTTCGCCATCGCCACGACCGACTCCGCCCCGGTGTCGCCGGCCGGCTGCGTCGCCCCAGCGTCGCCCGCCGTGGCGAGCAGGGTCACGCCCCGGGCCGGCTCCAGCAGCCGACGCAGCCGGGCCGGGGCCGGCGTCCCCGCGCCGCCCAGGTAGCGCCGGTACCGGCTGTGCGCCGAGCAGCCCTCGTGCAGCTCGACCACGCCGGGCAGGTCGTCGGCGGTCGCGGGCCGTACGGTCGCCTCGGCGCCGTCGGGCAGCACCAGGGTGACCTGCTCGGCGGCCCGGCGCACGACGGCGGCCGACAGCTCGACCAGGGCCTGGGCGCGGGCGTACTCGGCCGGGGTGAAGCCCGGCACGGCGCGGCGCAGCGCGTACGACCCGCCGGCCGGGTCGTCCAGCAGCATGGTGGTGTCGGCCAGCCCACCGCCGCAGCCCGCCGACGCGGGTCGCCAGGCGACCGCGTCCGCGCCGAGCAGGGCACGCAGCGCCTCCCCGGTCGCGTCCGGGTCCCGCACCAGCCGGGTGGCCAGCCCGAGTGCCCGGGTCGGCTGATCGGCGAGCCCGCGCGCCTCGCTGCGCGCCACCCAGCAGTCCCGGCCCCGCCCCCGCCCCACGGCGGCGACGAGGCCGGCCTCGTCGAGCGTGTCCGGCGCGTCGACCAGGAAGTCGTCGACGGCACCCCGCTCGGTGGTGTGCACCTGCACGGCGAGGATGTTGACCCCCCGCAACGCCAGGCTGGCCGTGAGCACCGACAGGTAGCCCGGCCGGTCGTCCACGGTCGCTCGGATCCGCCACAGCGTCATGGTCCGCTCCCTTCCGCCTACGACCCTCGTCGGTGGCTGTTGCGGGCCGGTTGCCCGGGGGTGACGGCTACGGTTCCGTCGCGCGACCTGCGCCACAGTGCCGGCCGTCGGGCCGGCGCAGAGGTCCCCGCTGGCTCAGGTCCGGGCCGGCTCGGCGACGTGGGGCCGGCTCAGGGCTTGGCGGTCACCGGCGGCGCCCCGACCAGGTCGAGCCGGTCGCCGAGGATCACCGCGGCGGCCCGGACGAGCTGCGCCAGCCGGTCCACCTCCGTGGCGTGGAACGCCGCCGCGGCCGGCGTACCGGCGCACTCCCGGGCCACCACCAGCACCAGGCCGGCCCGGCCGAACGGCGCGACCGCGACGTGCGCGCCGCCGGGCGTGCTGATCGCCCGGGCCCGCAGCGGGGTCACCTCCGGCAGCGGCGGCGGTACGGGCGCGCGCCAGCTCGCGTACCCGACGGTCGCCTCCCCGGCGGCCCCGCTCCGGGCGGCCCAGTCCACCGGCACCACCGCGGCGACCGCCCAGTCGGCGGCGAGCAGCCCGGGAACGGCGTCGACCAGCGTGGCGACGCCGTCGACCGGGTTGGCCGCGACCTGGGCCAGCAGCTCGGCGTCCTGCCCGGAGGTGGTGGGCGCGCCGATCGCCCGCCACACCCCGTCCACCCGGACGCCGGGGATCGCCGCCAGCCCGGCGAGCAGCCGCTCGACCCGCGCCGCGCCCGGCCAGACCACGGTGAAGTCGTCCACCGCCCGCCCGCCGAGCCGCTCCAGGACGACCACCTGGACGATGTCCGCACCGGACACGCCCATGGTGCGCGCCACCTGACCGAGCGTGCCCGGACGGTCCGGCAGGGTGACCCGAACTCGCAGCAACATGTCTGAACCCTCCGCTCGGCGGGCCGGCACCGCTGGCCGGCAGGCTGGGCCCCAGCCTGGCCGGTGGGCGTTTCGCCCCTGTTGCCGCGGCATGTCCCGAGGGTCAACTCCCGACCTTGACAACATGGCGGAGCTGCCATCAACTAAACGGATGACCGAGCCGGCCGTCGACGCGCACGGGCCGGGCAGCAGCCCCGCCGCCGCCCCCCGCGGGCTGGATCTCGACCGGCTCGCCGCCCACCTGGCCCGGCACCGGCCCGAGCTGGCCGACGGCCCGCTGCGGGCCCGGCTGATCGCCGGCGGCAAGTCCAACCTGACCTACCTGCTGCACGCCGGCGGGCACGAGGTCGTGCTGCGCCGCCCGCCGCTCGGGCACGTGCTGGCCACCGCGCACGACATGGCCCGGGAGTACCGGGTGATCTCCGCGCTGGCGCCGACCGACGTGCCGGTGCCCGCCGCGCTGCTGCTCTGCGAGGACGCCGAGGTGATCGGCGCGCCCTTCTACCTGATGGAGCGCGTGCACGGCGAGGTGTTGCGCACCCGAGCCCAGACCGACCCGCTCACGGACGGCCAGCGGCGGGAGCTGGCGCTGGCGATGATGGACACCCTCGCCGCGCTGCACGCGGTCGAGCCCGCCTCGGTCGGGCTGGGCGACTTCGGCCGCCCGGAGGGCTACCTCGCGCGGCAGGTCCGCCGGTGGGCCGGCCAGCTCGACCGGTCCCGCAGCCGGCCGCTGCCCGGCATCGAGGAGCTGCGGGACCTGCTCGCCGGCACCGTGCCGGAGGGCGCCAACGCCGGCCGGATCGTGCACGGCGACTACCGGCTGGACAACCTGCTCGCCACCGTCGACCCGGTGGCCGTACGGGCCGTGCTCGACTGGGAGATGGCCACCCTCGGCGACCCGCTGGCCGACCTGGGGCTGCTGCTGACCTACTGGGACGTGCTCGGCGGCAGCGAATCGGCCGCCGGCAACCCGGTCGCCGACGGGCTCGGGCCGCGCGCCGGGTTCCCCACCGGGACGGAGCTGATCGAGCGGTACGCCGGGCGCGGCGACGTCGACGTCGGGCCGTTGCACTGGCACGTCGCGCTCGGCTGCTTCAAGCTCGCGGTGATCTGCGAGGGCATCCACTACCGGCACACGCTCGGGCAGACGCTCGGCGAGGGCTTCGACCGGATCGGCGACATGGTGGCACCGCTGGTCGAACACGGGCTGACCGCCGCCAGGGAGCGTTGATGGACTTCGCCTACGACACCCGCACCGAGCAGCTGCGGGCCGAGCTGACCGCGTTCCTGGACGAGCACGTGTACCCGGCCGAGCCGGTGCACGCCGCGCAGGTGGCCGCCGCCGGCGACCCGTGGGCCCGGCCCCCGGTGATGGCCGAGCTGAAGGCCGAGGCGCGCAAGCGCGGCCTGTGGAACCTCTTCCTCCCCGACCCGCGCCACGGCGCCGGCCTGACCAACCTCCAGTACGCCCCGCTGGCCGAGCTGACCGGGCGCAGCCCGCACCTGGCCCCGGAGGCGCTCAACTGCGCCGCGCCCGACACGGGCAACATGGAACTGCTCGCCGAGTTCGGCTCGCCGGGGCAGCAGGAGCGCTGGCTGCGCCCGCTGCTGGAGGGCGAGATCCGCTCCGCGTTCTGCATGACCGAGCCGGAGGTGGCGTCCTCGGACGCGACAAACATCGCCACCCGGATCACCCGCGACGGCGACCACTACGTGGTCGACGGGCGCAAGTGGTGGTCGTCCGGGGCGATGGACCCGCGCTGCGAGATCTTCATCGTGATGGGCAAGACCGACCCGGCGGCCGACCGGCACCGCCAGCAGAGCATGATCCTGGTGCCCCGGGACACCCCGGGCGTCACCGTGCGGCGGGGCATGACGGTGTTCGGCTACAGCGACGCCTCGCACGGCGGCCACGCCGAGGTCGACTTCGCCGACGTCCGCGTACCGGTGGAGAACCTGGTCGGAGCGGAGGGCACGGGATTCGCGATCGCCCAGGCCCGGCTCGGTCCCGGCCGGATCCACCACTGCATGCGGCTGATCGGCATGGCGGAACGGGCCCTGGAGCTGCTCTGCCGGCGGGCGCTCGAGCGGGTCGCGTTCGGCCGGCCGCTCGCCGAACAGGGCGTGGTACGCGAGTGGATCGCCGAGTCCCGGGTGCGCATCGAGCAGGCCCGGCTGCTGGTGCTCAAGACCGCCTGGCTGATGGACACGGTCGGCAACAAGGGTGCGCACACCGAGATCCAGGCCATCAAGATCGCCACTCCCGCCATGGCCGAGTGGGTGATCGACAAGGCCATCCAGGCGTACGGCGGAGCCGGCGTCAGCCAGGACACCCCGCTCGCCGCCCTCTGGGCCCAGTCGCGGACGCTGCGCCTGGCGGACGGCCCGGACGAGGTCCACCGTTCCTCGCTGGCGAAGCGCGAACTGCGCCGCTGGTCCAACTGACCCAAGACACCCCACACCGCGCTTCCCGCCCGCTCCCCCGGCCCAACCCGGCCCAGCCCGGCCCGTTGATCATGAAGTTATTGTCGCGACACGCCGACGTCGAGGGCGACAACTTCATGATCAACCCGGAGGTGGGTGGGGTGGGTGGTCAGGCGGAGGCGCGTTCGATCAGCTGGGTGTCCAGGAGGATGTGGGGCGACGGGAGCTCGTCGCCGCGGATGCGGCTGACCAGCAGGCGGGCCATCTGCCGGCCCATCTCCTCCACCGGCTGGAAGACCGTGGTCAGCGGCGGCTCGGCCTGCCGGGCGATCGGGGCGTCGTCGAAGCCGATCACCGCGACGTCCTCCGGCACCCGCCGGCCCGCCTCGCGCAGCGCGCGCAGCGCCCCGAACGCCATCAGGTCGGAGGCGACGAAGACGGCGTCGAGGTCGGGGCAGTCCTCCAGCAGCCGACGCATCCCAGCCGCCCCGCTGCCCTCGCTGAAGTCGCCGTACGCGATCATGGCGGGGTCGACCCCGCCCCCGGCGGCCCTGACGGCCTCCTTGTAGCCGGTCAGCCGGCCCAGGCCGGCGCCCATGTCCTGCGGGCCGGCGATGGTGGCGATGCGCCGCCGCCCCCGGCCGGCCAGGTGTTCCACCGCCCGCCGGGCGCCGCCCACGTTGTCCACGTCGACGTAGTACGCGGGCTGCGCGCCGGGTTGCAGCATCCGGGCCGGGCGGCCGCCGAGCACGGTGGGCAGGCCGCGCTCCTCCAGCAGGGTGGGCAGCGGGTCGGAGTCGTGCAGCGACAGCAGCAGGACCCCGTCGACGTGCTGGTTGGTCAGGTGGTGCTCGACCCGCTCCCGCTCGATCGGCGACTGCACCATGGCCAGCCAGAGCTGCAACGGGGTCTCCAGCAGCCCCGAGCTGACGCCCCGGACGATGCCGGCGAAGAACGGCTCGGTGAAGACCCGGTCGCCGGATTCCGACACCACCAGGGCGATCGAGTCGGTGCGCTGGGTCACCAGGGCACGGGCGGCCCGGTTCGGCACGTACCCCAGCTCGGCGATGGCCTGCTGCACCGCGGCGCGCGCCTCGGGGCTCACCTGGGGTGAGCCGTTGACCACCCGGGAGACCGTCCCGCGACCGACGCCGGCGCGGGCGGCGACGGCGTCGAGGGTCGGGCGCCCGAGCGACCGGGTGCGCTGCGTTGTCATTGTCTGCTCCTCCGACGGCGGACCGGCCCCGGCGCCACCCCGTGCGGGGTGGCGCCGGGGCCGCCCGTTGATGGCTGGCCCTGGCCTATTGTGCGGCCAGACCGTTGCGTCGGATCACCTCGGCGTACCACCTGGCGCTGGACTTGGGAATGCGGACCTGGCTGTCGTAGTCGACGTGGACCATCCCGAACCGCTTGGTGTAGCCCCAGGCCCACTCGAAATTATCCATCAGCGACCAGGCGAAGTACCCGCGCAGGGGCACCCCGGCCTCGATCGCCTCGTGCGCGGCGCGCAGGTGGGCGTCGAAGTACGCCAGCCGGTCGGCGTCGTCGACCTGCCCGTCGACCACCTCGTCCACGAAGGCCGAGCCGTTCTCGGTGACGTAGAGCGGCAGGTCCGTGTACTCCTCGTGCACCCGGCGCAGCGTCTCCACCAGGCCGGGGGCGTCGATCTCCCAGTTCATGTCGGTCACCGGGACGCCCCGCGTGACGAACCGGACGTCCTCGCTGCCCGGCCAGCACGACGGCGCCCGCCAGTACGGCTCCGGCTCGGCGTCGGGGTCCGGCGCGGCGACGACGTGGCGGCTGTAGTAGTTGACGCCGACCACGTCCAGCGGGGTGGAGATGGTCGCCAGGTCCCCGTCGCGCACGTGCCCGAAGTCGGTGACCTTGGCGAGGTCGGCCATCAGGTCCGCCGGGTAGGACCCGCGCAGCAGCGGGTCCAGGAAGAAGCGGTTGGCCAGCCCGTCGATGCGCCGCGCGGCGTCGACGTCGGCGGGCGCCTCGCTGGCCGGGGTGACCGGGTAGAGGTTGACCGTCACCCCGACCTCGGCGGTCGGCCGGGCCGCGCGCAGCGCCTGCACCGCGAGGCCGTGGCCGAGCATCAGGTGGTGTCCGGCCCGTACGGCGTCCGCGCCGTCCGAGCGGCCTGGCGCGTGCACCCCGGAGCCGTAGCCGAGGAACGCCGAGCACCACGGCTCGTTCAGCGTGGTCCAGTAGCGCACCCGGTCGCCGAGCGCGTCGGCGACCAGCGTGGCGTAGTCGGCGAACCGCGCGGCGGTGTCCCGGGCCGGCCAGCCGCCGACGTCCTCCAGCGGCTGCGGCAGGTCCCAGTGGTAGAGGGTCAGCCACGGCTCGATCCCGTGCCCCAGCAGTTCGTCGACGAGCCGCCGGTAGAAGTCGAGCCCCTCGGCGTTGGCCGGGCCGGTGCCGCCCGGCTGCACCCGCGGCCAGGAGACCGAGAACCGGTACGACTTCAGCCCCAGCTCGGCCATCAGCGCGACGTCGGAGCCCAGCCGGTGGTAGTGGTCGCAGGCCACGTCACCGGTGTGCCCCTCGACCACCCGTCCCGGGGTGTGGCTGAAGGTGTCCCAGATCGACGGGGTCCGGCCGCCCTCGGCCGCCGCGCCCTCGATCTGGTACGCGGCGGTGGCCGCGCCCCAGAGGAAGCCGGGCGGGAAGGTCAGCGGCGGACGGTCGACGACGACGCCGACGGCGGGTGGGCTGGCGGGGTTGCTCACGACTTGACGGCACCTTCCATGATGCCGCCCACGATCTGGCGGCCGAACACGATGAACACGATGACCAACGGTAGAGTGCCGACCGCCGTGGCGGCGAACACCTGCGAGTAGTCGGTGTAGTAGGCGTACGACAGGAAGGCCAGCGAGACCTGGAGCGTCGGGTTCTCGGAGGTGAGCACCGCGTACGGCCACAGGAACGAGTTCCAGGTCTCCATGAACGTCAGCAGGCCGAGCACTGCGGCGGCCGGCCGCAGCGCGGGCAGCACGATGCTCCAGTAGATGCGGAAGGTGCTCGCCCCGTCCACCCGGCCCGCCTCGATCAGCTCGTCGGAGATGGCCTGGGTGGCGTACTGCCGCATCATGAACACGCCGAACGCGCTGACCAGGAACGGCACGGTCACCGCGTAGAGGGTGTCGAACCAGTTGAGGTCCTGGATCATGCCCCAGAGCGGGATGAGGCCGAGCTGCGTCGGGATCATCATGGTGACGATGATCGTCAGCAGCAGGGCGTTGCGGCCCCGGAAGCGCAGCTTGGCGAAGGCGAAGCCGGCCAGCGAGCCGGTGATCACCACGGAGACCGTCACGATGCCGGAGACGATCACCGAGTTGAGCAGGCCGGTGAGGAAGTTCGCCGCCTCGTTGTCGAGTACGCGGCCGAAGTTGTCGCCGAACGACCCGGACGGCGTGACCGGTGGCGGGACGTCGTTGATCGAGTCCAGGCTGCGGGTGGCGATGACCACCATGTAGTAGAACGGGTAGATCGAGAACAGCGTCGCCAGGACGAGCGCGACGTAGGTCAGCGGGCTGGTGCGCCACAGGCGCCGGGATGCCGAGTTCATCTGGGCGTTCCTCACTTCACCGTGCGGCGGACGAGCAGGAAGTTGATCCCCGAGACGAGGGCGATCATCAGGAACATCGCCCAGGCGACCGCGGCGCCGTAGCCGGCGGTGTTGAGGTTCTCGATGCCCAGCTCGTACATGTACATCGCCAGGGTCTGGAACTCGCGCTGGTCGCCGCCGATGATGTTGCCGTTGGCGAAGACGAGCGGCTCGGTGAAGAGCTGGAGCCCGCCGATCGTGGAGAGGATCACCACGAAGACGAAGGTCGGGGTGAGCATCGGCAGGGTGATCCGCCAGAACTGCTTCCACTGGCTGGCGCCGTCGAGCGCCGCCGCCTCGTACAGGTCGCGCGGGATGGCCTGCATGCCCGCGAGCAGGATCAGGGTGTTGTAGCCGGTCCACCGCCAGTTGACCATGGAGGCGATGGCGGTCCAGGAGCTCCAGCGTTCGGCGTCCCAGTCGACCGCGTCGATCCCGACGAAGCTCAGCAGCCAGTTGATCACGCCGAAGTCGCGCTGGAAGAGCATGCCGAAGACGATCGCCACGGCGGCGACCGAGACCACGTTCGGCATGAAGATCGCCATCCGGAACAGCGTGCGCGCGCGCAGGAAGGTGCGGTTGAGCAGGTTCGCCAGGAACAGGGCGAGCAGCAGCTGCGGGATGGTCGACAGCAGGAAGATGCCGAAGGTGTTGAGCGTGGCGTTCCAGAAGTACTCGTCCTTGACCAGGGCGACGTAGTTGTCGAACCCGATGAAGCTGTGGTCGCCGATCAGGTTCCAGTCGTGCAGGGACATCCAGGCGGTCCGCAGCATCGGGTAGAGCCCGAAGATGCCGAAGACCACGAAGAACGGCGCGATGTAGAGGTACGGCGAGTACTTGAGGTCCATCCGGGTCAGCGAGTGCGACCGGGACCGGCGCCGCGCGGGCGGGCGGGGTGGCGGTGCGGCGGGAGACGGCGGCGCCGTCGTGGCCGAGAGGCTCATGCGGGGTCCTTTCCCGGCGTCGGCACGGGCGCGCGCCGACGCCCAGGCGCTCTTACGCGAAAACGGGACGGCGCCGATGGCGTCCGGGGCGGAACGGGGACGGCGCCGGTGGCGTCCGGGTGTGTGGACCCGGACGCCACCTGGCGACGAGGTGGGTCAGAAGGCGCCCTGCGTCTTGGCGTCCTTCGCGAACTGCTCCCAGGCCTTGTCCTTCGTGGCCTGTCCCTGTTCGTACGAGCGCAGCGCCGGCTCGAACGCGTTCTCCTTCACCGCCTGGTGCTTCGGGCCGAGGTGCAGCGGCTGGATCTTGGCGACGCTCTCACCGAAGATCTTGCCGGTCGGCGCGTTGTTGAAGTACTCGTTGGTGTAGGCGAGGAACTCCTGGTTCTTCAGCGCCTCCAGGTTGGTCGGCAGCGGGCCCTTGAGCTTGAACGCCGCCACCTGGCTCTGCGCATTGGTCAGGTACTCGGCGAGCTTCGCCGCCTCCTTGGGGTACTTGCTCTGGGTCGGCACGCCGAGCCAGGAGCCACCCCAGTTGCCGGCGCCGCCGGGCACCGGGGCGACGTCCCACTTGCCCTTGTTCTGCGGGCCGGAGTTGTCCGCGACGATGCCGAGCATCCACGACGGGCAGAAGGTCGCCGCGAAGGTGCCCTGCTTGAAGCCGGCCGACCACTCCGGCGACCAGGTGGCCGTCTCGGCGGTGATCTTGGCGTCGGCCATCGCGACCGCGGTGTCCCAGGAGGTCTTCACCGCCGCGCTCTTGTCCGCGACGACGTTGTCGTCCTTGTCGTAGAACAGCTCGCCGCCCTGCTGGAACATCACCGCGCTGGCGGCGGTGGTGACCGAGTCGAGCAGTCCCTTGCCGGTGGCGGTGCGGTACTTCTTACCGGTCTCGATGAAGGCGTTCCAGTCCGGCCAGAGGGCCGCGACCTGGTCCCGCTCGACCGGCAGCTTGGCCGCCTGGAAGAGGTCCCGGCGGTAGCAGACGGCGAGGCTGCCGACGTCGGTCGGCAGGCCGATCAGCCGGCCGTCGGGCGCCTTGCCCAGCTCCCACTTCCAGGGCAGGTAGTCCTTGCTGTGGTCGGAGACCAGCGGGGCGAGGTCGGCCCAGTTGGCCGGGTTGGCCTTGAACTCGTTGAGGATGCCCTCTTCCAGGGCGACCACGTCGGCCGCGCCCTTGCCGGTGGCGAGCGCCCGCACGATCTTCGGCCGGTACTCGTTGAGCTGGGCGGTCTTGCGCAGCTCGACCTTGATGCCGGTGTCCTTCTCGTACTGCTTGATGATCTCGTCGTAACCGAACTCGCCGAACGTGTCGACGACCAGCTTGGCGGGCTTCTCGCCGGCCACTGGCGCGTCGTCGTCCTTGCCGCAGGCCGCGAGACCGCCGATGGCGGTTATCGCGGCCAGGGCGGCAGCCGCCATGCGGGTGCGCCGCGTGGTGAGGCTCATCGGAGACCCCTCTTTCGGTGGTGAGGCTGACTGGGTGTGGTGGGGGGTGCCGTGCGCGCCGTCTGCACCGGTCGGGGCCGGTGGTCGACGTCCGGAGCGGGGCGCGGGTGAGTCGTGCCACGTTCGCGGGAGCGCTCCCATGAGATTGCCGGCGGGTGTCGAAGGTGTCAATAGGCCCATGGGAGCGTTCCCAGATCGTTACCGCGTGTGCGTACACCCCGACTGCCGCACGTCGCGGGCCGACCCGCCGGGCGGCGCCACCTGGGCACCCGCCCCGTTGAAGCGGTTCAGCAGGCCCGGACGCGGGCGACGGACACGCTGAGCGGCCCGTCGCGCACCCTGCGTGCGGCCGGAACGCGCCGCAGCCGAAGCGGCCGGAACGCGCCGCAGCCGAAGCGGTTCAGCGGCAGCAGCGGTTCAGCGGCAGCGGCGGGGGTGCGCGGCGAAGGCGGCGCAGGGGTTCAGCGGCAGCAGCGGTTCAGCGGCAGCGGCGGGGGTGCGCGGCGAAGGCGGCGCAGGGGTTCAGCGGCAGCAGCGGGGCCGCGCGGCGAAGGCGGCGCAGGGGTTCAACGGCAGCGGCGGGGCCACGCGGCGAAGGCGGCGTGGCGGTTCAGCAGAAGCGGCGCAGCAGGGTGCCGGCCCGGCCCGCGTCGAAGGCGGCCGGGTCGAACCGGTCGCCCACCCGGTCCCGCGCCTCCGGGTGCCCGGGGTGGGCCGGGTCCGTCAACGCGGCCAGCAGCGCCTGGTAGCCGGCCGGGCCGCCGACGTCCTCGGACGGGCACGCCCGCTCGCCGTCCAGGCAGGACGGGTACCGCTCGTCCGGATCGGCCGTGAAGGCGTCCTCCACCACCAGGTCGTGCTCCCACCAGTCGCCGAAGTCGTACGTGTAGTGGAAGCGGCTGCCCTTGCCGAGCACCGCGTCGAGGCGGACGTCCAACTCGTCGCGCAGGGCCAGCTCGCCGTCGGGATCGGGCTCGCCGTACTGGCGACCCTCGATCTCGAACGAGTGCAGGTGGCAGTCCCGCCAGCCCATGGCGTGCTGCACCACCCGGTGCAGCCGGTCGAGGGTGTAGCCGCCCGGGACGAGCACCCTGCGCCAGACGGGCGGCCGGACCCCGGCCAGGGAAATCTTCAGCTGGAAGATCTGACGCGGCATGCTGTCCCATCCTTCCTCGGCATAGGCTGCGGGCATGATCTGCCGAGCGTGCCGGGCCAGGCGGCACGACGACTGTCCGGGGCGGAACTGGTGCGACTGCCAGCACCGTACCCCCCGACCCACCCCTCCCGTCACCGGTCCGGCCGGCGAATGAACGTCGGAATCCCGATTTCGGTGCTCTGGCCGCGGGCGTCGGCGCGACCGCTGGACGACGCCGCGCTCACCGCGCTCTACGGCCGCTCCGACCGCCCCCACCTGCGGATGAACTTCGTGACCAGCGTGGACGGCGGTGTCTCCGTCGACGGCTACTCCGCCGGGCTCTCCAGCGAGCCGGACAAGCGCGTCTTCGGGCTGCTGCGCATGCTCTGCGACGCCCTGCTCGTGGCCGCCGGCACGCTGCGGCACGAGGGCTACCGGGCGGTACGCCTCAACGAGCGGCGCCGGGCGTGGCGCCGCGAGCACGGGCTCGCCGAGTACCCGACGCTGGTCGTCGTCTCCGGCTCGCTCGACCTCGACCCGGCGCAGGCCGCGTTCGCCGACGCGCCGGTGCGGCCCGTGGTGCTCACCCGGGCCGACGCCGTGGCACCCCCCGGCCTGACCGGGGTCGCCGACGTGGTGCGCTGCGGCGACGGCCGGGTCGACCTCGCGGCGGGTCTGGCCGAGCTGCACCGCCGCGGCCTCGGCCAGGTGCTCTGCGAGGGCGGCCCCCAACTGTTCGGCGCGCTCACCGCCGCCGACCTCGTGGACGAGGTCTGCCTCACCGTCGCCCCGCTGCTGGCCGGGGCGGGCCCGGGGCGGATCACCGCCGGCGACCCCAGCGACGTACGCCACCTGCCGCTGCGACACGTGCTCGCCGCCGCCGACGGGGTGCTCATGCTCCGCTACGCCCGCGACCGACCGTGACCGGGCGGACACCCTGCGGTTGACGAGCGCCGATGGCGGGGTGGCGTCCGCCGCGTCGCGTGGCAACGTGTCGTACTCCTCGGGCAGGATGCAGGGCGTGTGCCCCGACCGCGACGACCAGCCGACCGGAGTTGCCCGATGACTGACGACGGGTTCGACGGCCCGGGCGAGGTGGTCGGCCGGGTGCTGGGCACCGCCGATGCCACCCCCCTGCAGTTCTGGACCGCGGTCTCCCCCGACAGCTACCTCCAGCTCGACGACGTCGTGGTGACCCGGCGGGAGCTGCCCGACCGCGAGCCGGTGACGATCGCCGGGGTGGTCACGCAGGTCCGCGCCCGGCACGAGGGCGCCCAGTTCGACTCCGACGTCTTCGCCATCGCCGACGGCACGCTGCCCGCGCAGGTGCAGGAGGCCGCCGAGATCACCACGACCCGTGTCGACCCGGAGCTCTACGTGCCGCCGTCGCCCGGTGCGGTGGTGCACCGCGCCGAGGGTGACGCCCGGGCCCGGGCGCTGCACTTCGACCGGATGGAGCGGCGCATCCCGATGGGCATGGGCCGCGACGGGGTGCCGGTCTACCTCAACGCCGACTTCCTCGACGGCAGCCGGGGCGCGCACGTGTCGATCTCCGGCATCTCCGGGGTCGCCACGAAGACGAGCTTCGCCACCTTCCTGCTCTACTCGGTCTTCCGCTCCGGGGTGCTGGGCGGCGACGCCGTCAACGCCAAGGCGCTCATCTTCAACGTCAAGGGCGAGGACCTGCTCTTCCTCGACCATCCCAACACCCGGCTGGACGACCCCACCCGCGCCGCGTACGCGAAGCTCGGCCTGGCCGCCGGCGCGTTCCCGGACGTGCGGGTCTACGCCCCGCCCCGGGTGGGCGACTCCTCCGGCACGCCCGACGTGAGCAGCCGCCTCACCGGGGTGGACAGCTTCTACTGGACGCTGAGCGAGTTCTGCGCCGACCGCCTGCTGCCCTACGTCTTCGCCGACGCCGACGACGAACGCCAGCAGTACACGATGGTGGTGCACTCGGTCACCGCCCACCTGGCCCGGCACGCGCAGCCCGCCGACGGCGGCATCAGCATCGACGGGGTACGGCTCGGCTCGTACGCCGACCTGGTCGACCACGTCGTCGAGCAGCTCAACGACGACGAGACCCGCTCCGACTGGGCCGGCAGTGCCGTCGGGCTGGGCACGGTCAACGCGTTCGCCCGGCGGTTGATCGGCAGCAAGAAGGACCTGTCCCGGCTGATCCGGGGCGACCTGGCCACCCGCCGCCCGCACTCGATCAACACCGCCGAGAGCGCCCAGGTCACCGTGGTCGACCTGCACAACCTCCCGGACCGCGCGCAGCGGTTCGTGGTCGGCGTGACGCTCAAGAGCGAGTTCGAGCGCAAGGAGAAGGCCGGCACCGCCAAGCCGCTGCTCTTCGTGGTGCTCGACGAGCTCAACAAGTACGCCCCCCGCGAGGGCTCCTCCCCCATCAAGGAGGTGCTGCTCGACATCGCCGAGCGGGGCCGCTCGCTCGGGGTGATCCTGGTCGGCGCCCAGCAGACGGCGAGCGAGGTGGAGCGGCGGATCGTCACCAACTCGGCGATCCGGGTGGTGGGCCGGCTCGACCCGGCCGAGGCGTCCCGCCCGGAGTACGGCTTCCTGCCGCCCGCCCAGCGCCAGCGCGCGCTGCTGGCCAAGCCGGGCACGATGTTCGTCAACCAGCCCGACATCCCGGTGCCGCTCTGCCTGGAATTCCCGTTCCCGGCCTGGGCCACCCGGGTCTCCGAGGCCGGCCGCGCCCCGTCCGAGACGCTCCGGTCGATCACCCAGTCCGTCGACCCGTTCGCCGTCGTCGGCTCCGGTGGCGGCACCTCCGACGACGACATCCCGTTCTAGGGGGACATACCCGTGAAGATCCTGCACACCTCCGACTGGCACGTCGGCAAGGTCCTCAAGGGGCAGTCGCGGGCCGAGGAGCACAAGCGGGTCCTGGCCGGCGTGATCGACGTCGCCCGCGCCGAGTCACCCGACCTGGTCATCGTCGCCGGTGACCTCTACGACACCGCCGCCCCGACGCCCGAGGCCACCCGGCTGGTCACCCGGGCCCTGACCGCGCTGCGCCGCACCGGCGCCGACGTGGTGGCCATCGGCGGCAACCACGACAACGGCCAGGCCCTCGACGCGCTGCGGCCCTGGGCCGAGGCCGCCGGCATCACCCTGCGCGGCGGGGTCCGGGACAACCCGGACGAGCACGTCGTCGACGGCACCACCGCCGGCGGTGAGCGCTGGCGGCTGGCCGCGCTGCCGTTCCTCTCCCAGCGCTACGCCATCCGCGCCGTGGAGATGTACGAGCTGACCGCCGCCGAGACCACCCAGACGTACGCCGACCACCTGGGCCGGGTGCTGGGCCGGCTGACCGAGAGCTTCACCGAGCCGGACCGGGTGCACCTGGTCACCGCCCATGTCACCGTGGTCGGGGCGACCACCGGCGGCGGGGAGCGCGACGCGCACACCGTGCTGGGCTACGCGGTGCCGGCGACCGTCTTCCCGGGCACGGCGCACTACGTGGCGCTGGGCCACCTGCACCGCTCGCAGCGGGTGCTGGGCCCCTGCCCGATCCGCTACAGCGGCAGCCCGCTGGCGGTCGACTTCGGCGAGCAGGAGAACGTGCCGTCGGTGACCGTCGTCGAGGTCACCGCGACCACGGCGGCGCAGGTACGCGAGGTGCCGGTGACCGCCGCCACCACGCTGCGGACGGTCCGGGGCACCCTGGCCCACCTCGCCGAGATGGACGTGCCGGACGCCTGGCTGCGGGTCTACGTGCGGGAGCAGCCGCGCGCCGGGCTGCGCGAGGAGGTGCAGGAGCTGCTCCCGCAGGCCCTGGAGATCCGGATCGACCCGGAGCTGCTGCCCGCCCCGGGCAGCGGCACGCGGGTGGCGCAGCGGGCGGGCCGCTCGCCCCGGCAGCTCTTCGCCGACTACCTGGGCAGCCGGGGGCACACCGACGACGGGGTGCGGGAGCTCTTCGACGAGCTCTTCGAGGAGGTCGAGCACTGATGCGGCCGATGCGGCTGGACATGGCGGGCTTCACCGTCTTCCGCGACGAGACCACGATCGACTTCACCGACGCCGACTTCTTCGCGCTGGTGGGGCCGACCGGGTCCGGCAAGTCGACGGTGCTGGACGCCATCTGCTTCGCCCTCTACGGCACGGTGCCCCGCTGGGGTGGGGCGCGCGGGCTGGGCAACGCCCTGGCGCCGTCGGCCACCGAGGCGCGGGTCCGGCTGGTCTTCGAGTCCGCCGGTTCCCGCTACGTGGCGACCCGGGTGGTCCGCCGGGACGGCCGGGGCAACGTCAAGACGGCCAACGCCGGGTTGCAGCTGATGCCGGCCGGTTTCGACGTGACCAAGCTCGACACCGGGCTGAGCCCCGACGACCTCGGCGAGGTGGTGGCCGGCACCCCCGCCGAGATGGAGCAGGCGGTGCTGGAGGCGGTCGGGCTGCCGTACGAGCAGTTCACCAGCTGCGTGGTGCTGCCGCAGGGGCAGTTCGCGGACTTCCTGCACGCCAAGCCGGCCACCCGGCAGCAGATCCTGGTCAACCTGCTCGGCCTCGGGGTCTACGAGGACGTGCAGAAGCGGGCGACCGCGCGGGCCGCGCAGGCCGAGGCGAAGCTGGAGGCGGTCGACCAGGCGCTCGCCGGGCTCACCGACGTCGACGACGCCGCGCTGGAGGCGACGACCGGGCAGGTCGGCCGGATGCGGGAGCTGGCCGGGGCGGTGGCGGGCGCCGTACCGGAGCTGGAGGCCGCCCGGGCGACGGCGCGGGAGGCGGGCGCGGCCCTGGCGGCGCTCGACGCCGACCTGGCGGTGCTGGCCGCCGTGCGCGCGCCGGACGGGGTGGCGGAGGTGACCCGGGCGGTCGCGGCGGCGCGGACCGGCGCGGACGAGGCGGCGACGGCCGTGTCGCTGGCCGAGGAGCGCGAGGAGAAGCTGCGCGGCGAGCTGGCCGCCGCCGGCGACGAGAGCGCGCTGCGGCTGCTGCTGCGGGCGTACACGGATCGGGAGAAGCTGGCCGGCGAGGCGGAGGCGGTCCGCGCGGCGGTGACCGGGGCGCAGGCCGAGCACGGCGCGGCGGTGGCGGCGCTGGCCGAGGCGCGGGCGGCGGCCGAGCGGGCCGAGGCGGAGCTGGAGGCGGCCTTCCGCGCCCACGAGGAGGCGAAGGCGACCGACCAGGCGGTGGCGCTGCGCGCGCACCTGCGCGCCGGGGCCGCCTGCCCGGTCTGCGAGCAGACCGTCGCGTCGGTGCCGGCGGTGCCGGCCGACTCGGCGGTGGCCGCCGCGACGGCGGCGGGACGGGCGGCGCGGGCCGCCAGCAAGGCCGCCCAGTCCGTGGTGCAGGAGCGCGACGGCGCGGCCCGGGAGCTGGAGCGGGTGCTGCTGCGCGCGCGGGCCCGCCAGGACCAGGTGCAGGCGCGGCTGGCCGAGCTGGACGACCAGCTGACCGGGGCGGCCGAGCCGGCGGTGCTGCGCCGCGAGCTGGACGACCACGCGCGGCTGCGCCGGGCGCTGGAGGAGTCGGCGGCGGCGGTGCGGGCCGGCCGGGACGCCGCCCGGCGGGCCCGGGCGGCGGTGGACGCCGCCGAGGAGCGGCTGCGGGCGACCTGGCGGGCGTTCGACGCGACCCGCGACGGGCTGGCCCGGTTCGGGCCGCCGACGGCGGACCGGGAGGACCTGGGCGCCGCGTGGGCCGCCCTCACCGGATGGGCCGGCGAGGAGTCGGCGCGCCGCCGCGCGGAGCGGGCCGGGCGGGCCGCGGCGGTGACGCAGGCCGAGGCGGTGGCCGCCGGCGTCGGCGAGCGCATCGCGGGCGTCCTCGCCGCCGCCGGGCTGCCGCCCACCGACGATCCGCTACGCGCCACCGACCGCGCCCTGGAGCGGGCCGAGGCCGACCTGCGCGAGCTGGAGCGGCGCCGGGAGCAGGCGGGTGGCCTGCGCGAGCAGCGGGCCGGGTACGAGCGCGAGGCGCAGGTGGCGCGGGCCCTCGCGGGGCACCTGCGGGCCAACAACTTCGAGCGGTGGCTGCTCGCCGAGGCGTTGGACCTGCTGGTCGACGGCGCCTCGGGCATCCTGCGGGAGCTTTCCGGCGGGCAGTACGACCTGGTGCACGACAAGGGCGAGTTCTTCGTGGTGGACCACCACGACGCGGGGCTGCGCCGGGGCGTGCGCACCCTGTCGGGCGGCGAGACCTTCCAGGCGTCGCTGGCGCTGGCGCTGGCGTTGTCGGAGCAGCTCGCCGGACTGTCCACGACGGCGGCGAGCCTGGAGTCGATCGTGCTGGACGAGGGCTTCGGCACGCTCGACGCGGCCACCCTCGACACGGTGGCCGCCACGCTGGAGAGCCTGGCCGCCCGGGGCGACCGGGTGGTCGGTGTGGTCACCCACGTGCCGGCCCTGGCCGAACGCATCCCGGTCCGCTTCGAGGTCAGCAAGGACGCCCGATCGGCGCGCGTCGAACGGACCGGCCGGTGAGCGGGGCCCCACGCGGTGCCCCGCCCGGCCGGCCCGGTGGCGGGGCGGCGGCGTCCGCGACGGAAGGATCGCTGCGGTGACCGATCCCCGGTTCTTCGTCGACGCGTGGGATCCGGCGTACGGCGCCTCGTTCGAGGCGGCGGGCGGCGGCGGTCCCGCGGCGCCGAGCAGCGCTCAGGTCGACGCGGACGCCGAGCTGCCGGCGGTCGACTGGCGGGCGATCGGGCCGCGTCCCGGCGTACGGGCACCCGACGTGGTGCTGCTCGTCGACGGGGTGCGCCGGATCGACGCGAGCGTGTGGACGGCGGAGGACGACGGGGCGTCCTTCCCCGGCCTGGCCGC